>JBEKMZ010000186.1:0-6090 GCA_049523315.1 Acidimicrobiales bacterium | reverse complement strand
CGAATCTGTCTTCGGCCGGTGTTGGTGGATGCTCAGGGTGGTCCCATGACTGGCAACGGGGGTGGTCCCATGCCACTGGCAAAACCAGCGGCTAGGTGGTCCCTTCTCGCTGGCAAACGACAGCCATCCAGCTCCGACGTACCTCTTCATCCTCCAGTAGTTGATTGGGAGGAGGCGTAGGGAGTATTTCGCGCTCGTCGAACAAGCAGCTCCCGCACAAGCGGATGAGGAAGGCGGTGACCGTTCCGAAGCTGCTTCCGCGCTGTGACCGATCGAAGCGGGCTGCCTGGTTTTTGGCTGTGACCTGGGAAGACGATCTCGTAGCCAGCCTCCTCTCGTCTTCTAGCGAACTACGAGGAGGGTTGACCGTCGAAATACATACTGCATGGTGCGTCACCATTTCCGGGCCGAGGGAGGCCAGCCGATCCAGCTTTGGCCGCCACGGCGACCAGCCGCAGCGCTCTGATCGCCAGTAACGATCCAGCATCGATCCAGCATCGCCCACCGAGATCACGGCCAGAGCCAGATTCCCTCGTCGGATCTGTGACCTGGGCTGATGGCCGAAGATGTACCGATACGGGGATGCGGAGTTGAAACCGCGAGCACGAGCGGCCCGGGTGCAGGCTCGACGCCTCCGCTGACTTACTCTGCGCGCCGACATCGGGCTGGCGCCAGCGCAAAGTGATCCACGAGGAGATCAGCCGTGCAGGACATCAGGATCGACGACGATGGCAATCAGCACTGCTGGAAGCACGGCGGTAAGGGGCTTCTTGTCCAAGCGGACGGTCAAGGCCAAGGCGGCCGTTGGGACCGGCGCGGTTCGCACAGTGTGCAAAGTTACGGCACGTATAACCGAACCGGTAACGCTCCGCCGTTCAAGGGCACCCAGGCCCAAGCCAGGGCTGCACATCCCACGTCGTACAAGGGGTTAGTCGCGGGGCCGTTCGCGGAGATCGAGGACAAGCAGCGGGCGGTGTCACCGAAAGGCATGACGCACAAAGAAAGCCGGTGGGCCGCAATCGCCAAGCTCACGCACGGCAAGATCGGCGCACCCAGCAAAGCTTCCTGCTGATCGGGCTGCTATTGGTGGTGGTCGTTGGCACATCCATCCGGGTCCTCTTCGATGCAGCCAGCACCAACCACTCGGTATCGACTGGAATTATGGCTCTTCGCGTTGAACTGGGGATCGTGAGGTAGCAAACCATCCGCGATAGCGCGGACGACAGCGGGTAGCTTCGTCTTGGTTGATGCGGGCAGCTTTGAGCTGCGAGGAATCGAGGCGAGCACGAGCGGCAGCAGTGGCGCGTTCCGAGCCATCGGGCTGGTTCGTCACCGCGTCGTCCGTGCAGTCTGCTGCCTCCTCCTCGTGATCAGTGTCATCGTCGCAGGGCTGGCGGTAGTTGTCGCGTCGAGCTTGCTCGGGCAAGGACGGGCCTCGGCGTCCCCACCCGGCACGGTGCTGTTCTCTGAGACTTTCACGGGAAGCCAGGTATCGACCGCGTCGCAAAGCCTGCTCACCACGAACGGCACGTTCGCTCCCTGCCTCACAGCTTCCACTAATACGAGCGAATTGCCGATCCCGGGTTGCGCGACATCCCAACCGGGCGGTGCGACGGGCACGCTCCCAGATTCCCCCGGCGCGGGTGCTCTCCGGTTGACGAGCAACGGGAACAACTCGAACGGGTATCTGCTCTACAACTACCAGGTTCCGACGTCGGCGGGTTTCGACGTCAGCTTCGACGCTTATCAATATGACGGCACCGGTGCCGACATGATCACGTTCTTCCTCACGAACGGAGCTGACTCGCTGACGAAGATCGGGCCGATCGGTGGGGCGGGCGGCTTTGACTACGCCAAGGGCGGTGACTGCCCGGCGAATGACCCGGCGGTCGGGCCGAACAGCGAGTGCGGCGGTCTCCCGGACGGGATCCTCGGCGTGGGTGTCGACGCCTATGGCAACTACTCGTTCCTCTACAACGACACCAACACCGGGACGAGCATGTCGTGCAACCAGGCGTTGAATCCGACTGCCGCGAAGCCCGAGGAACTGGCTATACGTGGCCCGGGCTACCTGAACCCGGCGGCGACGATCGGGACCACGGCCTACCCGGCCGGCTGGTTCCCCGAGGCAGGCGAGGCGAACGGTGAGTACTGCCTTCTGGCTGCTCCAGCGAGCGTCACCGTCGACAACGCGGCAGCGACCGCCCGCCCGGCCGTGGGCACGGCCGGTGGTGATGTCGTCCACCTCCACGTCGACCCGCCCGGGTGCGCCAGCACCTACGCGACCTACCCATGTTCGAACGCAGTCTCCGCATCCCAGCCGGGTTCCCCGGAGGTCCTTGCCTACCTCAATGGCGTGCTCATCGAGACGGCGCCGGAGCCGGCTGAGATGAAGACCGTCCCGACCGTGAAGTTCGGCTGGTCGGCGAGCACCGGAGGTAGCACCGAGATCCACGAGATCAACGATGTCCAGGTCTCGACTGTCGTCCCGGTCAAGCCCAACCTTTGCGTGCTTGCCAATCCGAACCAGGTCGTGCAAGGCGTGAGCGTGACGAGCGGTTCGGCTGCGATCACCACACCGTCGGCTCTCCCCTCCCAGGACGTCGGAAGCGCCATCTATGGCACAGGCATCCCGAGCGGGACAACGATCACTGCCATTAGCGGCACGACGGCGACGCTGTCGAACAACGCCACGGCGTCTTCGGCGGGTGAGATCGTCACGATCAGCCCGATGCTGCCGGTCAGCCGCACGATCCCTGCAGCGTCGATCACGAGCGGGTCCACGACATTCACTGACCCAGGAGGCACCCTCAGCCTCGGTGACGTGGGAGACGTGCTCGTCGGTGCGGGGATTCCGGCAGGTGCCACGATCACCGCCGTCGGGGGCAGTTCGACGGCGACGATGTCGGCTGCGGCGACGGCCACTGCGGCCAGCGAGCCCGTCGTGCTCGACGAGGGCGCCACGCAATGCGGCAATACTTCCGCGGCGATCCCGGCCAGTCTCGGCACGACTGCCTACACGACGTTCACCGGCGCCGTTCTTGCCACCGGCTCGAGCGAGACGCAGAACATCTCCGCGACAATCAGCCTCCCCGCCGGCGTGCAGTTCGTGAGCGGGCAGCCTCCCGCAGGAAGCGGCTGGGCTTGCCCGACTCCCGGTGCGGGACTGACGACCGACACCTGTACGTACGTACCGCCCGGCGGGCAAGCGCCCGCAGGGACCTCACTCCCGCCGCTCGGCATCCCCGTGCAACAGACCACCCAGACGGCAGGCACCTACAACATCTCGGTCACGATCTCCAGCCCAGATAACAACTCTCCGAGCTCGTACCTGACTGCTACTCAACCGGTCACCTGGGGCGGCGTGGCGACCAACGTGGCCAACGTCTCGATCACGAAGACGGCAGCGGTCGCATCACCTGCAAATGGAACCTCGGACAGCTACACGATCACGGCGACCAACGCCGGTCCGCACGCAGCCGCCAACATGCTGGTGACCGACCCACTGCCTCAAGGTGTCGGCTACGTGTCCGCTACGGCGAGCACGGGGTCGGCCAGCGAGGGCGTCGTCAACGGCGTACCGACGATCACCTGGGCTGTCGCCTCTCTGGCGAACGGCGCGCAGGCCACCCTGACAATCAATGTTCAGGTGGACGCAGGGTCCGGTGCTCTCGTGAACACCGCCACGGAGTCGCAATCGACCGCGACACCGGACGTCACCGGGACACAGCAGGCCTCCGCGACGATCACCCCGACCGCGATCGCTGACGTCGTGGTATCGAAGGCCGTATCCAATGCCGCGCCGCTCGACGGCTCGACGGTCGCCTACACAATCTCGGCAGACAACGGCGGGCCGAACGCTGCGCAGGTGGTCCAGGTTGTCGATGCACTTCCAAACGAGCTCGGTCTCGATCAGTACGGAGCCCCGGTCCCGGTGAGCGGAATCGGCGTGACGAGTGGCTCGACCACCATCACGGCCGCGACGGGGACCTTCAGCGCGAGCCAAGTCGGTGACTACATAATCGGCGCCAACATCACCACCGGCACGACCATCTCCGCGGTCGCGGGCGGGGGAGCATCCGCGACGCTGACTGCCGCGGCTACGGGGACGGCGTCCGGTGAAGCGGCCACGCTCGTGGCGCCCGCGGTGGCTCCTACCACCGCAGACGGCGCGACCACATCGGCCTCCGCCTCCGGCAACACCCTCACGTGGAACATCGGGACCCTCGTGGTGGGAGACTCGGCTTCGATCGTCATCCTGGCGACGGTCAACGGCTCGAACGGTGGCAGCCCCGTCGTCAACACCGCCACCGAGACCCAATCGGCAAGCAGCCCTCTCCCGAACGGCCAGGACTCCACTTCGGCTTCCGCTTCCATCACCGTGACGCCTGTCGCCAACGTGTCCATCTCGAAGACGGTGTCGCCTACGGCTCCGACCGTCAACACCAACGTGACCTACGCAATTACGGCGACGAACAACGGCCCCGACTCTGCAGCCGGCGTCACCTTGACCGACAACCTGCCTACGGGCATCACATACGTGTCGTCCTCGACCGCCACGGGGAGCGTCACGTTCAGCAGCTCCCAGGACCGGCTCACGTGGACCGTCGGGACGCTTGCCAGCGGTACGACGGCGACTTTGACGATGGTGGCGACCGTCAACAACGCCGGGGCCATCACCAACACGGTCACCGAGACGCAGACCACTGCCAACCCGAGCGGCGTGACGACAGCGAGCGCAACGATCAACCCGACGAACGTGGCCACGGTAGCGGCGGTGAAGACCGTCAGCAACGCTACGCCCGCAGACGGGTCGCAGGACACCTACACGATCAACGTGACGAACAACGGCCCTAGCTCAGCCGCGGGGGTCGTCGTCACCGACCCCCTCCCAGCCGGCACGGTCTTCGTGTCGGACGGGGTCGTCCCAGGCGGCACAACGGTCACCGAGTCGAACAACATCGTCACCTGGACGATCGGCACGATGACGGACAACGCTTCACTGCAGTTGGCGGTCACAGTCGACGTCACGGCCGGCTCGGGGTCGATCGTCAACACTGCCGTCGAGAACCAGACCAACCCCAACGCCTCCGGGGGCACCTCTACGTCCGGCTCCGTAACTATCAACCCCACTGCGGTCGCCAACGTCTCGTTGACGAAGGCTGTTTCAAACGAAGCGCCGCAGGTCGGCGCGGCAGACCCTTTGGACGAGACGGCGTACGTGCTGACTGTCACAGGCAGCGGGCCGGACACGGCCCAGGGAGTAACCGTCAGCGACCCGTTGCCGGCAGGCGTCACGTTCGTCTCGTCGGCATCTCCGGTCAGCGTCGCCGGTGCGGGCGTCACGAGCGGCTCGACGATGCTGACGGCACCTGCGGCAACGTTTGTCGCGGGGGACATCGGCTATCCCGTCTCGGGGACGAACATCCGGAGCGGGACGATCGTGACGGCTGTGGCGAGCGGCACCTCGGCCACGATGTCGAACGCGGCGACGGCGACGGCGACCGAGACTGTGACGCTCGAGGAAGTCAACACTGCGCCAGCCGGCACGAACATCTGCCAGTCGTCTGGGACCGTCACCTGGGGGACGACATGTTCACCGACCTTGACGGGCTTCTCGCTCACCTCGGGAGCGTCCAAGTCGATCGCAGTGCTCGTCCGGGCGACGTCTTCGTCGGGGATCATCACCAACGTTGCGACGGAGAGTCAGACGACACCGAATTCGACGGGCGCGACCGTGGGCGCCTCCTCGGCCTCGGCCTCGATCAGCCCGACGGGGACGGCGAACGTAGTGCTCACGAAGGCGGCCGGTAACTCGAGTCCCATCGACGGATCGGCCGAGACCTACAGGCTGGAAGTTGTGAACAACGGCCCTCAGGCCGCGCAGAGCGTGGTCGTCACCGACCCGGTACCAGCTGGGATGACTTACGTGTCTTACGGCGCTGCGACCAATGTTGCATCGGCGTCGATCACGAGTGGCTCGAACTCGCTGACGGGACCGACCGGCAGCTTTACAACCGGGCAAGTCGGGGACCTGGTGTCGGGCTTCGGAATCCCGTCGGGGACGACCATCGCTTCGGTGACGAGCAG
>JBEKMZ010000185.1:0-4749 GCA_049523315.1 Acidimicrobiales bacterium | reverse complement strand
CGACCAAGAGCTCGCCGCGCGAACCGCCGTCACCTACTCGCCGGCCGAGGCAGAGCCGGTTATGCCGAGCTCCACCGCCGTCACGTCAGTCATGCACCTGACGGCTGCGACTTCGACTTCTTGGTTCAACCGCGCGGCCAGGGTCCGCGCCGTGCTGAGTCTATAGTGGGGAGGTCTTGAGAGGTGGAAGCTTCGAGAGAGACGGGGTTTCAACGTGAGCCTCGAGCGAGTATCGGGAGGACGACCTTGATACGGGGACGAACCAGAGGAATCGGTGTCTTAGTTGGTGCTCTGGTGCTGGCGGGGTCGGTGTACGCCGCCGCACCAGCCGCCGCCAGGACCAAAGTAACGTTGACGCTTTGGCAAAACTACGGCACCGAGCAGAACGCGGTCGCCACGACGAAGCTCGTCGCGGCCTTCGACAAGTTGAACCCGAACATCGTGATTCACGTCGTTGCCCAACCGGGCACGAACTACTTCCAGTTGCTGCAATCCGCGGCGATCTCCGGCAACGGCCCCGACCTCGCGGTGATGTGGACCGGCATCTATGACCTTCAGTACTCGAGTTACCTCGTGAACTTGAAGGGCAACGTGCCTGCCGCGGACCTCGCGAAGATGGAGGGGCTGCAGTGGGAGGCACCGAACTTCCACGCCTCGCAGGGCGCCTACGTGATGCCGCTCGAGACGCAGTTCTACATCGGCTTCTACAACAGGAAGCTCTTCGCCGAAGCCGGCATCAAGACGCCGCCGACGGACTGGTCCCAGTTGCTCGCCGATTGCAAGGCGCTCAAGGCCAAGGGAATCCAGCCAATGGTGTACGGCAACGGCGGGCAGGCGATCAGCACGGAGTTCTACCCCTGGTACGACATGAGCTACATGATGATCGGCGCGCACTCGCTGGCCGGCTGGAAGGACCTCTACGATGGTTCGATCCCGTGGACCTCGAGTGAGAACGTGGCCCAGCTGCAGATGTGGGCATCGCTCGAAAAGGATGGCTACACCAACAGTGACGTGTTGACCAACACCGCCAACATCCAGCAGTTCGAAAAGGGCAAGGCGGCGATGATGGTCGATGGAACCTGGGACACCGCGCAGTACACCAGCACGATGGGCTCGAATGTGGCGGCTTTCGTGCCGCCGTTTTCGACGGCGCCGATCAAGGGCGTCGTCGAGTACCCAGGCGACGGCTTCTCGGTCATGAAGTACTCCAAGAACAAGACGGACTCGTTCAAGTTCCTCGACTTCTTGACGACCACCGAGGCCGGCAACATCATCAACCAGGCCGGTCTGATCCCTGACATCAAGGGGCTTACCACGACCAACCCGGTGAACCAGGAAATGTTGAACTTCGTCACCAAGGACCACATGTCGCCGTATCCGATGATGGACAACTACGTCCAGGTCAACGTCAGCAACGCCGCTGACAAGGTGCTGCCCGCAGTGCTCGCGAACCAGCAGTCCCCGCTATCGGCGCTGCAGAACATGGCTCAGGCGTGGCAGCAACTGCCGGCTGCACAACGGAGCTCGAAGCAGTTCGTGGGCTAAGCGTCACAGGCACGAACGACCGTCTCGCGATGCGTCCCATCCGGCTTCGAGTCTGGAGCCCGGATGGGATGGGACGCCCGCGTGCCTTAATTCGATCGCGAATGCACGAGCTGCAGAGATGACCGCCATCGTCGCGAAGGCGCCACAAGCGCGACGGATGACCTTAGGCCGGAGGCGTCAGCTCGCCGGATTCGTCTTCGCGCTGCCCGCGATCGCGCTCGTGATCGGTTTGATCGGCGTACCGATCGGCCAGGCAGTGTACTACTCCTTTACCCAGTGGGACGGCTCGACGTCGACGTGGATCGGCGTGTCGACCTGGACCCAGGCGTTCCACAACTCAAATCTCTGGCAGGCGATGGAGAACAACGCGCTATTGCTCTTCGCGGTGCCCTTCGCGCTCGGGTTGCCGCTCGGCATCGCCGTGCTCTTGCACCAGCGCGTCGCTGGTTGGCGAATCTTCCGTTCGATCTATTTCATGCCGACGGCGATCTCCTGGGTCGTGCTCGGACTCGTCGCCGAACGTTTCTTTGCCTACCAGGGCACCCTGAACTCGATCATCCACGCGTTCGGCTTTTCGCACGTCAACACCAACATGTTGGGCTACGAGTCGACAGCGCTCAGCGCGCTCGGCATCACGTTCATCTTCACGATGATCGGAACCAACACGATGCTCTTCCTCACCGGCCTCGCGACGCTCGACCCGACCCTCGAGGAGGCTGCGCGAATCGACGGGGCCGGTGGCTGGCTGATATTCCGAAGCATCACATTGCCGCATCTCAGCCGGTTCATTCAGCTGGCCTTCGTGATGACGGTGATCGCGCTCTTCTCAGCACTTTTCAGCCTGATATTCGTCATGACCGGCGGCGGCCCCGGTTACGCGACGACCACGATGGAGTTCCTCATCTACCAGACCGGCTTCAACCAGGGTGACTTCGGTACCGCCGCCTTGTACGGCTTGATCTTGTTCGTGCTCACGGGCATCGTCGGCATCGTTCAGCTGCGGCTTATCGGGTCGAACGAATGACGACGCTCACGCCCTCACGGCCGGAGTCCGATGCTCCCGCAGTAGTCGTGACGCCGATGCCCCGCCCCAGACGCAAGCTCGGACGCTGGATCCTGTTCGTCGTCATGGTCGGCGTCGCGATCGTGATGCTCTATCCCTTCGGCGTGATGATCGTCACAAGCTTGAAGTCCGAGGCGCAGTTCCTCAACGGGTCGGGATTCTCCTGGCTCAGTTGGAAGACGCTCTCGGCGACCATTCCGGTCGGCCAGGAGGTCGTGAGTTCGACGGTCGTCTGCTCGGTCTCGATCTTCGTCATCTTGCTTGTCGGTCTGCCCGCTGGCTTCGCCTTTTCCAAGCTTCGCTTCCGTGCCTCGACGACGGTGTTCTTGGTGATCGTCAGCGCCATGATGGTCCCGCTGCAGGCGATCTTGATGCCGGAGTTCGTGAACGTCACCAAGCTCGGCCTGACCGGCGGCTACTTCGGCGCGATCTTGGTGTATGCGGCGCTCGGAACCCCGTTTTCGGTGTTCTTGTTCACCACGTACTTCCGGAGCGTCCCTGACGAGTTGATCGAAGCGGGCGTCGTCGACGGCCTCGGTTACACCGGCGTGCTCTGGCGCCTCGTCGTGCCGATAGCCGTCCCCGCCCTCGCCACGGTGACGGTGCTGCAGTTCATCCAGATCTGGGACGACCTGTTGGTCGGCCTCCTTTTCATCCAGAACCCATCGGAGCGGCCGATCACCGTCGGCCTCGCCGTGCTCGCGGCGGGCAGAACGACCTCGATCCCGGCGCTAATGGCCGGATCGCTCGTCAGTGCGTTGCCAGCGATGGCCGTCTACCTCGGATTCCAGCGCTACCTCGTGAGAGGCCTCACCATGGGAATCGACTGATGACGCGAGCCGTGACGCTCGATAGGGCCGGGCGCTGATGGCCGAGATCACCTTCGACGCGGTCACGAAGATCTTCGGTCGTGACGTCAAGGCGGTGAACGAGCTGTCCTTGCACATCGCCGATGGCGAGTTCATGGTGCTCGTCGGGCCGTCCGGGTGTGGAAAGACCACGGCGCTTCGCATGCTCGCCGGCCTCGAAGACGTCACCTCGGGCTCGATCTCGATCGGTGGAACCGTCGTCAACAACGTCCTGCCGAAGGACCGCGATGTCGCGATGGTCTTTCAGAACTACGCGCTCTATCCACAAATGTCCGTCGAGAAGAACATCGGCTTCGCGCTGAAGATCCGCGGTGACTCCAAGGCCGAGGTGAAGCGCAAAGTCCAGGAGGCCGCGGAGATCTTGCACCTCACCGCGTACCTCGATCGTCGACCGAAGGAGCTCTCTGGTGGACAGCGTCAGCGCGTCGCCATGGGTCGGGCGATCGTGCGAAGTCCGCAGGCCTTCCTCATGGACGAGCCGCTCTCGAACCTCGACGCCCAGCTCCGAGTCGAGATGCGTCTCGAGATCGCGAGGATCCAGCGACTGCTCGGTGTCGCGACCGTCTACGTCACCCATGACCAGGTCGAGGCGATGACGATGGGCGATCGCGTCGCGGTGCTCCGCGACGGCAGGCTCCAGCAAGCCGACACGCCCCAAGAGCTCTACGACCGGCCTGCGAACGCATTCGTGGCCGGCTTTATGGGCTCGCCAGCGATGAAACTCATCGGTTGCCACGCTCGCGCGGGAAACGATCGCGTTGAGCTCGTGTTCGGCAGCCAGATCGTGGAGTTGCCGTGGAGCTACACCTCCTCGCACGCGCTCCCGGCCTCTGGGCTCGACACCGTTGTCGGTGTCCGGCCCGAGGACGTGATCGTCGCCGATGCGTCGAGCCCGAACACCTTGCGGACGCGAGTTGAGCGACGAGAAGCGCTCGGAGCCGAGATTCTCGTCCACCTCTCGATCGACGAAGCGGGCAACCGCCCGATCGGGGCGGCAATCAGCAACGGCTCGGCGCGCGCCGTGTCGTTGGTGGCGAAGATGGGTCCGCGCGCGAAAGTCGACGTCGGCGACGTTGTTTTCGTCCAATTCTCGCCCGAGAATACACACTTCTTCGATGCCGCGACCGGCGAGACGCTTCGAAGCGGGTGAAGTGGCGAGCCCGTTGCCGGCGCATCTCGCGCATCGTGTTCTCGCCGACGGGCTCGACCATGTCGAAGGCGGGTGCTGGGACCCCACGCGGCGAAGCCCTTTTTTTTGGGGGGGGGGGGGGG
>JBEKMZ010000184.1:0-2553 GCA_049523315.1 Acidimicrobiales bacterium | reverse complement strand
TCTCGTCCGCCAACTGGCACGCTCCCCTGCCCAAGTCCGATCGTGAACCTAATCCTGGGATATCCGACTGTCAACTGAGTAAGTTTGTTGTCAAATAGTCACAAGAAGGCTAAGTTGAACCCCGTGGGCAACGAGAACCATCCCTGGCTCGAGCTCGGGCAGCTCGTCTCGTTGGTCGTCAAGCAGAGAACCTCGACGCGCGCCGAGCTGGCCCGGATCACGGGACTTGCCCGCTCGACGATCTCCCAGCGGGTCGACGAGCTGCTCAGCCTCGGCGTGCTCGTCGAGGCGGGTGACGGCCCCTCCTCGGGCGGTAGGCGACCCACCCTTCTCGCCCTCAACCCCGCCGCAGGGGTGGTGCTGGCCGCCGACCTCGGCGCTACGCATGCCCGGCTCGCGATGACGACCTTGAGCGGGCAAACGGAGGCTGAGATCGGCCTCGAGATCGACATCGCCGATGGTCCAGATCGCGTCCTTGCCGACCTCGTCGATCGTTTCCACGAGCTGCTGGAGAAGAACGGTCGGTCGCCACGAGACGTGCGGGCCATCGGGGTCGGTGTGCCTGGCCCTGTTGAGTTCGCCACCGGCACGGTCGTGCAGCCCCCGATCATGCCGGGCTGGGACGGAGTCGTCGTGCCCAAGGTGCTCTCGGAACACTTCGATGCACAGATTCTCGTTGACAACGACGTCAACATCATGGGACTCGGTGAGTACTGGTCTCGCGGCCTCGTGAACGAGCAGCTGCTGTTCGTGAAGGTGGGAACCGGGATCGGGTGCGGCATCATCACCAACGGTGAGGTGCACCGCGGTGCCGATGGGGCTGCCGGTGATATCGGCCACGTCCGGGTGGCGGTCGAAGAAGACGTCCGGTGCTCGTGCGGCAACATGAATTGCCTCGAGGCGGCCCAGGCCGGCGACGCACGGGCCGTGCGCCTCGTCCGCGTCGCCGGCCAACGCATCGGCGAAGTGCTTGCTTCGCTCGTCAACTTCTTCAACCCGAGTTGCATCATCCTCGGCGGCGCGCTGGGAGTGCTCGGCGACGACCTCTTGGCCGGAATACGCGGTGTCGTCTACCAGCGCGCGCTCCCGCTGGCGACGCGGCATCTGACGATCGAGACAACCGCGGTCGGCGACCGCTCAGGGGTCCTCGGTGCTTCCATCCTGGCGGCCCACGGAGCGCTCTCGTCTGAACGCGTGTCCGACTGGATCAGGACGGTCGCTCCAATCCGCGTGATGCCGCCGGTAGTACATTCCAGTTCCATCTGAGTCGTAGTCGGCGCTCGCTCGACGGCGGCGTTGCCAAACGCCAGCGGTCCCATTCTCCAAGGGAGACCCGAAAGAGGAGCCGGCACCGCCGGGATGGGGAAGCGGCGGTGCTCAAGGTCGCCACAGCCATCGCATGGCTCCGGTGGGCGCCCGACCGGGAGATCGGCGTGTCGCTCGCGGCGTGGCGTCCTGACCTGACTGTGCGGTGAGGTCGAGCTCGAGTGAACCGTCGAGCAGTTCCAGGTCAGCCTTCCTCCGATACGCCCGGTCACTTAACCTCGATCCACCGATTGACCACGATCCGGTCAATACCGTGCGATACCGGATTCACCGAAAGTGCCCCCGAGCTCTGGCGAAAGGGCGGCGTTAAGCACCGTCATTCTCCTAGTTCAAGACCCCTTTCACGCGGATACGGGAGCCAATTCAGCCCTGCGAGGTGGCATTCGACGAGCCCAACCTCGTCGCCAACGCCGGCCTGTTGCCAGTCTCGACACTCGTCGTACGGCCTCGGCCTCGAGGCCCTCATCAATACGACGCTTCGACTGACCGGCCGTGACCGGCGTTTCACAGCATGTCGATCTTGTCTACGAGTACACGAAGAACTCGCGGTACGGCCTCACGACCGTCCAGAATGCCGTGGCACCAGCGGCGAAGGTGGCCATATCACCCGCCGTCAGTTGAAGTGACGGACCATCCTGTATATCGATGTGGACCTCTCCTTCTAAAACATATATCGACTCGCGCTGTTTCGAGATTACTTGGGCCCGCTCAGGTAGCTCGTCCGGCCGTACTTTCCACACACCGGCGTGGAACGAGTGCTCCCCTTCCGGCTTAAGCAACCAACGAACCTGACCTACGGACTCTCCTGGGGGCCCAAAGGGCTCCCATTCGCCTTCGTCATCCAATGAGGCTGCCCAGTTACTGGTGGTCACGAGATTGCCCCCTTTTGTCTCGACCTAACTCACGTCAGCACCAGATTCTCGTGCTCCTTGATCGCGACACTTTGCGCGCAGACCCGCCAGCCCTCCCGTCTTCCCGGTTGCGTCGATGTTTCTGGTGTGTCGTAGACCATACTCTGAGCTTGCTCGCGCGGTGATATATCCTTGCTTTGGCGCGTGCGTTCGCGGAGACATCGTCGCCGGTCTCTTCGCTTCCGGGATGGATCGTGATTCGCGTATGCGGCTGTTTGTGGACATCGGCACGAATTGCGAGCTCGTGCTGGGCAACAGCGAGCGTTTTCTCGCGATGGCCGCGCTAGCCCGTCCTGCCTTCGAGGGAACGGCGATG
>JBEKMZ010000183.1:0-2751 GCA_049523315.1 Acidimicrobiales bacterium | reverse complement strand
CGTAACAGACGAGACGCAGGTCCAGGTTCGCGAGGTTGCACAGCTCGGTGTAGAGATGGGCCTCGGTGGCCTCCTTGTGCTCGGCGAGGGCATCGATCGCCCGGTAGCACTGGTCCAGGTTTGGGGCGGTGACCCCGGCAGGCAGCGCCACCGAGGAGAGCCACTCGTTGATCGTGCGACGCTTGGAGGATGGCTCTGTGAGCCGGTTGGCCACCATCGCGAACACTGTGTCGGGAAGCACTCTCGAGCGCCGGCCATCGCCGAGGACGGCGAAGTGCTCATCGAGGCCGAGGCGACAGAAGTACGACCGGATGGCCGCAACCGCGCCGAAGCTCGGCGAGCCGAGGCCCTCGAGCTCACCTGCCTCGAGATAGGTGCCCTTCGTGTAAGCGGCCAGGGACTTGACGATCCGGTCGAGCTGTCCGGACTCTCGCAACTCGGACACCTCGCCCAGGCGAAACAGCGTTCGCTGTACGAGCTTGCCCTCGCGACGGACGGCCTCGACGAGGGTCAAGTACTCGTAGGTAGTTTCGCCATAGCGCTTCACCGTCCGCTTGACGAACATACCTACATCTTATAGGACTATAAGCGACCAATGGTGGATCATTTCGTCACTACATATTGCCTGAAATACCCCTACTCCGGGACTATCCGCGCAGGTCAGGAACTTGCGATGTCTCTGTGGGGGTCAACTCGCGCCAAAGATGGCATGTGGGACCCTCCCCGGCACGGTCGTAGTGGTACTACGGCTTTGGCACCGACGATCAAACGCCGGGGTGATGTTCATCAGGAGCTCGAGGAGGATCCCATGGGAATCGTAGGAGGAATCGACATCCACCGCCGCCAGCTCACCTTCGACATAGTCGACCTCGCGACTGGCGAGAACGCGCGTGGGCGCGTCTCGCCCGCTGACCGGGTCGAGCTGCGGCGCTTTCTCGCCGGCCTTGGCGGCGCCGGCGGTGATGTGGCGATGGAGGGTTGCACCGGATGGCGTTATGTCACAGAGGAGCTCGAGCGCGCAGGCTTTCGCGCTCACGTCGCCGAGCCGGCCGACACGGCTGCACTCCGGGGAAACAAGCGACGGGCCAAGACCGATCGTGGCGACGCCCAGCACCTTCGCAAGCTGCTCATGACCGGGGAGCTCCCCGAGAGCTGGATCCCGCCTCGGCACGTGCTTGAAGCTCGTGGTGTCGTCCGGCTCTACAAGGACCTCGCCGATCAACGGGTGGCGTGGACTCAGCGCCTCCACGCCACGCTTTATCACCACGGCGTTCCCGAGCTCGGATGTCCTGTGGCGGGTGAACAGGCAAGGACCTTGCTTCGCGACGTCGAACTCTCTCCGGCGGCCCGGCGCGCTGTTGAGGTCGCGCTGGCGCAGATCGAGGTCGTGAACGAAATGCTCGCTCCGATCAAGCTCGATCTCGCCCGTCTTTCACGGCACCAACCGGGCTGCCAGGCGCTCACGGCCCATTACGGCATCGGACCGGTGACTTCTGTCGCCATCTGGTGCGAGATGGGCGACACCCGGCGCTTCTCTTCGTCCTCTGACGCCGTGCGCCATGCCGGCCTCGACATCACCGTCTACCAGTCCGACACCAACCGGGCCAAGGGACATCTCGCCCGACAGGGCCCGGGAGTCCTGCGCTGGGCGCTATACGAGGCTGCCATGTCCTCGACGAAGAAGGCCTCCCCGGACCATGAGTACTTCTGCTCGCTTCGCGAGCGTCTCGGGACACAACGAGCCGCCCTCGCTGTCGCCAGGAAGCTGGCGCGCTGGTGTCACCACGCCCTTCGTGCCGCCGGCGACGACGCCTGGGCCGAAGCCGCCTGAAAGGCGCTTGCTCCCGTGCGCGTCCCGCCCGCAATCAAAGTGATGATCTGCGGTCTGCTCCAGCAACCCGAATGCTCGCCAGGTCTTTGCCCTGGACAGCCGCCAACCTGGACAGCCGCCAAAGAATGAGCGACCGCAACTTCTCCGTGTGGGGATCACCCCATCCACCATCATGTCGCCGGAGAGCGCTCCGTGCACCGAGGTAAGTCTGGGCGTTCGCACACGGGTACGAGCACGGAAACCCGAGGAGACCGCAATGAAACGCTGAAGATCACTACGTTCCGGCACCGTCTCATCGTCGCGCCGACCTACGTCGGCCTCCAGGTCGTTCGTCCTCACTACGCTGCGGGCGCTCCACCTGGACCCTGACGTCGAGTCGTCGCGTGTTGGCTGCCAGGCCGGATCGGAGTGTTGACTATCGCGAGTCCCACAGGTAAGTCGGGTCTGGAAGAGACGTACAGAGAGATCCGCGTCGCGATGACGCCGACGGGAGTGGACTAATTCGACCCACCTTCTTGGGCCAGGGCGGGCGAGATTTTGACGACCTACACCGATCGTTCAGCCAAGTCGTGCACGAGCCGTGTCGCGTCGCAATGCCAGACGTCGTGCCCCAAACGTGATGAGACACAGCAAGGCCGCGTACGCGAGTCCCAGCTCTACCGCTCTCGCCAGCATGGCAATGCCGCCTCCGGGGCCGAGACCCAGCTCTGCGTGGAGGGCCCAACAGATGACCAGCAGTCCCAGAGAGGCTGCAATGACCGAAAGCGGATAGCGACGCCCCAACGGGTTCGGCATCTTGGTCCGATAGATCTTCCAGTACATGGCCAACGCGATCGCTTCGCTCAGGATCATTACGCTCGCGGCCCCGTTCGCGCCCCAGAGACTGACAGCGACCGCGTTAGCCGCGAGGTTGACAACGG
>JBEKMZ010000182.1:0-2629 GCA_049523315.1 Acidimicrobiales bacterium | reverse complement strand
CCGAGGTTCCTGCCGCGGCAATGCTTGAAACTATGCAGCACCTTGCCGCGGTTGTCCTCGATGGTTGGACGCAAGCCGAACCAGGAGCCCTCGCGGTAGTCACCGGCGTAGCGCTTCCAACTCTCAATGGGGTGAGGAACTGCCGAGCAATAAGTCAACGATACTCAACGTACATATGTTCTAGTGACATGCTGACGGGGTGAACCTAACCGAATGGGCGCGCCGTCAAGGCATCCATCCCCAGACGGCGTACAACTGGTTCCATGCGGGCACACTCCCGGTCCCTGCTGTCCGAGTGAACCAACGGACGATCCTCGTCTCACCCGACGCAGTCCTGTCAGCCCCCGAAGGCGCCCTCGGCCTCTACGCCCGAGTGTCCTGCCACGACCAACGCGCAGACCTCGACCGCCAGGTGGCACGGTTGACCGAGTGGGCAGCTACGACCGGTCAGCCGGTGGTGCGCGTCGAGGCGGAGGTCGGCTCAGGCATGAATGGTTCGCGCTCCAAACTGCGCCGCCTCTTGCAGACCCGAAGGTGACGACGGTAGTGGTCGAACACCGCGACCGCCTCGCTCGTATGAACGCCGAGCTGGTCGAAGCAGCCCTGTCGGCACCCAGCAGGCGTCTCGTGGTGATCGACACAGGCGAGATCGATGACGATCTGGTCCGGGACATGACCGAGGTCTTGACCAGCTTCTGTGCGCGCCTTTATGGGCGCCGGTCGGCCCGCAACCGCGCAGAGAAGGCCCTGCGCTGTGCCGAGCACGACCTGGGACCGGCGGCCCTATGTCACACCCGAAGCGGAAGATGGCACCGTGACCCGACGGCTGCGTGAGATCGAAGAGCCCTTCGCCGTGGCCCCGCCGAGCGGTGCGCGGGTCCGGGCCCGGCTGCACGCCTCCGACACCGACTCTTCTGTGCTCGTGGCCATCGGCACCCACCTGGGATCGCTTGCAAGAGGCGACCTTGCACGCAGGTGCCGGGAGGGCAGGCTCGACGCGAAAGCCCGTGCCACCTCTCGGCGTGAACGCAAGCGCTCGCTCACAGCCACCAGCTCCTCGCGTTGGGCCGGAGCGATCACTCGGGAGAGCGAGGACTCCTGGCAACTCGCCATGAGGAACCTCATTGCCGAGCACCGGAGCCTCCACGCGAGGATCAGCCGGATCCGACGGCGCCTGGCCGTGCCCGTCGGGGGACGGCGGGGACGGCTCGGTGGTTACGGCACGAGCGACGAGCGATTTCAAAACCAGAGGCGTCTCCAGGTGCTCGAATGCCGGCTCGCCGAGGTAGCGGCCCGACTCGAGGAAGGTCGGCTCTCGATCTGTCGGGGTGGGAGGTCCCTCGCCAGAGCCCATCACCACCTCGACGATGCCGATCTGAGTGATACCGAGTGGCGCGATGGCTGGAACGCGGCGCGTCTGTTCATCACCGCCGATGGGGAGAAGGACAAGGCGTGGGGGAACGAAACCATCCGCTTCGACCCCGCCGAGCACCGGGTCGAGATCAAGCTCCCCGTGCCACTGGCTCATCTGGCCAATCGACCGTGTGGCCGCTACCGGCTCAGTTGCCCGGTCGCCTTCTCTTACCGAGATGACGAAGTGGCGGCCCAAGCAGCTACCGGGGCTGTCCGCTACGACGTCACCTTCGATCCCGGCAAGGCCCGCTGGTACTTGGATGCCTCGTGGAAACGCGCTGTCATGAAGCCACCGGCCCTCGACGAGCTGCGAGGCCATCGGGTGCTGGCGGTAGATGTGAATACCGGGCACCTGGCAGCGATGGTGGTGGACTCGGCAGGGAACCCGGTCGGACGACCGATCACCTCGCTGCTTGCTCTCAGTGGACTGACCGCCAGCACCCGTGACGGGCACCTGCGAGAGGCCATCTCCGGACTGATCAAGACAGCCGAGCGCCACGCCTGCCGAGCGATCGTGATCGAGAACCTGGACTTCGCTGACGCACGGGAGATGGGCCGTGAGCAGACCGGACGCCGCCCCTCACGGGGTAAGCGGGGCCGGACCTTCCGACGGCTGGTCTCTGGCATCCCCACGGCCAAGTTCGCTGGCCGTCTGATCCAGATGGCCTCGAACGCTGGGCTGGCGGTCATCGCCGTGGACCCGGCCTACACCAGCATGTGGGGCGCCGAGCACTGGCTCGTTGCCCTCCGAGAGATCTCCACCGACGCCTCGGGCCACCACGCGGCGGCTCTGGTCATCGGGAGACGCGGACTCGAACAGCGAGCACGGCGACGGGAAAGGTGTGACTCGACCCCAGCAGCGCATGGGCGAAAGAGAGCTACCAACTCCGCCATGTGGCCCGTGCCGCCCGGGGAACCGGTCGGTCTGTTCGAGCAGCGCACGAGGAAAGCCCGACCCCGCAAGGCCGGAGGGCAGCCGCACCTGCGGCAGAGGACCCGACCGGCCGAGCAGGAACCTCGGGGGGACCAGGTGACCCAGGACCGTTCGGGGCCACCCACAAAGCGGGACTCAGTTCCGCTGAGTGTTTAGGAACGGTTGCGCCCCGCGATCAGACGTGCAAGTTCACGTGCCAGGCCCGCTGCATGGGCTGCACAAGCGCCTGGGCGAGCAGGTCGTAGCCAGCTGGAAGAAGATGCACACCGTCTATGGAACGGA
>JBEKMZ010000181.1:0-3964 GCA_049523315.1 Acidimicrobiales bacterium | reverse complement strand
ACAGCCGGAGGTAGGGAACCTGAGGGCGCCTGGCTTCGAGATAGTCGAGGAGTGCTGCCGTCGCGTGCGGTACACAGAAGCTGCGATGACCAGTCATCGGCTCTCCTTTGTACTCAGCTCGCCGTCCACCTGGGACTGGCTCCGTCCCCGCATCGGTCGGTGCGCCCGTATCCTGAGAACTCCCTGTGACACATCTAGTAGTTATCTAACAAGGCGATGCGAGTCGAGGTCAAAGTGTGAAGCTAGCCGCGTCCGCTCAGCGACATCGCCGAGTTGGAATCCCGTATCCAGCTGGGCAGCGAGTAGACAGGTTCGAAGCACTTGTCAACACATGCGCAAGGTTCATCAGCCGGCCCGAAACAATGCTTGGCACACCAACCGACTCGTGGCCTCAAGAACTCACGAGCGCTATGCAAGACGGTGGCAAGATCGTCGTCACATAGGCGAAGCATCTCGAATTGGTGATCGGTCCGCGTCGGCCAGAGATAACCTTGTGCACCTTCGCTGGCGCCACAGAGGTCGCACGCGCCCGTCACCTTGAACGAGGGAACGTCCATGGCTTCGTCTCCTTTCGTCGGGTTTCCGTCAAGACTCGAGACCCGTGGGACGATTTGGTGGGAAACAGCGCTTCCTCTTGGCGGAAACCCGCACGATGAAGCTAGGTCCTCACTCTTAGAGTTCCCTGTGGCTGCCGTTACGGCTTTCTGTGGTAGTTGTTACAGATGGCCATGAGTAGCCTGGCCGGCAGTTGCTCCGACCGGGTCACCGCCGCCGCGAAGCGGGGTTCGAGGAGTTTCCGACCTCCCGGTCTTCGGATCCATCCTGTTTCCAAGTTGAGGACCGGCGCGTAACGGCGGAGATCTGGTCGACCGACGTGCTCGCCGGTCTTGTGGATAGGGTCTCCAGCCAACCTTCCACCAGAACGCTGGACGGGTTTGCAACCGGCACCCGCACGCAACAAATCGTGATCGACCCGTAATAATGCTCGCAGCGCGTTCTAAAGTACGCGTTCTAGCGTCCTTGGAGGTTGACGTGAACGGGAGGCACAAAATGGCGCCCGTGAAAGAATTCCATACCTCTGGTGATGAGGATCACAACGAGTCGGTGTATCACTATCGAAGCGGATGTGGCGTAGGCAGAGCGATCATCTGCAATGGCCACTATGTCGCGGGCCGTCGTGCCGGAGACACTCTGTGTGAAAGCTGCACTGAGATTGCCCTTGAGGGCAGCGACCTTTTTGAGGTTGCCCCTTATTTCCAGGGAAGCTCTTGTGTATTCCGACGATTCCGTACACCCAGTCCGGAGTTTTCGGACGCGGTGTCGGAGGCCGCGTAGCGGCCGACGCTTGAGGGCCTATCCCGTTAGCTCACCTCCTTCGCGGTGCTTGATCGAATAGTTTGCTGACGCCGGCGCCCGAGGTGGGCGATCCCGCCTTTCCAGCGGGCTGACGCGTCGTGATCACGAGTTCTGGCCCCACCTGCGTGTCGTCGACGCGGTGTGATCACTTGGCGTTTCTCGGCTTCGCGCTATCGGTGCGCCGTAGTGACTCACCGACGAGCTCGATGCGGTTCGCCCTCTCCAACAACCTGTCGAGCACGGCGTCCGCGATGGTGGGATCACCGATGGCCTCGTGCCATGCAGCGACGGGGAGCTGGCTCGTGAGCACCGTCGAGCGCAGCTGGGCACGGTCCTCGACCACCTCCAACAGGTCGGCCGCCTGCTCCGAGCTCAGGGGACGGATCAGGAAGTCGTCGATCACCAGCACGTCGATGCGTGCCCAGGCGGCCATGAGACGCGACAGCCGGCCATCGGCTCGGGCGATGGCGAGCTCGTCGAACATCCGTGGAGCTCGCAGGTACAACGCCGTGTGGTTGTGACGAATCGCCGCCTGCGCAAGGGCACAGGCGAGATAGGTCTTTCCCACCCCGGTCGGGCCCACGATGAGGACCACCTGGTGTTCTTTTACCCAGTGGCACTCGCCGAGCTGGGCGATCGTCTGTCGCTCGAGGCCGCGGGGACAGCGGAAGTCGATGTCCTCGATCACAGCGGGGAGCTTCAACTTTGCCGCTTTCAACATCCGCCCGAGGCGCCTGTTGCCCCGGGCCATGATCTCTTTGTCGACGAGGAGCCCGAGGCGGTCCTCGAAAGCCAGATTGGCGTAGTCGGGCTGCTCGCGTTGTTCGATGACGCCTGTTGCCATGGCGTTCAGGCGAAGGGCGTGCAGGCCCTCGATGGTGTTGTTGGTCAACAAGTCTGTCCTTCCTTTCATCGGTAGTAGGTCGAGCCGCGCACGTTGTGGTGACGGGGGTGGGAACGAGAGGGTCGCTCATCCGGCAGGGGTTGTTTGTCGAGGCCGTGGGCGAGGATCGACTGCACGGAGCGATAGGAGTAGGCGCGAAGGTGCAACGCCCTTGCACATGCCGCCTCGAGGCGTTCTTTGCCATAGCGATCGGCGAGACGGATGATGCCGAGGGCGGATCTGAAGCCCTGTTCGGGATGGGGTCTTGAGGCGAGGATCTCCTCGATGAGCTTGGCGGTCGAGGGACCGGTGGCTGCCCCCCAGTTGACGATCCGGCTCGGGGTCCATTGCGCATAGCGCCGGTGCGACTCGGGCATATGCGCCGGGTCGGTCGTGTGCTTGTGACGGAGGAAGCTTCGAAGATGCGAGGCGACGCGCTTTGAGCTGTAGAAGACCTCGATCGTGCCGGCGGAGCTGCGCACCTCGACGACCTTGCCGGCGAGCTGGTAGGGAACCGAGTAGTAGTGATGGTCGGCTTCGATGTGGTAGTCGATGTTGACCTTGGCCCTCTTCCAGGTGGCGAACTCATAGCGCTCTGGAGGAAGCGGCCTTAACGTGGGAGCGTCCAATGCCTCGAACAGAGACTTTCTCGAGCCGTCGAGCTTCTTGAAGGGCCTCGCGTTGAGCAGGCCCACGCACTCTGCGATCGCGGCGTTGGCTTCGGCGAGGGAGGTGAAGTGCCGGTGGCGGAGGCGGGCGATGATCCAGCGCTCGGCTAAGAGCACGCCGGCTTCGACCTTGGCCTTGTCACGGGGCTTGTAGGTCCTAGTCGGGATGATGGCGATGCCATAGTGGGCGGCCATCTCTTGATAGGTGGCGTTCAGATCCGGCTCGTAACGGTGCGGCCGGGTGACACCAGATCTCAAGTTGTCGCAGACCACGATCTCGTGACAGCCCCCCATGAACTCAAAGGCGTGGGTGTGCCCCGTCACCCAGTACAAGAGCTCCTGAGAGGAGAACGCCTCCGCGTAGAGGTAGTTCGACGCCCCGGCAACGGCCACGAACAGCTCGGCGTTCAACACCACCTCGCCTGTTCGTCTGTCGTAGATGGGGATCTTCTCGCCCGAAAAGTCGACGAAGAGCTTCTCGCCCGCCCGGTGCTCTTGGCGCATGACGACGTCGACGCGGCGTTTCCACTCGCGGTGCAGGTCGGCAAAGCGGCTGTAGCCATAGCCGTCGGGATGGACCTCGCGGTACTCGAGCCACAACAGCTGCAGCGTCACGCCCTTTTTCCGCAGCTCGCGGTCGATGTACTTCCAGTCCGGGAGCGGCCGGGTGACACCGGTCGGGATCGGTGGAGGGAACAAGAGCTGCTCGAGGCCGTGGTCGTCGAGCTCGTCCGGGAGCGGCCAGCCAAGGCCCGCCTCCTTGGCGCGAAGGACGTGGTCGGAGACCGTCGTGAAGGGGATGTTGAGCGAGGCGCTCACCTGGCGACGGCTGAGTCTTTCCCCAAAGCTCAGCCGGATGATGTCTCGGATCTTGCGCATGGCGACACGGGGTCTGGGCAACGGCTGCTCCTCGGACGGGACTTGTCCGAGGAGCCTGCCGAGCAGCTCCTAGCTCACGCCAGCGCCAGCGGCGAGCTCCTCACCAGGTGTACGAAAACGTCGGAATCGGTGTACGGATTCGATCGGAACGGGTGTACGGAATGGCTCGGAATCCGCA
>JBEKMZ010000180.1:0-2885 GCA_049523315.1 Acidimicrobiales bacterium | reverse complement strand
CACCTCGGCCACGAAACGCTCCGGGGGAACGTCGACCCCGAGATCGACGACCTCGAACCCGTTCCCCTCGAGGAACATCGCGACAAGGTTCTTACCGATGTCGTGCAGGTCGCCCTGCACGGTCCCGATCACGACCTTTGCCCGGGACGGGACGCCTTCGGCCACGAGGTGAGGCTTGAGCACTCCGAGGGCGGCGCTCATCGCCCGGGCTGCCACGAGCATCTCAGGCACGAAGATCTCACCGGCCTGGTAGAGGGCGCCCGTCTTGCTCATGGCGGCGATCAGCCCCTCTTGTAGGAGCGTGTCGGCCGATATGTCTGCCTGTAACCCCTCCGTCATCTTGGCTACTGCTACCTTCACCTGTCCCGCGATTACAGCTTCCCGCAAATCTTCAAGTATGGTCATCACCGGTACTCACCAATCGCCTCGTAGAGCGCCAACAAATTCTCTGTAGGTATGCCCGCCTGCACATTGTGGATGGTATTAAACACAAAGCCACCACCCACTCTGAAGATACGCATTCGCTCTCGAACCATAGTTCGCACTTCGTCTGGCGTGCCGAACGGCAGCACTCTCTGCGTATCTATTCCGGCTCCCCAGAAGGTAAATCGGCTTCCATATTCGGCCTTCAGAGCTTGCGGGTCCATGTCTGCCGCGGATGTCTGCACTGGGTTCAAGCAGTCAAATCCGGCACTGGCGATATCATCTAGAAAACGCCAGATTGACCCACAAGAATGCATAAAGGTCTTCCAGTTCGTGTTCGAGTGGATCCAGTCATTGACCTTGACATTGAAGGGCCTCCATAGTTCGCGATAGGCCTTCGGCGAGATAAATGGGCCATTTTGCGTCCCTAGGTCGTTCTCGGTTACGACTACTGCGGTCACTCGCTCACCAACCGCGGTATGGATCTTCTTGAGATTCTGCAGACTAATCTCACACTGGCGCTCAAAGACCTCGTAGACGTAATCCCTACGCAGATTGATACTCACATACCACTCCGTGATATCTCGAATTCCTCTTGGGTGTTTGAGATTTGTCCCTGAGAAAAAGTTGCCGACGTCAATAGGGAACTGAGCTAGGATTGCCTTCCCGGTCGCCTCTAGCCGCTCCGATTCTGTCTTCAAGTAGGTCAAGTTCGCGTCCGATACTTGCTCGTATTCCTCTAGGTTGTGTTCGACATTCAAGTGATCATCATCGATCGAATCTTGGCGCGTCAAAGCGTCGAAATAGAAGCCTCCGCAGGGCATGCGCCCACAGGGCGGCACTGTCTTGTCGCCGCAGGGATATCTGAGTATGTCGCCGTTAGGCTCGGGTTCGGTGTTGAAGTCCTCTGGCACCAGCACTGGCGTTCCGTGGAAGGTGGTCCAGCTCTTCCAATTCTCATTCTGTCGAGAGTCCATCTCAGCGAATGACCCCCTAAGCGGCACCACATCCACGCCAAGGGCGTCAAGCAGATCGGATCCAATCTCGCCCAGTTGCTGGCCCACGTCTACTACTTTCACCGGTGTGCCCGGCGGATCCAGTTGCAGCGCCTGGCGAAGCTTGTAGACAGAGTCGACGTGCATGCCGGTTACGTCGCTGCCGCCCAGATCAAGCGGGACTCGATCTGTGTCGCGATGCTCAAGTGCCGCCTGTACGCGGTCGCGTGACCCCATCATCTTTCAGTCCTACTGTCTCCCTGGTTGTGGCTTCGGCGGCGGGGAAGGCTCCCGAGGCGTCGGGCTAACGGTCACAGCCGCCGTCGCGGTCGGGTCGGAGGCGGGCCCTGTGATTGTCCTCCAGCCCCTTGTACGCGTAGGGGTCCTCCCCTGCGACGAGGACGACGTCCCGATCGTCGACCATCGCTATGTGCTCGCCTTCGCGTGGTGCGCGCCACGGAAGGAGCGACTGCGCGCTCATGTAGTGGTTAGCGATCGCCCGCCGAAGGCCGCGCTGGGCCACATTTGGCAGGCTGCGGTGCAAGAGGTAGCCATCAAATATTATGGCGCTGCCTGCAGGCACCTCGACCGGGATCGCCTCGCCGTCTTCGTAGGGGAACTGGTAGGCCTCGGTGGAGCAGTCGAATCGGGCGTCATCGATCTCGCGCTCCGGGTAGATGACCCCCCGACGATGGGACCCCGGCAATACCCAAAGGCAGCCGTTCTCCGTGGTAGCGTCATCGAGCGCGATCCACGCCGCCGTCAATGACCGGTCCCGCGTCGGAATAAAGTACTCGTCCTGGTGCCACGCCTGGCCGGGCTTGCCCGCGGCCTTCAGGAAGAGCATCGATTGCATGGCCTTGACGTTAGGGCCGATCAGCTGGGTGAGTACCCCGACGATGCGCGGGAGCGCGAGCAGCTCACGCATAAGCGGCGAGAGCTTGTGCGGGAAGTGGATGCAGAGCACCCGCCGCACAACCTCGTCGTCGGACATGGTTGCCGTCGCGGCCTCCAGCCCGCCGACCGAGCCACGCTCCCCACGGCATAACGACACGCTCTCGCGGCGGAGCGCCTTGAGCTCCTCCGGCCCGAGCACGTCGTCGAGGACCACGAAGCCGTCGTGCTGGTATTCTTCGACGTCCATTGGTACTGGGCTTGTGCTGCTACCGCCTGCTGGCTCGCGCCCCTCGATAGCTTGCCGCGCCACCGATGAGCTATTCACGGTCACGAGAATTACCTCCTTTCACGCTCACGATAATCAGCTCCTCGATCGGCCAGGCATCCGCAGACTCAGTGAGTGACCTCCGGATCGCTCGACATGTCGGATGCTTCCCTTCGGTCTCCGGAGAGCCAACGGGTCTGCCAACAGGACGATCCTACAAAGATGCTATGGGGAACAGGCCGGCTAGGCCATGGACGGCGCTGATCAAATGATAGATATTATTGACCTCGAGATCGTGCCCGAGT
>JBEKMZ010000179.1:0-2993 GCA_049523315.1 Acidimicrobiales bacterium | reverse complement strand
TTCGTCGAAGCCCTCCGCCGCGAGGTCAACCCGACGGTTGAAACACCGTCTGAGTACGATCATCAAGCCGCTTGAACAAGCTGTGGCCACCGCCGAACTTCAACAAGGGGCGGGACATCGTCCTGCGGGAAGCACCACTCAGAACAACGGATTAGGCCGGCCAACTTCAACCCCGTCGCGAGACGATGCACATCGACGGCTTGGGGTGCGCACGAGATCGCCGATTATCGTGCGTGGCAACCCAGAACCTTGCTAGCTGAATGGCGCGCCGATATGTGCGTCACCGTGCCGGCGCGGAGTGCGAGGGCACAGAAGTCAAAGGTCGAGGCGAGTCGAAGAAATCCTCGCTGGGGGGGTGAAGGGGATTAGCACTAGTACTGGCGATGTTTTGGGTGTTCACTTGAGGTGTTGGGTCGGCTCGCTTCGTTCGCCGATTGCTAACGCGGATGCCTTGAGTCTTATGAGGGTCCCAACAGGTGTCGGCGGTCAAGCCGGGACGGATTGAAGTTCTGCCGGGGGCCGGCTTGGCTCGATCGTCGGCGTCTTTCGCTGTGGTGCCCCCAACGTGGTCCGCCCAAGTGCTGCGGCGTGGTGTGCTTATCCACCGATATCGGCAGTTATCCACCTAGTTGTCCTCTAGTAACCGCAATGTCTGCGCCTTATCATTAAAACCGCGAGACACGGTGGGACGGCCCCGGCAGACGGAAAACGTTCCACCTAGCGCAGCCCCGGGGGCCGTCCAGACCCTGCGTGCCCCCGGCTTCCGCGCGAGGAGGAGGGAAGGCCCTGCTGGTGTTGGCTCGCATCTCGGCAACGGTTATGTCGTTTCGTGTTTGGCGCGGTAGGTGCTTGTCGCCCTGACCTGCGTACAACGGGCTGAGCCTGCGACGGGTCACCCAAGCCTGGACTCAACCGGGGGCCCTAACGGGAAAGCGTGAGTCCAAGTGATCCGACGGTGAGTGTCCCCTCGATGAAATCTCGCGCGACGTAAGAGAGCAGCATGTTGTGGTTGCGGGCGTGGTCCCGTAATCGGGAGAAGGCTTGGTCCATGTCGATGTCTGCCTGTGCGGCGAGCATTCCTTTTGCCTGCTCGATGAGAACGCGGGATTTCAGAGCGCGATTGAGCTGTTCGTTGAGGTCCTGGGCGTGGACCGCAGCGCGGTGCTGGAGAATGGCGATGGTGGCGACATCGGCGAGGGCTTGAGCCGCGGCGCGGTCAGCAACTCGCATCTCGCCTGGTTCGGTCCCGAACAGGTTGAGGGCGCCGATGACGGTACCCCGCAAGCGCATTGGAACAGCGTGAGCTGACTGGAAACCGAGTTCGAGCGCCCTGGCGACAAATCGGGGCCAGCGGCCGCCAAGGGTGGCGAGGTCATCGGCCGCGACCAACTCCCCGGTGCGGTAGCAATCAAGGCACGGGCCCTCCTCGGCTTGCAACTCGAACAGCTCCAGAAGGTGCGTCGCCTCCGAAGATGAGGCCACCACCCTCAGATTCCCCTCCGGGGCGACGAGCATCAGGCCGGCAGCCGAGACGTCGAGCAGTTCAACGGATCGGGTGGTGAGCAGGGCGAAAAAGTCCACGATGTCGAAGTCATCGACGAGGGTGTCCGCCAGCTCCACCATCGTGCGGGCCAGCATTATCTCCTTAGGCATCGGAGACCCCCTCTTTAACTTGCCTGTGGGCATCCCGGCCCGCAGGCCCTCGGTAGCCGATACTAACGCCAGCACCGTTCGGTTGATCCGGTCATCGGCCGCTAACGCAGCCAGCGCGGGGACTGTGTACATGTGGCGCCCCCGGCTCGCTGTAGTCCGTGCTTGCGAGCGACATAACGTCCCATCTGGGTCGTCGCGCCAACCTGGACTTGACCCCCCGCTTGCGTGGACACCTAATTCTGGCGGAAGGCCAGAGGAAGGAGCGCACAGTGGGTCGTCCCTCGAGGTATCCCGACGAGTTCCGGCGGGAAGCAGTCCAGATGGCGTTGGCGACAGATGATTCACGAGCCTCGGTGGCGCGACGGCTCGGGGTGAACGAGACGACGCTTAGGAACTGGGTGGCTGATCAACTCGCCGAAGAGGCGAGGCAAGCGAACCCGCTGTCGGTGAGCCCGTCTGAGTTCGAGGAGCTTCGTCGGTTGCGCAAGGAGGTTGCCGAACTGCGGATCGAAAAGGAGATCTTGCGCAAAGCAGCCGCCTATTTCGCCCAGGAGACGATCCGGTCTGCCGCTTCCGATTCGTCTCCGAGCATCAAAACGCCTACGGGGTCAAGCGGCTCTGTCGAGTTCTCGGAGTCTCACGCTCGGGCTTCTACGCCTTTACGACCCGGCCGCCCTCGCCGCGCCAGGTAGGAGACACCGAGCTCGCCACACCATCGTCGAGCTCTACGCGAGCTCACGGCGAAGCTATGGGGCGCCTCGGATCCACGCCCAGCTGACCGAGGCGGGCTGGCACTGCGGGCGAAAACGAGTCGCGCGACTGATGCGGGAACATGAGCTGGTCGGAGCCCACGCACGGCGCCATTGGAGAAGAGGCAGACAACAAGTTGCGAGCGCTCCCGATCTCGTGGGACGCGACTTCAACCCGACCGGCCCCGACCGGCTCTGGGCGGCCGAGGTCACCCAGATCCGCACCGGCGAGGGCTGGCTGTATCTCGCCGCCGTCCTCGACTTGTGGTCGCGAAAGGTCGTCGGCTGGTCGATGGGTGCGGCCGTCAACGCCGACCTCGTCTCCGACGCGTTGCTGATGGCCTTCGAACGCCGGCGTCCGGACCGTCGGGTCGTACACCACTCCGAGCGCGGCGCGGCTTATACCTCACTCGCTTTCTCAAAGCGCATCATCGACCTCGACTTCGACCAGTCACTCGGTCGGACAGGTGACTGCTACGACAAGGCGATGGTTTCATATTGCACTCCTTGTCGATGGTTGGGGGGAAAGTCGTTTGTCGAGGTGGATTCCCTGCCGTTTCGCGTAGCAGGGGTCGCCTGGAGTAGGTGGGT
>JBEKMZ010000178.1:0-3022 GCA_049523315.1 Acidimicrobiales bacterium | reverse complement strand
CAGGTCGTGTACATGCCTGGTGACGACACGCTGCCGCTCGAGATCGACCGCACCAACAACATGCTGGCTGTTATCAAGAAGCACAAGAACGTTGACCTCGTAGCGACGATCGAAAGCGGCTACGCGTCAAGCACCGGCTATACGGCCGGTGAGAATGCACTGACCGCGCATCCCAATGTTAACGTCATCGCGTCGAGCAATGATCAGGCCATCGTTGGTGTGGAGTTGGCTGTCAAACAAGCCGGAGACCTCGGAAGGATTAAGCTGATTGGCGGCGGTGGCACCTATCAGGCGATCGCGGGAATCAAGAGCGGTGACTGGTACGGTACTGTCAACTACTGTCCGACCCGCGCGGCCGCACGCGCGACCCAGATCGTCATCGACGCCGTGCGCGGGATCAAGGTTGCAGATAATCAAATCAACAGCCTGACGACCTGCGGAGCTCCCGTAGAACTGGTCAAGTCAAATCTCGGCAGCTACAAAGGGCAGTGGTCAGCAGGCTAAGGAACGGAACGATGGCTCGTGAGGACAAGGTGAGTTTCCTAGGGCGATGAGCCAGAGCCCGCTCCCGGCAACCGGTCCTTTAGAGGACTCGGCGGTCGCCGGGAGCGGCTCCGCGCCGTTGATGGAGGCGGTAGGCATCACCAAGCGCTTCGGCGGAGCTCTCGCTCTTGACGACGTGAGCCTCGTTATGGATCGTGGAAGGGTGCACGCCCTCGTGGGCGAGAACGGGGCAGGAAAGTCGACCCTGGGTCGCATTGTTTCCGGGATCATCAGGCCGGATCGTGGTGAGCTGCGGCTTTCCGGGAGGCTCGTGCGCTTGTCCACACCTCGCGATGCCGGACGGGAGGGCATTGCCGCTGTCAGCCAGGAGTTGACGCTGGTACCGCAACTGTCGGTCTTGGAGAACGTGTTTCTAGGCGTCGAGCGACGACATCGCGGCATGTTCGATCGTCGAGACGCGCGTAGGCGATTTGCTCAGTTGGTCGACCAGTTGGCCTTCGCCCTGCCTGCCGACGTTCGTGTAGGCAGGCTAGGCATTGCAGACAGGCAGAAAGTAGAGGTCCTTCGCGCCCTAGCCCGGGGATCGCAGATCGTCATTATGGATGAGCCGACATCTGCCCTTGCTGCCAGCGAAGTTCACCAGTTGCTCGACACTGTGCGTCGGATCGCGGGGACGGGCACAAGCGTGCTTTACATCTCGCACGCACTCGACGAGGTCCTTGAGATTGCGGACGAGGTGACGGTTCTCCGCGACGGCCGACTCGTGCGAACGTCGCCTGTGTCGGGTGAGACGAAACAGAGCCTGGCGACGGCAATGCTCGGCCGGCCACTCGACCTCTCCTTCCCAGAAAGGCAGGATGTAACCCCAGACGCAGAGGTTGTCTTCCAGGCACATGGGCTTTCCAGGCACCGCGAGTTTGAGCCAATCGACCTTTCCATCCGGGCCGGTGAGATTTTGGGTATCGCGGGCCTTGTCGACAGCGGCGCGACGAGTATTGGCCGCGTTATCGCAGGGGCAATTCGAGCGGACACAGGCGAAATTCGCTTTCAAGGTAAGGCGGTCCACTACTCGTCGCCACTGGGGGCGCTGCGCCTTGGCATCGCACTACTCCCTGAGAGCCGGAGGGAGGAGGGACTGTTCATGAGACGTCCGATTCGGGAGAATGTGACAGCGTCCGATGCCAGCCGGTTCGCACAGTTCGGAATAGTCCGCCGAGCGCAAGAACATGCCGCCGTGGAAAAGCAGCTCAAAAGTTTTGAAGTTCGCATGCCTTCGGTCGACGCGTTGGTCGGCGCGTTATCCGGAGGCAACCAGCAGAAGGTACTCCTTGGCAAATGTGTATTCGTCCACCCGAGGCTCCTCGTGGCCCTGCAGCCGACTCGGGGCGTGGATGTCGGGGCGAAAGCCGCTATGTATAGATACCTTGTTGACCTCACAGCCGAGGGTGTGGGGATTCTGCTGGTTTCCCCGGAGATAGAGGAAATCTACGGACTGGCACACCGGATCCTCGTATTGCGTCGCGGCGAGCTGGTCAGGGAAGTAACACCCGAAGAGGTTACATATGGGCAGCTGATGGCGGAGGTACTAGGTGCTACGGAGCAGGCGGCGACGTGACAAGGACTGAGCCAACGGCGGCGGAGGAACTGCAAGCAGGTGGGACCAAGGGACATATCGAGCGCACCTCACGTCTAAGGGCGTTTCGCGTCCACGAGTACGCGATAGTGGGAATCTGCCTTGTTCTCTTCACGGTGCTAAGTATTCTCTCAGGTCCGTTCCTATCGAAAGCCAATCTTCTCAACATTCTCGATCAGAATGCTTCGGCAGGGGTGATGGCCTTCGGAGAGACGATCGTCATCATTAGCGGGAACTTCGACCTCTCCGTAGGATCGACCTTCTCGCTGGCAGGCGTGATCGGCCTTCTTCTAATTCCGGTGGTTGGGCCGGTCGCCGCAACGATAATGGCCGTCTTCTGCGGAACGGTCGTCGGAGCCGTGAACGGTGGATTCGTCGTTCTGGGTCGAGTTCACTCGTTCATCGCGACACTGGCTACGCAATACATGATCTACGGCCTGGCGCTCGTCGTGAGCGGTGGTGTGATACTGGTAACGCTTGACCCAGGCTTCCTGGTCCTCGGACAGAACAACGGACTTGGGGTCAAGTACGCGATCTGGGTCATGGTGGCCGTCGGTGTGATCACTGGTGTAGTCCTGGCCCGTTCGGTTTTCGGACGGCACGTGTACGCAGTCGGTGGGAATCGCGACGCTGCGCGTCTTTCGGGTATCCGGGGAGGGCTTGTCATCATCGGGGCCTTTGCTCTCAGCGGTACGACGGCCGCTTTGGGAGGAGTTCTGGAGGCGTCTCAGGTCGGATCGGCGCAGGCGGGAAGCGGCGCCGGTCTCGAGCTTGCGGCGATCGCGGCCACGATCATAGGTGGCACGAGCATCTTCGGAGGCGAGGGCGCGATTTGGCGCACCGCTCTCGGGGTGCTTTTGCTCGCCATGATAGGAAACGGTTTCG
>JBEKMZ010000177.1:0-3082 GCA_049523315.1 Acidimicrobiales bacterium | reverse complement strand
AACATCCGACTCTTCGACCCACCTACTCCAGGCGACCCCTGCTACGCGAAACGGCAGGGAATCCACCTCGACAAACGACTTTCCGCCCAACCATCGACAAGGAGTGCAATATGAAACCATCGCCTTGTCGTAGGAGTCGCCGCGGGAGCCGACTGAGGAGGCGGCGCCAATTTCGGCCAGGCGCTCGGTGTAGCGAATTGAGAGATATTTGCACGCCCCTATCGGAGTGGTGGATGAGATAAGGAAGCTCCTCTTCCTTTCGGAACCAGATGGCCATCTCCAAAGCGTCAAGGGCCAGGTCGGCCGACAGGGTGGTCGCCACCCGCCAGCCGACGATCAACCGGGAGAAGACGTCGGTGACAAAAGCGACATAGGCAAAGCCCGACCAGGTCGCCACGTAGGTGATGTCGGCCACCCACAGCTGGTTGGGAGCAGTGGCGGCGAAGGCCCGATCCACCAGGTCCCGGGGCCTCTCGGAGACCGGTGCCGGGACGGTGGTGCGCCGCCGGCGTCCCCTAACTCTTCCGGCCAGGCCCATCTGGCGCATGAGGCGTTCAACGGTGCAACGGGCCACGGGAACTCCCTCTCGGTTGAGCTGGCGCCAAATCTTGTGGGCGCCGTAGACGCCGTAGTTGTCCTCGAAGATCCGCCAGATATGAGCCCGCAGCTCCTCGTCCCGCAGCCGGCGCCTGCAGGGCTGCCGGTTCCTCGCCGAGTAGTAGGTGGAGGGGGCGATCTCGAGCGTCTCGCAGATCGGCTCGACCCCGAAGCGGTTCCGGTGGCTTTCTATGAAGGCGACGACTTCTTCTGTCGGCGGTCGAGCTCCGCCCCAAAGAAAAGCGCCGCTGACTTCAAGATCTCATTGGCCCGGCGCAGCTCCCTGTTCTCCCGCTCCAGGGCAGCCAGGCGATCTTTCTCGTCTTTGGGGAGGAGCGGGACTCCGGGCCGGTAGGGGTCTTGGCCCTCGGACTCGAGGACCCAACGCCGCAGGGTTTCCCGGTGCAGACCGAGCTGCTTGCACGGCGGTGTAGCCGCCTTCGTTCACCCCTCGGGCCTCACGCCACTCTTTCACCAGTCGGACGGCTCTTGTTCTCAGCTCGTCCGGGTACACCTTTGGTCGTGCCATGCCTCCATCCTCTTGTCACAGAATGGAGTCTCCGCGGATCCCGGGGCGGTTCAAACCTCTTAGGACGGCGGTTCGACTCCCGTATCACGATGTGACGTGGGCCCGCACGAACCGTGTCCGACAGGTGGGCCATGGCAACCCAGGCCCGACGGCGGCTTGCGCTCAGCGTTGTGCGACGGTCGAAGGGTAACTTCGCTCGTTGCCCTCGTAGGCAGCCAGTCTCGGTCCCCTGTGTGGGATGATCCTGGCGTGGATGGCGTGCATGACATGGGGGGGATGCACGGGTTCTGCCCAGTGCCGGTGGAAATCGATGAGCCGCTGTTCCATGAGCCGTGGGAAGGCCGGGTCTGTGAGATGCTGCCTGTCGTCTTGAGCAGGACGACGACCGATCGCTTCCGCTTCACGATCGAGCGGATGCCGCCCGCCGCATATCTCGCCTCCAGCTACTACGAGCGTTGGCTGTGGGCCATCGAGCGCCTGGCGGAAGAGCAAGGCCTCTTGACGAGCACGGACCGTCCACCGCCGGTACCGCGGCCTTCACCGTCGCTTCCGATCTGGTCGGGACGATTCCAGCCGGGCGACGCGGTTCGGGTGCGTAATGCGGTCACCGATGGTCACACGCGGGTTCCCCGGTATCTGCGGCGCCAGACCGGCCAGGTGGTGCGGGTTGCTTGCGTTTGGCCGAACCCAGGAGATTCTGCGGCGACGGGAGCCTACGGCGAGCCCGAACTGGTGTACACGGTCGCCTTCGACGCCGCTGACCTTTTTGGGCCTACCGCCGACCACGTTGTCAGTGCCGATCTCGCTGAGAGTGATTTGGAGAAGCCGTGAGCGAGCTCACCCCTGCAGAGCGCACGGAGATGCTCGAGCGCAAGCTGCAACAGCACGGGCATGTCGACTCTGAGGAAGTCGACGCCGCGATTGCCCGGGTCGAATCGGCGTCGGGAGACAGCCCGAGCCCGGCTCTCGGCGCTCGGGTGGTGGCGCGCGCCTGGGTCGACCCCGACTTTCGTGCCCGGCTTCTGGCTGATCCGGCCAACACCTTGTCCGAGTATGTGCCCCAGGGTGTGCCGATCGCAGTCTTCGAGGACACCCTGTCTATTCATCACGTCATCGTCTGCACACTGTGCTCTTGCTATCCGAGTGGCCTTCTTGGCAATCCACCGGCGTGGTACAAGAGCTTCGAGTACCGGAGTCGGGTCGTGCGCGAGCCCCGGGCGGTCCTCGCCGAGTTTGGTCTGGACGTGGCGCCCGACGTGGAGTTGCGCGTCCACGACTCCACCGCCGAGCAGCGCTACCTGGTGCTCCCGCTACGGCCCGGCAGCACTGACGGCTGGACGGAGAAACAACTCGAGGCCCTCGTCACCCGCAACTCGATGATCGGGACGGGGCGCCCACTGGCTCCCTGAGTGGGACGCCGCCGGCCTCGACGTGCGCCTGTCCACGCCGGTCAGCCACGGAATGATGCCTGCCGATACTGAATCGAAAAGGTCTGGCTCCTTCTGGAGGCTCTTCCGCTTGGCAGCACATGCAGGGAGAGTCCAGAACTGGCACGCAAAACATCGTTCCCGAGAGGCTCCTGACGCGCCCGATCGACGGATATTTCTCCGCAGCACTTGGGTTCCGCACGAAGCTCGCGCACCCCTCGGCGTCCACCAGCTCATTCCACTAGCTCGCGGCTCCCGTGGAGACGAGCAGGTCAAAAGCTTCCTGGCCCACGTTCTTGTACTCCGTCTCTGACACGACTGCAAGCACCCGTGTCGGAGTGACTGCAGCGCTCGTATCCGGGCACTCCCAGTCGTACCGCTTGAGAGCGGCAACAATCGACTTGCCCGGATGAATGATCACGACTGCAGGATGACCGCAGCTGAGGCGGAGGCCGGTTCCGCTTGGGCAGAGAATGGTCTGGAACCAGATGGCGTTAACCGCAACGAGGGGGCGGAGTCGACCCTAGCG
>JBEKMZ010000176.1:0-3179 GCA_049523315.1 Acidimicrobiales bacterium | reverse complement strand
TCGTCGAGGGGACCAAACAGACCGGCGTGTCCGGCTACGCCTCCAAGAGCCCAGCAGTTCCCGTCGTGCACCTCGCCCCAAACCAGGCCTGGGACAAGCCGCTGGTCACCGTCGAGCTCGGTTGCGGCGGTCTCGGTCGCTGGGGGTGGTCGAAAGCCGGTTCGGCTCATCGAAAGTGGAGCGGCGATCTCACGTGCGAACAGGTCGTCGAGAGGAGCTCCGCCGCAGCCCTCGAGCACCCAGCCGAGGAGCATGAAATTGAGATCCGAGTAGAGCACAGCCCTGCCGGGTACCGAGCCCGCGGCTTCGTCGAGCACAGCCGCCTCGATGGCGGCCCGACCGCGGAAATGCTCGAAGAACGGACGGTGGGCGATGAGTCCCGAGGTGTGGGTGATCAGATGCAGCAAGGTGGTGTCAGAACATGGGAAGCCGGCAAGCCACCTCTGCACGGGGTCTTCGAGGGAAAACATATGGCGCCCGGCGAAGACAACCGTCAAGGTGACGCTGCAGACGACCTTGGTGAGCGAGGCAAGATCGTAAGAGGTGGACTCCGTGATCGGACGGAACCTAGCGCCTCGGCAAGCGGCCCCTCCGTATGCGGCAAAAAGGGCGCCTTCAGGACCTACAACCGCAACCGAGAGCCCCGATGGATACGAGTCGGATACAAGATTCGAGAGACAGGCCTTGAGCGCGGTGAGGTCGTGCGACCCGTCGTCGGCCGTCACCTGGATCGCTCCCGGCGCACTCTCCCGGTTCATGGCTCGGCCTTGGCGCACCGGCGAAGACGTAGCTCCTCGGCACCATAAGCCGGTTCGACGCGTCTGGCCCCGTCCGGGGCAAAGGCGAAGGCGGCGTAAAAGCTCCTGGCCACCTCGTTCTGCTCGAAAACCCACAGCGTGACCTCATTGAGGCCCCGCCGGTCCAGCTGCTCGAGCGCGTGCTCGAGCAGGCGGCGACCGAGCCCACGGCGCGATGCATCGGGCGACACGTAGAGCGAGAACACGTGACCGATCATCGCTTCGTGAACATCACGGCCGAAGCGACAAAAGCCGAGCAGCTCGCCATCATCCGATTCGGCTACGACCGTGGTGGACCTGCGCGAGCCCACCAGAGTTCGGAGCCACGTGGCGATGTCATCGCCGTCGAGACGACGCAGGCTCTCTTCGGAGACGATTCCGGGATAAGCGCCGCGCCAAGCGGACGCGAACACGGCTGCGAGCCGATCGGCGTCATCCGCGCGGCCGGTCCTCAGGTGTACCTCGGGTGCGGACCCGTCCCTCCGACCGGATCCCAGCCACCTGCCGAGGTGCTGCTCGCGGCGGAGATTTTCGACGGCGCGCCGGACGGTCGACCTGGAGACGCCGAAGAGCGCAGAGAGCTCCCGCTCACTCGGCAGCGCTGCGCCGGGCCCAAGCTGGCCCACGAGTTCTGTCAGCAGGTCGCACACCTGCAGGTACTTCGGCCGCCGATCGTTGCCTAGTGGCATCCTTCCTGCCTCACGCGCCCCATCGTTGTGTGCGAACGTTCTCAGAATCGACCACTTAACCTAACCGCAACGTGCTATTTTCACCGCACAATCGAGTTGGAGGTTTTCAAGTGGGGTACAAGAATCTTCTCCGTAGTGTCATTGTGCTCGGAGCGAGCGTCGGTCTGGTAGGGGCGCTCTGCTCTTCCGTGGGGGCAGCACCGCGAGCACAGGCCCACCATGCATCGTCGTCGGGCACGTTCGTGGTCGCGAGCACCTCGGGCGTTCAAAAGCTCGACCCGGACATCATCACGAACTTCGTTGACTTCCAGGCGCTCGGGCTCGTGTACGACCAGCTGGTCCGCTACAACAAGGGCCTGCAGTTCGTCCCGGATCTCGCCACGAGCTGGCAGTTCAGCAACGGGAACCGGGCAATCACCTTCCAGCTCCGTCAAGGCGTGAAGTTCGACGACGGCTCAACTCTCACCTCAGCCGATGTCGTGGCCTCGCTGAAACGTGTGCTGGCTCCGAAGACCGGCGATGCGTCGGCCTCGTATCTCGCCGCGGTGAAGTCCGTGGTCGCCAAGGGTCCCTACGCCGTGGAGCTGGTTCTGAGCCACGCAGACTCCTCGATCCTTTCCGGGCTCACGTCGGTAAACATCTCGATCCTGTCGACAAAGGCGATCGCAGCAGGCACCGTGGCTTCGAAGCCGGACGGCACGGGCCCGTTCGAGTTCTCGAGCTGGAGTCCTAGCAACTACCTCGTCTTGAAGGCGAACCCGAACTACTGGGGCGGCAAGGTGAAGCTGGCGTCGGTGCGGATCGAGGCGATCCCAACGGAGCAGTCGATCTCCGCCGCCATCCAGGCCAACACGGTCCAGCTCGGCCTGCTCACCAACCCGGAGATAGCCAAGACGCTGACCAGCTTCTCGGTGCAAAAGGTCCTTGACCTGTCGTACAGGGCCCTCATGCTCCAGGACAAGACCGGGCCCCTCGCGAACGTGAACAACCGCCGCGCGCTCGAGTGCGCGATCAACCGCTACCAAATCGTCGACGACTCGGTGTTCGGACAGGGTCAGGTCATCGGCCCGGTCCCGATCGGGCCTTTCGCCTCAAAGCCGGTCTCTGCGATCTGCCCCACCACGAGTGTCTCCAAGGCCAAGAACTACCTCAAGGCTGCGGGTGACCCGAGCGGGTTCACCTTCACTGCGATCACCTCGACGGATCTCGACCCGACGAGCGCTGCCCAGGCCACCGCGGCCCAGTCAGAGCTCGCCAGCGCTGGGATCACCATGAAGATCCAGAACCTCGCTGGCGACGCGTACATCCAGGACTGGCTGAAGGGTGACTTCCAAGCGGCCTTCGCTTGGAACGGCGCCGACCCGGACCCGTACACGATGTACGGCCGCTACTTCGGCCCTGGTGCTGACCTCGGCGTGCCCGCCGGGTACAGCTCGAAGTCACTTCAGACCCTTCTCGTCGATGGTGACGAGGCTTCCTCGACGGCGCTGCGCCAGAGCTATTACAGCGCTCTTTCGGCGAACCTCACATCGAACGCGGTCTGGGTCTGGCTGTTCACCAGCTACGACTACGCGGTTGTCGGCCACGGCGTGAGCGGATTCACCTTCCTGCCGTCGCTATCCGACTCGCTGTCGACTTTGTCGGGGACGAGCGCTTCCTGAGCACAGCGGTCTTGACTGACGAGGGGCCCGCC
>JBEKMZ010000175.1:0-3221 GCA_049523315.1 Acidimicrobiales bacterium | reverse complement strand
AACCACAGTCCAACGACCCCAAAGGGGAATGGATATGCACATTTCTAGACAGCCTCAGATGCGTAGGGGGCGGCTGGTCGGTCTAGTCGGTTGCACAGCCCTGGCGGCGGGGGCGCTCGTCAGCAGCGCCCTGAGCGCTGCACCGGCTGCAGCCGCCCGCACCTCGGTAGAGCGAACCGCTGCGGCGTCCGCGCCTGGGACGATCTATGTCGCCAACGCCGGGGCATATACAGGTAACGGGGCTACTGGGGGGACGGGGAACGGCTCTATCACCGCCTATCGCCCAGGTGCGAGCGGCAACGCACGCCCGGTACTCGTGATCACTGCTGGGGTTGATGGACCCAACAGCATCGCCTTTGACCGCTACGGCGACCTGTGGGTGGCCAACAACACCAGCAACACGGTGACCGAGTACAGCAAAGCCGAGCTCGCCAAGGCTTCTCCGGTCCCCACCGTCACCATCTCGCTCGCTGGCCCGGATGGCAACGCCTTTTCCCCCTCGGGCGAGCTGTGGGTAGGCAGCAACAACGAAGTGGTCGAGTTCACCGAGGCCCAGCTTGCCAAATCGGGCTCCCCGCATCCGGCGGTCACCCTCGCCGCTAACAGTTGCAGTATCGCATTTGACCCCTCCGGCGACCTGTGGGAAGGCAGCACGGGCGACGAGGTCTACGAGTGGACCGAAGCGCAGCTCACCAAGTCGGGATCCCCGGCCCCAAGGGTCACCATCAACTCGACCAGCCTAAAGGAGCCGTGCCGGCCCACCTTTGACTCCGCCGGAGACATGTGGGCGGCCAACTACAACGGAAACTACGGGGACACAGTCGTCGAGTTCACCAAAGCCCAGCTCGCCAAATCTGGGTCCCCGAGGGCACGGGTCACGATCACCCCAAAGCCCTCCTCGTCAGAACCAGATGGGTTGGCAGATCCGGGCGACGTGGCCTTCGACCGCACGGGTGACCTTTGGGTGCCCAACGCGGGCGCCGGGGCGGTGGTCGAGTTAACGCAGGCGCAGTTGGCCAAGTCCGGCTCACCGGTGCCAGCCCGGATCATCACCGGGCCCGCTACAAAGCTGAACTGGCCGTGGTCTCTCGCGATCGAGCCATAGGCGCTTGACGGGCGGCGAGCCGGCGGTTGACGGGACAGCGGGTCTTTGCAGGCTTGGTGGGCAGAACACGGTTGTCGTCTCTCCGCCCGTGCGATCGCCGGCCGTGCCTTTCCGGGGCGTCCGTCGCCGCCCGGTCGTGGTCCGGTGGCCCGCTCGCGTCGTGCCTGGTCCTGGGCTCGGCGCGGCGCTTTCGTCCCGTTTTCCGGCCTGTGCCTCTCTCTCCCACGACGTCGGTGTGGCGCTAGGTGGACGAAGGCCGCCTCGTGGCCGAAAAGGGGACGCCCGGGATCCTGGGTGGGTGCGGGCGGGCAGGGGAGGGCTGGGGTGAGTGGACCTTGGTCGATTCCGCCCGGGGCTCAGCGGCCGTGGTTGCCTCCAGAGGCGCTCACGTTCGCCCACGTGGCGGCGTAGGGGGCGGATGGTAGGTCAGGTGGCGGTAAGAGGGCTATGGGCGGTACTTCGGAAGCTTTGTCCTGCGATGCGCGCGAACCGTCTTACGCGCTCGCAGCTTGTTGCGGCAAGCCGGGATTCGGTGCGCCGATCTGTTTCGCAGGCGGCCCCAGTGCGTCCGTAGCTGAGATGCAATCGTTCGGCATCCGGATCGTCAGTTTGACGACGTGTAACTGCGACGGCGTGGCGCGATTCTTCCACCGTCAGGTTCACGACTGGAGGCCGACTGTGATTGGATGGAGCACTACCAAGGCACCGCACGTCTCGCGCGAGATGCGGGGCAGGATCATCTTTGTCGTCGTCACGCTCTTGACCGGCGTCGGCGTCGGCTATGCGGTTTCACGAACAGGCGGTAGCCCCGCCACGACGCTGAACGTGAGCGCGGCGTTATCCAGCAACCAGGATCCGACGACGGCTGCGCCGTCTGCATCCGCGAGCGTCGGCTACGACGGGGCCGCGATCTGCGCCCCGACGACGGACGCCGCTACGTCTGGAGGGTCGCCACGCCAGCTCATGGATTCGGCGCACGAGGTGGCCAGTGGAACGGTTGAGGGCATGGCATGGAGTCTGTGGTCCGCCAACGGCCAGACCGGGGCGGCCGGGCTCGAAGATGGTGGCCTCGTCGTCGGTGGACACGAGTACGGTTTGTGCCCCGGGTACCCAAACCCCTCAGAGACCGAGATGATCGACACAGGGGGCGACGCGGTCATTTACGGCGTCGTCAACTACCCGGGCCTCGCCAAGGTCGACGTCGGCACAGGCTCGCAAGGGTTCACGATGGAGTCGCCTTTGCCCTCCCCGCACGTGGCGGTAGTCAACGGCGTGTCCTTTTACATAGGCACGCTTCCGAAGTCCGCCTGCGACTACAGCTACCTCGTGATCGACACGACCTCGGCGAGCGCATCGGCCGAACACAACATTGGCTTCGGAGAGAACGGCGTTGGCCAGGGGTACTCGATCACCAACAACCCCGGGAACACTGGCGCGTGCCTCACCGGCAAATTGGACCCGCTCAGCTTCAGCCAAGGCCAGTGGGACATGCCACCCGGACAATTCACCGGCAATTGACTCGGAGATCAACCAGCACGATCTGCGAAGTTCGGCGAGCTTTGGACACTGCTGGATGTGCGCGAGCACCTGCGAGAACCGTCTGATAGGTATGCCCACGGCGGGACCCGGTGGGTCGCCGGCAGCCGCCCAGATGAGCCACCTTGTGCCTTGCGGGACGTCAGTCGGGATGACTCCGGAGCCACGGAGGTCGAGACTTCGGTGGCGGGTAGACATACCGAGCGATCGTCGCAGAGGTCCATCCGATCCACCAGCTACCGAAAACCGGCAAAATGGCGCGGAGTCTGTCCTTCTTACCGCTCGCGGCAAGGCCGGCCAGGATGACGGCCCAGACAATTGCGCAAGCGACAACGTAGGACGTGTAAGTACCCGGTCGAGTTCTCATCCTGCGATGATTCCAGATCGCTAGGTGGAACCGAGCGCGCATCCCGTTGGACTTGCTGAACTACGAAGCCCCTCGCAGATGGCGCCCGTATCTGATGTCATGAAGGAGCGCAGCGCCGCTCTCGCGTGACCCGTTCGGTGGTGCGAACCGGCCGCCGATTCCAATGAGGATCCATGGCCGCGATTCCAGCGAACCACCGGAGTTCCTCCCGTC
>JBEKMZ010000174.1:0-3251 GCA_049523315.1 Acidimicrobiales bacterium | reverse complement strand
TGGCGTTAACCGCAACGAGGGGGCGGAGTCGACCCTAGCGTTCGTGGGCACGATGTTCCAGTTGCAGGAGCTGCCGCCGGCGGATGCGGTCGCATCCGGTTATTTCCGGCAGTTCCCTCGCGTTGCGAGGTTTCAGGCGGCGGCGCGCAGGGCGTCGAGCAGGTGACCAACGTGCGCTGTGGCCACGCCTACACAGCGGTCGGCGGCACCGTAAGTGAGGTACACGTCGTCACCGTCACAGTGTGCTCCCTGGACGAACACGACGTTGTCCACGTCGCCCGAGCACTCCCAGTCGAGCTCTGGCTCGAGGACCGGTTGCGGGAGGCGGCTGCGCAACCGACCGGTGGCCTGGTCCAACAGCGCGAGGTTGATCGTGTACGAGCCGTCCGCGCGCCGTTCGTGGAAGAAGAGTAGGAACCCGGCCTCCGTTGGGACGGGTGGCGCCCCCGCACCAACGCCGAGTGCCCCTGGCGTTGGTCGGATCAGCGTGTGCACGTTGAGGTTGGTCATGTAGGCATCCCAGTAGTCGGGGCCTGCATGCCACAGATGCTCGAGGTCGTCGAACACGGCGAGTTGCATGTCCGGATGGATGCGGTGGATCAGAGCGACGCGGCTATCGGAGAGGGTGAACACCACCGCGTCCTTGTTCGCCACATCGGGTGGTCCGAGCAGCTGGCCAGTCGCTTCTTCAAGCTCGAACCTTTCGCCGTCCCAGAGCAGGTGGTGAGCGCCGATGCGCCACGGTCCGCCGCCGGGCGGTGGCACTTGCGTGTAGGTCATCACCAACCGCCGGTTGCCACGGTCCTCCACCCACTGCACCCGCGGGTCCTCAAAGCTCAGCGCGGTCCCCGTGCCTGAGCTGGCAAGGACATAGCCGTACTCGTAGCGGCGCCCGTCGACCGAGGTGAAGACCACGATGTCGGAGACATAGTCGACGAAAAGCGGACCGGTGCCGTCACCGGGGCGGTAGCAGTCCCGCACGGCCCGAACGAAGAGGTGGTAGACGCCAGCATGATGCAAGACACCGGCGTTGAACAGCGGCCCGTAGCCGAGCACCGCTCCGGCCTCGACAATGGGACGGTCGCGCAGCCGCCGGACCGGAGGAGTTGGGATTGTGATCACCGAGCTGTCGTGCACGGCGGCTCCTGCTCGGATCGATAGGGTAATTACACGAGTGTTATCGACACGATCAGAGCACGGCTTAAACAGCTAGGTGGTGGATGCCGGTGAGCCACAGCGCCGCTCCACGTGAGCTCTTTCAACGCTTTCGATTTCCACAAGATGGTCAACGCGGTGTTCAACCCGGGCGCCACCGAGTGAACAGTCGCCCGTGGTCGGGCTCTGCGGGTACCTAGGGCATTCAAGAGGCAGCCATATCAGATCATTTTGGCGAGCACCAGCCCTCAAAACGCAACTGCGCGGTGACGACCGCTACGATGCCCGCAGACCGCCCGTCGTTGCGCGTAGGGGTACGCAAACCTTTCGACAGGTAACCCCCCCCAACTAGCGAGCAGCTTGACCGCCTAAAACGTCGACGGGCCATTCGGAGAGCCACGGCATTTGCCAACGCTCGGATCTATTAGATAGTGCTCCATTGCAGACAAACTCGTGCTCTAGGACTCGCTTCTAACTCACGATAAAGCTACTTTATCGTTGGTCACAAACAAGGAAAAGGGAGGAACCGTGACGTTGCTCCAAAGCACCGAACAGGCGGTTGAGATGGCTGAGATCGTTGCCGATGCGCGGGACTATGTGGCCGCGAGTCGGGCCGAAAACACCACCCGCGTCTACCGCACCGGCTGGGCGCAGTTCACCACCTGGTGCGAGGCGCATGGAGTGATTGCTTTGCCCGCAGGACCAGAGACCGTGGCCTGCTACGTGGCCGATCTGGCCAAGGCCGCCAAGCCCGCCACGATCGACCTTCGCCTGGCAGCTATCAGCGCCGCCCACCGAGCCGCGGGGTACGACAGCCCGACCAAGGTCGAGGCGGTCCGCTTGGTGCGCCGTGGCGTGCGAAGGACCCTTGGCACCGCTCAGCGCCAGGTACGCCCGCTCACCATGGTTGACTTGCGCGCCATGCTTGATGGGCTCGGCACCGATCCGGCGGGATGCCGGGACCGGGCACTCCTCCTGCTCGGCTTCGCGGGGGCGCTGCGCCGGAGCGAGTTGGTCGGCCTCGAAGTGGCAGATGTCACTGAGGGGACCGACGGGCTGACGGTCCACCTCAGGCGCTCGAAGACGGACGAGGAAGCCGCCGGACGTACCGTCGGCATTCCCTACGGGTCGAACCCGGCAACCTGCCCGGTTCGTGCCTTGCGCGCCTGGCTCGAGGTCTCAGGCATCACAGAGGGAGCCGCCTTCCGCCCCGTGGACCGCCATCGCCACATCGGCGCGACACGACTCAGCGGTCATGCGGTGGCGCTCGTGTTGAAGCGCCACGCTGCCCGCGCCGGGCTCGACCCCGGCGAGGTGGCCGGCCACTCGCTGCGGGCCGGTCTTGCGACCTCGGCTGCTGCGGCTGGCGTCCCCGAGCGCATCATTGCCGAGCAGACCGGTCATAAGGGCACGGTCATCCTTCGCCGCTACATACGGGAGGGCTCGCTGTTCCGTGAGAACGCCGCCAGCGCGGTTGGGCTGTAAGAAGGGAAGGTGGCGGGCAGGCGCGCCGGGCACGGTCGAGGTGTTCGCGGGCTACTGGCTCTGTCGCCCGTGGTGCGACTGCCTCGGGCGCGAGGCTATGAAGCTCAAAGGGCTGATCTGGACCTGCTGTTGACGGCGAGGTTGGCAGTCCTGCTTGGGGCCGTGGCGACCGCACGCCACACAGATCGCCGATTAGGACGCGTGCCGCGGCACATCTAAGCGACGGGCCCAGCGTCGTTCTGGCGCGTCACCGCTTCGACGGTTGGAACGATTCGGTTGGTGCTCACGTCGACTCTCGCGCGGGTGACCGCGACGGTAAAGCTCCGAAGGATGTTGAAGCCCGGTGAGCTGCGCAGCGGATTCACGTTCCCCCCTAGAAATCGACAGACGAGAAGACTAAACTTCCGCCAGCCGAGGTCCCGACCAGCTACCGGGCACCCCAGCGTGCGAGTTGAGATGAGCGCCTCGGAAGAGACGCCACGATCCTCCGAAACTAGTGGATCCTCGCGTTAATAACAATGATGTGGTTTCATGGAGGGATGCGACTTCCTCTACTCAAACTCCGTCGAGGTGACCGTTCCGAGCTCGAAGCGCGTATGCGGTCCAACACC
>JBEKMZ010000173.1:0-3556 GCA_049523315.1 Acidimicrobiales bacterium | reverse complement strand
GTGATCCTCCCCTTTGCCCGAAACGGGATCCTGGGCGGCGTGCTGCTCGGACTCGGTCGGGCACTCGGCGAGACTGTGGCGGTCTTGTTGATCCTGTCCCAAACGAACTCGATCCATTGGAACATCCTCGGTCCCGGGGGTGGCCAGATCCCTGCGCTCATAGCCAACTCGTTCTTCCAGCTTCCGTCGCTCGGCAAGTCCGCCCTCACCCTCGCTGGTCTCGTGTTGTTCGTCACCGTTCTCGTGCTTAACTTCGCCGCCCGGACAGTGGTCGGTCGCCCGCAGGTGCGGATAGCATGATCGCGCCCGAGACTCTTTCTGCCGAGAACAGGCCCGTTGATGGTGCCTTCGTGTTCTGGCAGGGAGAGGACCGGCCCAGGCGTCAGAGCCGCTTCGCCGTAGGTGCCGTATGGGAGTTGGTCGGGTGCCTGGTGGCGTCCCTGTCGTTCACAGTGCTCGTATTCGCGCTGGCAGGTTCTCACCCGGAATTCGGAGTGTTCGTGTGCTGGGTGTTGTCGTTTCTCGTGCTGTACACCGTGACGACGCGATTGCTCCACGGAGTGTTCACGGCCAAGGATCGACTGGCCACCGTGTGCGTCTGGGGCGGTGCCAGCATCGCTCTCTTCCCGTTGATACAGATCATATGGAGCGTGACCGTCAGGGGAGGGCCGGTCGTATTCGTCCACTTCCCAGCCTTCTTGGTACACGACATGTCGGGCGCAGCGGCAAATGCTCCAACGTGGAAGGGGGGGATGGGCAACGCGATCATCGGAACAGCCGAGCAAGTCGGCCTGGCGACGCTCTACACAGTTCCCATCTCCATGCTCACCGCCATCTACCTGAGCGAGTCGTCGAGCACCTTCTCCCGTCTGGTTCGCACGATCGTGAATTCAATGATGGGAACACCCTCGATCATCGCGGGTCTGTTCGTCTATTTCCTGTGGGTGCAGCCGCGAGGCACAGCGGGGTTCTCGGGTGTGGCCGCGAGCATTGCACTCGCCATCTTGATGCTGCCGATCATGATCCGAACGGCTGAAGAGGTGATCCGCGTCGTTCCAGGCGCTTTGCGCGAGGCGGCTCTGGCACTGGGCTCTCCCAGATGGAGAGTGAGTCTCAAGGTCGTGCTGCCGACGATCCGCAGCGGGTTGATCACCGCCGTCATCCTCGGCGTGGCGCTGGCCGTGGGCGAAACCGCCCCAATTTTGTTGACCTCGCGTTGGAACAGGCAGTTCAACTTAAACCCCTTCCATGGACCGCAGGCCAGTCTTGCACTCCAGGTCTTCTCGTTGATCCGATTGTCGCAGAACGTCTACGTGCGCGACGCGTGGGGTGGAGCATTCATACTCGTATGGATGGTGCTCATTCTGTTCATCGCAGCCCGAATTATCGGCTCTGCGCCCCCCGGAGGGCGACGAATCCGTCGTCCTCGGCAAACAACCAAGGAGGTACCCGTCCAGTGAAGTCACTCTGTTCCGTCGCCTGGCTGCGAGCACTGAGTATCGCTGGTCTCGCCGTCTTCGGCGTCTCGCTGCCGCTGGTCGTCGCCGTACCGCGAGCAGCAGCGGCCACAAGCCTGATCGGATCGGGGTCTTCCTTCGCGGGACCAGAAGTCCTGCAATGGACGAACGATACCGCAAAGTCTCCGTATGACCTGAACGTGAACTACAACCCCACCAGCTCGGGAGAAGGCAGGTTCGACTTCGGGAGCAATCCCCCCACTGTCGACTTTGCCGTGAGCGACATCCCCTATCAAGGTGCGGCCTTCGATACACAACAGCCGACGTTCCCCTTCATCTACGTCCCGGTGACCGCTGGAGGATTGTCGTTCATGTACCACCTGAGCAGTTTTCCGAAAGGGAAGACGCTCCAGCTGTCGAGCTACTCGGCGTGTGCTCTCATGACGGGTGGCGTGAAGACGTGGAACGACCCGATCATCGCCGCGGACAACCCAGGGGTCTCCCTTCCGTCGACGGCGGTTCACCCCGTCATCCGCTCAGACCTGGCCGGGACGAACTTCGTGCTTCAGGAGTACTGCATCCACGAACAGCCTGCTCTTTGGAAAGCGTTCGTGACTTCTCCGGCGGTCACGCAGTATCCGGGTCAGGTGAACGATCTCAGTGCTACGGACCCGCGCTCGGACTGGCCGCTGTTCGGAGGCGTGATCACAGCCAGCGGCTCGGCCACAGCTGCGGACGACGTGGCTTCGGCCAACAACGACGGGTACATAACTGCGGTGGAGACGGCGTACGCGATCCAGCGAGATTTCCCTGTGGCCTCGGTGAAGAACGCCTCCGGTGATTACACGCAACCCGACTCTCTCAATGTGGCCTCAGCCTTGGCCTATGCCACGCAGAACGCCAACGGTACCCACAACCTGAATTTCGACGGGCAAGGCAAGTACGTCTACAATCCGTCGACCTACAGCTATCTGCTCACCCCGACGAAGGGATGGAGTGCTTCAAAGGGCACCGTGCTCAGCCAGTTCGCCAACTACGCGTTGACGCTCGGCCAGCAGAAGGCGACCGAGATCGGCTACGCTTCACTGGGCTTGTCCCTGGAGCAGTACGGCGTCAATTCGATCAAGTCTGACGTGCCCGGTGCGGTGGCGTTAACCTCCGCCGAGCAGGGCGCCTACCAATGCGGCGACCTCACCCCTGCAGAGGTGCAGGCGGGCGCAACCCAGCCCACATGCGGCGTGATCAACCCGAACAGCACGTCGACGCCAGGAAAGGCCGCCAGCGGTGGAGGGTCAAGCGGAACCAACAACACTTCGACGCCAGGCAACGGAACCGCGCAGGTGGCCACGGCCGGTGGGCAAGGCGGCCTGTCCTCCTCGCAGGCGGGCGCCGCAGGAGCGAACGCTGGGGTGGCCCTCACGGGATCGCCGACGCCTCTGGCCTCCACGGGAGTCAACCCGCTTGTCGTCGCCGCACCAGGAGCCTTCTTGTTCGCCGTGGGCTGGTCGGTGCGTCGCCGGATCCAGGCGCGCATGCGATGAACCGACAATTGCCGGGTCGCCTGGGGGTGGCGCTCGCCGCGGTCGCGACTGCTGTGCTGGGACTGGCAGTGTCGGTCGTTTCATCCGGTCCTTCGTCGGCTCAGGATTCGTCCACGACGCTGCTCGCCGAAGGCGGCTCTTTCGAGTTGAATCTCATGGACAAGCTCCAAGCCGACAGCACTTCCGTGATCGCACCGCTTGCCCCAGGGTTCTTCGACGCCAACGTCGATACAGCGCGGGACGACTTCGCGAGTGGCCTTGCCGATTACGCGGTGTCGGAGTTCCCCCTCACGACCGCGCAGGCCGCAACCGCGGCCCAGAACCACCGCACCTTTGCGTATGTGCCGTTCGCGGCAAGCGCCGTCGCGATCGGCGCTGTCGTAGAGTGCTCAAACGACCAGACGTTCACCTCGCACACACTGTGTGAGGATCTCCAGCTGACAGTGGTGCAGCTGGCGAAGATCTTCACCTATGGGATCACGCAGTGGAACGACCCCTCGTTGTCGCAGGTGAGTGGTGGGGGGCCGGCTCAGGTGACCGACGTCAGCAAGACGATCA
>JBEKMZ010000172.1:0-3580 GCA_049523315.1 Acidimicrobiales bacterium | reverse complement strand
AACGAAGCTCTCGGGGAGCGCTGGCAGACTCGCGTCGGTATAAGCCTTACCCGGCGCTGTTGAGACCAAGACGCGGATGTCTTTCCACGCCCAGCGGGGCGAGTTCGGTGCCGGGAGGTCGACAACGATCCCGCCGCGCAATGGCATCGAGCCGACACCCGCCAGGTTCGCAATCGGCCCGACAATCTTCGAGGCCCCGGGCCAGTCGCTCGCGGTGCTCGACCACGAGACGCCACCGTCGCTGCTGTTCTCAATGAGATAGGGAAAGCTGGCTCCGCAGGCGGCCGCGCACAAGAGGCGGAGACCAAGCCAGATGTTCGGGCCCTCGCACGACAGGTAGCTCCAAGGACCGACGAACTGTTCGGCACGTGAAGGTGCGTGCTCGACGACCGCCCAGGAAACCCCACCGTCACGGGTGGCGTAAAGCGCGCCGGCGCTACTAGTGACATAGCCGATCGACGGCGAGGCAAAGCAGGCTGAAGTCCCCGTCACCTTGAGGTCGGTGGAAGTCCAGGACGACCCGCTGTCGGTCGTCTCGACCAGGGTTCCGGTCGTCGTTAGACCGTAGCCGTTACGACTCGATGTGAAGCCGACCCAGACAAGGCTGTGTTGGACAGGCTCACCCACGGTTGTCCAGTGCTTGCCTCCGTCAGTGGTGCGGAAAAGCGCGGTCACGCCTACGGCGAAGCCGACCTGCGGCGAGACAAGGTCGAGGCCCCAGATACCGGTGCTGACGCGAAGGATGGTGGACCACGTCCGGCCCCCGTCGTCCGTCGCAGTGATCGAGGTGCCCGGCCAGGCGCTGCCGTTGTCCGCTACGCCGCTGCCGAGGTTGTCGTCAATACCTGGGCCGTATGGTTGACCGTCGAGGCGCCAGCCGACCTGTGCCGTAGCAAAGCTGATGCCGTTGCCGGGGTTCACCGAGGTCCAGTAGGCACGCCAGGGATTGGCGGACGCGACTGCCGCGTGTCGCTGGCGGGCGCCAGGCGTAGCTGCAAGGTCAAATGGCTTTACGGTCGAGATGTCCAATCTGACCGGCAACGAGTGGACGATGCCCGGAGCGTTTGTGCTTGTAAAAGCGGCGAGCACTGCCGCCGTGATGAGCGCAACAAGGACGCGAGCAATCCGCACCGTCATCACCTTCAAGAAGATGGTCGGGCGGCGTTTCGCGTACGCATCACCGCGCGGGCGTTGGTTTGGCAGGCAGAACGAAGATGCCAGCGGGGACACCCGGGTGGTAGCTCAAGAGCGCTGCAGCACCGGTCCATCCGTTGTCGATGGCAACGCTCGTCGAGAAGTAGCCGATGAAACCGCTCGCCAGGAAACACGCCTTGGCGGTGGACCCGAAGGCGAGACAAGATACCTCTTTTCCAGCGACCGTCCTAGGGACGATGTCGACGGCTGGATTCTGTGAAGCGGCAAAGCTCAGATCACCGAAAAGAAAACCAGGCTCGTCGAAGTCGGAGAAGAGCATCGAACCGGCCATGCCACCACCGAGTCTTGAGCACTGCCAAGGGGCCACAACTCGGAGGCGTACGCAGGTGTACTCACCGTGGCCGGTGTAGAAGAACTCCGACTTAGCCTCGGCGGCCGAAGCTGGTGATCGCGAGATAAAGGACGCGAGTTGGCCATGAGCAAAGCGTTGCACGAAGAAGAATGTTCGACCCCAAACCAGAGGGTCCGACAGACGGTAGACGGCGCTAAACGTGCCACCCGTCGCTCGCTGGGCGGCTGCCACCAGTCTGGTGATGGCCTCGGGTGACGTATCGAGCCGTAAGGGACGGGATGCCGTTGTGACCGTAGCCGAACCGGTACAAGCGGCGAGCATAAGCGTCACGGTCAACGTCACCACGACACCGAGCTTCCGCACGGTCGCGAGGTCTAGCACCGGCCAGAGGATTCGCGGTGTCGCGCTGGGCAGGTTCTGCAAGCGACAAGGTTGCCCTAGGGGCAAAGGCAAGGGTGCTCTGGTCGTCCGCAGAGTGAGTCGGAGACGACCTGCGCGCGGACTCTGTTTCTGTGCCAGTCGGCGTTGGTTTGTCCTAAATCGTGAGAGGGCCGACCAGAAGGTTCCTGCACTCCGTAGGGCAACATCGGGCGGGAAGCCACGAGGGCTCAATTTCTACAAGAAGATAGCTTCACCTAGCTCAGGTGAACGGTGACGACGAGCGCCACCGCGTCATCTGCTCAACGTGGTCGGCAAGCTCCCGGTAGAAGCGACGAGTAACGGAACCTACCGGGAGCTCGTGCATGATCCGCCGAGCGTTAGTTATCAGCTCACCCTCGCTGGCCGCTTGTCCGCCCAGCGTTGTACCAAGTTCAGAGTTAGACATTGCTGCCTTGGAGAGGTTCCGACCCACCGTCTGCTGGGAATCTGTGCCAAACGCCTCGGCCGCTTTCAGCAACTCCACGATGAAGGCCTGTTGCGTCCAGATGATCGAGCACTGGGCCTCACCGAGTGCCATGCTCACCGCCTCAAGGCTGTCCTTACCTGGATGCTGCTCCAGCCAGGTTCTGAGCAAAGCAATGGTCGGATCGTCGAAGGCCCCAACGATCGCCTTCACGAGCGGTGTCTTGTAGTGAGCCTGCAAGGCGTCTGATCCACTCAGCCAGGCAAGGAGCTGCCCAAGCACTCGATCAAACTTCGGATTGTCGCGCAGGATCACGGGAGACTGGCCGGCGTGGGACCAAGCCCACGGGATGCCCTCAAGCCACGCCTCCCTACCTTCAGTTTGCCGGGCAATACGCGCCTGGAGCATGGCGACCATGCTCTCGGCGTCGGTCTCCGCGACAGCGCGAAGGAACAGCCCGATCGCGTACTCATCCAGGTTGGGACAAACCTCCAGCCGTTTGAGTAGGTCCTTTCGCTGCGGCACCGCGAGATCGTCCAGGCGGAATACCCGCCCCTTGAACTCTCCGAGGACGGCCCCGGCCACCTTCGCCGAATCACTGAAGTCGATGCTCAGCAGCAGACGAACTGCCCGAGCCCGCTGTGTGGCCGCGAGATTGTCGGCGGCGTAGACCATCAGGGAACGAACGGCTGCGTCCGGGTGCTTGGCCAATGACTCAATGAGCGCGATCTCCTCCGGACGAAGGTCCGTACGTGCCCCAAGTCCCAGGCTGAAAGCGTACGCGATCTGCCAGTCAAGGCCGAGGCTCTCGACTGCCAACAGCTGCTGGGCATGTTCGACCGCCTCGGTTGGGGCGGTCACCGCCAGTTGAGACAGCGCGACGCTTAAGACCTGTCCGAGCAGGTCGATCGGATCGGCGATGACTGCCTTGATGACTGCGCGAGCGACATTCGGATCGCGCTCGATTACCGCGGCCAGGAATGGGCTGGGCACTACCACCCGGTCGCTCTTCACCGACCCGATGACGGTCAGCCGTTCCCGTACGTAGTCAATAACCGCGGAGGCATCCGAGATGTCGTCGAGCAGCTGATCGGCCGTCTCGGCCTGATACTGCTGGTGGTGGATCTCGCCGGCCTGGTAATCGTCAGTGAGGTCGTCCGACATCCAGGCAGAGCCCTCAATAAGGCAGTGGGTAACGCGGCTAGCAAGATCGGTTGGCAGGGCGGCGA
>JBEKMZ010000171.1:0-3610 GCA_049523315.1 Acidimicrobiales bacterium | reverse complement strand
CCGGGTCACCGAGTTCTTCGACTGCAGCCGCTCACCCGATTGGCTGCAGAAGGCGGTCAAAGGGGGCGAGCGGTGGCGGCCCGAGATCGAGGCCAGCCTGGAGAACCTCGAGAGGCTGGTCGCCGGGTCCTAACGGGTCCCCACAGGGAGGCATCCACGGAAGGTCCCGCCGCCGACCGGCGTGTGTGCTTTCCGGTCCGAGGCTGGCTGGGTCGCCGCGGCGTAGCAGTCCCTCTGCCAGGAGACAGGCCCTAGTACTTCTGGACCGACGCGATTTCGGAGATTCTCTCGACCCGCGCGTGGGCCGGCTGCCTTGTCGAATGGCAAGAGAGAAAGCCGATGTGGTGGTAACCGCGTCGTCGACCTCGTTCCGCTAACCATGGTGCAGCGCAGCACAGCGGAACATCAGATTCGGTTGTCAGATCAACGTTCGCGCCCGAGTCGGCGATCGGCGCCGATCGGCCTAGAGCACCCGTTGCCGCCGATATGGCGCGGCAGGCATCTTTGGAATGATCGATGATCGGTGCGCGCGTTCTGTTTCGCGACTGTCCCCGACTGGGACTCCCTCAAGGGCCGCGTAGTCATCGGCGTGTCCTTCGGCGACTGCCTGGCTTGCGTGACGAGATCGAAACTGTGCTCGCCTTTCCTGGCCGGAGTGGTCGATGCAGCGCTCCGGATGCTGGACGAGTCGCGTGCCGCGCCCAGAACAGTTGTGCTGGTCAAGTAGACGGGCTGTTGCCTGGCAGTCGGCGATCGATGGGTGGCCGGCCCCGTTTGGGCAAGGGTCCAGCTCGCTTCGGCATTCGCCCGGCATCGTCGAGGGCTCTGCGCAGCAGCATCTCGATTTGGGCATTGACGCTGCGGAACTCATCGGCCGCCCAGCGGGCTAGGGCATCATGGACATTGGGATCAATTCGCAGCAGTACCTGCTTCCGGTCATCCACCGATCACGAGTAGAGAGTGCCGGTGTTGACTACCGGCGAAGCCGGTTGGTCACTGCAAAGTACGACCATCAGATTGCTCACCATCGCGGCTTTGCGCTCCTCGTCAAGCTCGACGATGTTACGCTCCGCCAGCCGTTCGAGTGCCATTTCAACCATTCCGACCGCGCCGTCGACGATACGAGAGCGGGCGGCGACGACGGCGTTGGCCTGCTGTCGGCGCAACATGGCCTGTGCGATCTCCGACGCGTAGGCAAGATGGCTGATGCGCACCTCGACGATCTCCACTCCGGCAATAGTGACGCGCTCGGCCATCTCTGTGGCGAGCTCGCCGGCGACGATGTCGGTCGAGCCGCGAAGCGACAGGCCGTTGTCTGCGGGGTTGTCGTAGGGATGGGTGGTCGCAACGTGGCGCAGTGCCGACTCGGCCTGGACACGCACGAAATTGAGGTAGTCGTCGACAGCGTAAAGAGCACGCGAGGTATCGGCAACCTGCCAGACGACAATGGCAGCGATGTCCACGGGATTGCCATCAGCGTCGTTGACCTTCAGGTGGTTCGTCTCGAAGTTCCTGACCCGAATGCTCACGCTCCGCCGGTCAGAGAGAGGCAGGATCCACCAAAGGCCGGTTCGGCGCAGGGTGCCGACGTAGCGACCGAAGAACCGCACGACCCTCGTCTGGCCGGGCTGCACAATGGTCAGCGAGCCTAAAATGACGGTCCCCACGACGATTGGCGCGGCGATGACGCCCTTGACGGAACTGTTGGCGAGGAAATATGCGCCAACGATGCAGCCGGCGATGACGAGGACGCCGAGCCAGCCGCTGATGGCCCACGCTGGGCGCTCGTGGATCTCGACGCGGATTCCCGAATGACCGACGGGACTCGCCTCGGGTTCGCGGTCGGACTGGACAGACTCGCTCATGATCCCTCCTAGAGTGTGGCCCTCGATAAACTGATATTAATTGCTATCACTTTTTGCAGCCTCGTGCAAGGCACCTGAGCAGCGCCGACATCACGGGTGGTGCGCGACGTTGCCGGGGTCTTGGATGACCCCGTTGGCGATAACAGATCAACTAGTTCGAGACCAACACGCCTGATTGGTAGGAACAACGTGATCCAGCCAGCATGTCGACGGATTCGCACGGAGTCCGTTGGCCCACGATCGGTGCCTAACGCGCGGCCGAGAATGACGCGCGCAGAACAACACCCATCTCGACGGTCGGAGCCGCACCCTACTCCGCAGGGCGGACTTGGGGACCGGCAAACACCGGGAGAGGCAGGGTCACCAACCCGGGGAAGGTGCCTAGACAGATTACAAAGCCCCAGGAAACTATCCCTTCCTAAGGCCCGAACTTACTATTCCAGTAATCGCTCGGGGCGGCTCATTAGAGAAGATTCTTTATCGACTGCCGGAACTGGTCCCAGAGGGCCTGGTTCGAACGTTGTCCACCCTCTCCGAACACGGTGGGCGTCGCGAGGCGTCGAATACGTCATCGTCAGCTACGGCCGCGTCCCGGAGCCTTAGCGCGAGACAACCGGTCTGCTTTTTGCCAATCCGACAGCGGCACCACCGCAGGCAAGAAGCGCCGCCAGAATGCCAACGTAGGCACCGACGCCCGGGGCGACGCTTAGATAGCTGGAGGGGGCACTGCCGTAGGGCAGGCTGAAGAACGCCGCCAGGACGAGTACGAGATCGCTGACGGACAGCAGCAGGACTATCACTGTGTGCGGCCAGCTCGGAGGCGATTGGCTTCTCGCGCTCGAGGCGATTGCCAACAAGACTTCGAGCAGAAGGATTATCGACACGACCAGGATCGCCCACCGCCACCCGCCAGCGCCTGAGCCGAGAGCGGGTACGGAGAACGTCAGGGGTCCCGTCAACCCGTCGAGGCTACTGGCAATCTGTGGGAACAGGCGCGACAGGAATGCTCGCTCGAGCGATTCGTAGAACTGAACTCCGAGCGCGGTGAGGGTGACGCTGTACCAGGTCAAAAACAGCGAAACGAGCACGAGACCAGCTCCCGCCGCGGCCAACACGTCACCGAGCGTCGATGGCGGAGCTTGCCTACCAGGTGGAGGCGCCGACCGGGTCAACGATGCGGATGCCCCAGTCGCGCCTGAGGCCGTCGGCCACGGCGAGGACGTGGGTACAGCCGTCGTGGCCGGGAAGGAAGTCACAGCGGCAGATTGAGAGGGGTTCGGTGTCGTCATCTGATTCCCCGATGCACTTCGGGGGCGCACAAATGCCCCACACGCTCGGCAGAATCCGACATCGGGTGGAAGCGGTAGTCCGCACTGCGAGCAGATCATCGTCTGGGTCTCCTCGATAGGATCACGATCGCGCCCTGGTCAACATCCCAGCTCAAGCGTAGTGGGCTGGTGCCGGGGCCCTGGAAACCTTCGCCGTTTGCCGCAGACCTACGGCCACCAAGCGTTAGAACCTCGGTTACGCGCTCTAAACTCGTAACCGACCGGAGCCGTCGATCGACGGTCCGTGACCGGCGAGTGTTGACCGTCGCCCCAGGTCAGCTAGAGTGCCGTTCGTTCTGCGCTCGTAGCTCAATTGGACAGAGCATCTGACTACGGATCAGAAGGTTGGGGATTCGAGTTCCTCCGAGCGCGCTGACCAGGGATTATGTACGGCGAGAGAATCTAATTAGGGTGGCA
>JBEKMZ010000170.1:0-3756 GCA_049523315.1 Acidimicrobiales bacterium | reverse complement strand
GTGGTGATGACGACCGCATCAAGCAGGCGGTCACCGATCTCCTCCTGCAGCCAGCGTAAGTGGCGAACATCGTGATCGTTCACGGCCGAAGCGAGCTTCACCTCAATCGCGACGACGCTCTGGTCAGCACGAGCAACGATGAGATCGACCTCGTGAGCGCCTCGATGGGTTCGCAGGTGGCCGACCCGAGCCTCGGCCGCCTGCGCGTACACGCGCACGTCGAGGGTGACGAGAGACTCGAACAGCGCACCAAGAAACGAACCGTCTCGTGGGAGAGTCGGCTCGACGGTCCGGCCCTCAAGGAGGGCGGAGGCGTCAAAGCCGAGAATGCGAGCGGCCAACGCCGGATCGGCGAGGTGATGCTTAGGTGCAGAGCCGAGCCCATGGAGGTAGTTGTGCGTCGCCGTCCACGCTGGGACCGGGTCCACTACCCACAGCCGTTCGAGGATGTCCCGGTAGGGCTGGGTCGTCGTCTTGGCTGGCTTGTCGCCTTCGCCCCCCGTAGCCGCACGGCGAATGCTGTCGTAGGAAGCGACGGTTGCTGTCGCGGCCGCATATGCAGCCATCCATCGGCGCAACACCGTCGGGTTGCGAACGCTGCGGCCCATGTCAGTGAAGTCGCGGTCGACGATGCGGGCCAAGTACCCATCGAGCTGCGCCCGCCGGGCCCGCTCTCCGAGCGGCCGGATACCGGGGAACCCGGAGGCAACGATCTCTTCGACGTAGCGCTCAAGGCGCACACCACTGGTGCCATCTACGACGGGCCGGCCGCCAGCGAGCAACCGCGCGAGGCTGACAGTCGGGGTGGCGACGTCCCGTTCGACCAGGCTGAGGGGACGCATCCGCAACCTGACGATGCGCCCGGCGCCGCTGTGGGTCTGCGCGGATGCCGGCGACGCCGATCCTGTCAGCAGGAACCGGCCGGAGCTTGGATCCTCGTCTACGGCGCGCCTCACGGCGTCCCAGATCGCAGGCAGGCGCTGCCATTCGTCGAGAAGAACGGGGGGCGGTGAGTTCAACACCCTGTCAAGGTCGGCGGAGGCGAGCTCGCGGACGCCGTCACGATCCAACTCGTAGATGGTCGCTGCTCGCTGCGTCGCAGTAGCCGTCTTCCCGACCGCCTTAGCGCCGTCGAGAGTGATGGCTACAAGGTCCCCCAGAAGCTCGTCCAGCTCGGTGTCGACGACTCTGCGGTGATACGGCCACTTCGGGATCATACTTTTACACTACCATTTCGTATGACTCTCCGCTACCGTTTTGTAGGCACGCACACCAGCCTTAAAACCGTCGCTGCCACGTCGTTCGACGGCAACACTCCCGTTTCAGAGTCATTTACACTACCGTTTCGTTACCTCAAAGGGCCCGACTATCGAAACGAATCCACCCGCTAGCTTCGACTAGCTCGTCCAACATCCGACCGATCGCGCCCAGGCTGATCGAGAGATGACCCTCGCCCGGTTCCAGATGGACCGAGGCGCGAGGAAGCTGCGAGGAAAGCCACCGGCCGTGGGCGAACGGCACCATCAAGTCAGCGCTCCCTTGCCAGATAATGGTCGGGATCGAGACCTCACCTAGATCGAAACCCCACGGCTTGACGAATGCCAGGTCATCGTCGAGCCACCCGTCGACCCCGATCCGCAAGGCCTCGTGGAAAGCGGAAGCCATGTCCTCCCCGAACTCGTCGGTCAGCACGGCCCTGTCCACCACGGGTAGCACCGAACCGAGCGACGCCACAATGCCGGCTGCGGTGACCTTCCTCAGGTACTCCCGCACCTCCTCGAGGTAGGGCCGCAACCGCCCCTCACCTTGGACCGCGGCCTCGAACTCGGTCACGTTGTCTTCGCCCATGCCAGCTGTCCAGTCGAGACCGTCGGCCCCGTAGGGGGCAACACTGGCGATCAACAGCACTGCTGCGGCCTCGTCCAGCCCTGCGGCGCACGCGAGCGCGTGAGGGCCTCCGCCGGACCATCCGCCGACCAAGCATCGCTCGGCGCCGATAGCGGCGAGCACCGCCTCGGTGTCCGCCACGACATCGACGACGCTACGGCCAGCTCGGCGGCTCGAGTCCCCGTACCCAGGTCGCGACGTCGTGACGTGGCGCAGCCCCCGCTCGTGAGCGGCCCTCTCGATGGCTCGAAACGGGTTGGCGGCACCAGGTGTCCCGTGGTGAAAGATGAACGGAACGCCTTCTGGCGGCCCGCTCACGCGGACGTCGAGGCGTCGCCCATCAGGGAGCTCAAGCAATTCGCGGGCGATCATGCGGAAGGGCGCTTGCGTTTCTCGGATCGGTCCCGTCAAGGTGCCGCGAGGTCGGGACGATAGAGGTGGCAGGCGACCTCGACTGGCTCGACGACGTCGACGACGGGCTGCAGCTCGGGCGTGACGTGGTCGTGGAAGCGAACCGTGACGCCATGGGTCCGCGGCTCGGTCGAAAGGACCCCTCTCCAGAACGGGTCCTCGGGCGTGGCCCTCCGCTGCTCGTCGAGCAGAGCGGTCAACTCGGCCACGGCGTGGCCGCGCCCCGCGGGGATGAGAGCCTCAATCGACGGAGAGTCGAGCCCCCCGAGATCGCCGACGATCGGGCGCTCGCGCGTGAACTCGTCGGGACCGAGCGCCGCCCACCTCTCCTCGAGCATCAAACGCAGGTCGCGGCTCTCCCAACCGCACGGTCCGAAAGCCCTCGGGCAGCGCGGGTGGAACGAGCAACCGAGCGGCGGGACAGCAGCGTCGGGCACCTCGCCCCTTGGGAGGTCGCGGGGCACCTTGTGACTCGGGTCCGGCTCGGGGATCGCCTCGAGCAGCGCCCTCGTGTAGGGATGGCGCGGTTCGGAGTAGATCTCGGCCGCGGAACCGATCTCGACTATCCGCCCGAGGTACATGATCGCGATGCGGTCGCACACATATCGAGCTGTCGCAAGGTCGTGGGTGACGTAGAGGTACGTGAGACCGAGATCACGCTTGAGGTCGCCCATCAGCTCGAGCATCTTTGCGCGCACGCTCATGTCGAGCATCGAGACGGGCTCATCGGCTATCACGAGCTCCGGCCCGAGGATGATCGCCCGGGCGAGAACGGCGCGCTGCTTCTGGCCGCCGGAAAGGTCACTCGGGTACTTGCGCAAGAACCGCTCCACTGGCACGAGGCCAACCCGCTCCAAAGACTCGGAGACGAGACGGCGGACCTCGTCGTCACCCTTGGCGATGTGGTGGATCTTGAGCGGGTGCCCGACGGCGTCGAGTATCGTCATCGCCGGGTTGAGCGATGCGTGCGGGTCCTGGAAGATGAGCTGGAGCCGCTTGCGTAGCGGCCGAAAATGCCGCTCGGAAAGCCCCGAGATCGTCTCTCCGTTGAACGCGATCGACCCGCCCGTGACCTTGACGAGCGAGAGCACCGCGCGCGAAAGCGTCGTCTTTCCGCTCCCGGACTCGCCGACGAGGCCCAGCACCTCGCCCCGCCGCAGCTTGAAGGTGACGCCGTCGACCGCCTTCACAGATCCCGTGTCCCGACCCAGCATCCGCTGCAGGAAGTTCCCCCGCAGCGAGAAGTGGACCTGGAGGTCGCGCACGTCGAGGAGAGGTGTCGTCCCGGAGTCAAGCTTCATCTGCAATGCCGATCTCCTCGCGTTCCAGTGGGCGACGGCCATCGGGCGGGATCTCTTCTTGCGGACCGTGGAGCCAGCACTCGGCGAGGTGGCTCGGCCTGAGCTCCACACCCACCGGCTCCTTCGCGCGGCAAACCTCCATCGCGTGCGGGCAGCG
>JBEKMZ010000169.1:0-3763 GCA_049523315.1 Acidimicrobiales bacterium | reverse complement strand
AACGTCGGAAATCACGCCCCTGTTCTGCAACGACGGCTGCTAAGGCGGGGACATGGTCACCAACGGCCACATCCGGTGGTATGTCGGTGTCATCCTCGACGGCCCGCAGTTGGTCGGCCACGCGAGGCGATGCAGTACCCGAGGCTGAGACGGCTCGCCGAACGGGTGTTGGCGTCGTTCCAACCGCTGGGGTAGCCCGCCCTCGACCACGCCGTCCCTGACCCCCTTGCCCGTCGCCGCGGATGCATGATGTCACCGCGTACGTCGATAGGAGGTACCGCTGATGCGACGAGTGGTACACGCCGAAGCAGAACGACGGGCGTCCAGGTCAGCTAACGGTGTGAACAACGCTCTTGAAGGACATTTCCCCGTACGCGATCGGGACCGTTCCGCGCTTCTTGCTCTTGTGAAAGCGCGTGACGTTTGCAGTAGCGGGCTGCGGGTTATCGTCGCCGCTGCTCTGGCGTTGTCGCTGGCCGCTTGCTCGGCGACAACAGCATCCCCCCACCATAAAGTGGCCCCGCGCGATCTGGCTCTTGTCTCGTCCCGCTTCAAGCCACTGCCTGTTTCGACTGCGCACTTCTATGCCATCTGGAGCGTCGGGCCGTACTCCGCCAAGTCCGTCATCGAGGAGTTCTCGGCACGCAACGGGCGTCCTATCCGGATGGTTGCGAAGCTGCGGGACTCGTCGGGCTGGGGGTCGGGCGGCCTGATACAGGGTCCTGACGGCTGGATCTGGTATTCGGAGTCGAAAGGTCCGCTAGCGCGAGGCCGCGGTGCCGGAGGCAACCCAGAGCCGAATAGCTGCGGCGGTGCGGCGATGAAGATGAACCCGCAAAACGGGCAGAGCTTCGTCGTCTTCCGCACGCCCCCATCTGTTTCGTTCTCCGGCGTTGTGCCGAGTCCGAGCGGGCGCTACGTCGTCTACGAGACGGGCCAGTGCAACCGCTCGTACTTCAACACCTACTTCGTCGTCCGCGACCTTGTCACCGGACGGAGGTGGTCAATCGGGGCGGATGCCGGTGTCTGTCACGGCTTCTCGGCTCCCGCCTGGACATCTGACGGCAGGTTCATCTTCGGATATGCACCGTCACTGGTTCGACAGGGGCAGGCGCACGAATACGGCTACGGCTTTTGCCTAGCTCCTGCGCAACCCGAGCTTGCGGTTATCTCGGCCACTTCTCCGACCTCGATTCGTTCCGCGACGCTCATGCAAGCACCTCGGCACTGCGGCTATCTGGAGGCGGTCCCCGACGCCTGGGGTGTGCTCGCCCTAAAGGCATGTGCATTGGGCGGAGCCGGTCCCTACAACGACATTGGTGCCACCGCCTTGGTGCAGTTGAACGCACACTTCAAGGTGACAGGCCGTTGGAACCTTCCGCCAGGCCAGGACGGAACCAGTCTGGCTGCAAGCCCGAACGGTCGCCTCATCCTTATTGACGAGTACGAAGCTCCAGGCCACTACGGTCTTCGAACCGTCCGACAGCCGCTGGACTATGTCGAGGTCTTCAACGGCTCGCGCCTACACCTTGTCACGCGTGTCCTCGACGCCAAGGAACGCATTTCCGAGGCCATCTGGTAGTCGCGCTCCCTAGCCGAACCGACAGCATTCCCTGACGCCCTCGCCGCCCGCGGTCCCCTGCCTTCGCCCCTTAGTGGGGCGCCGCCCTCCCGCCACCCTGACTACCTCCCCACCCGTTGCGCAGCCACGTGGGCGAACGTGGGCGCCCCTCGTGCCAAGCGTGGACGCCTGGCCCAGGCCTCGCGGGCCGGCGGTTTGCTCACTGTGAGTAATCAAGCGCCCGGCGGCGGCCGTGCTTCGTCCCTGCGTGCGGCCGGTTCGGCCGTTCGCGGGGCCCTTACCATAGGCCCCACTCGTGAGCCAAGGGCCAGGTACCTAGGACCGCATCTTGTGTCGTTTTCGCGGACAAAGTGCTGGTCACACCACTAATCGGCCCTTATGCCGAACGTGTAACCCTCAGCCCAACATGACGTGGGTCATCGGCCGGTATCGCCCCGCCAACGAGCGAACGCCCAGAACGTACCGGCGACCGGGAAGGCAGGAGGCGGGGGGCCGGCGCCAATCCCGGACGAGCACAGCCTCAAGCCCGACAAGTCGTCGGTGGTTGAATCCGCAAGATTTCGAAACTCAACAGGGAGGCAGCGAAACGAACACCATAAAGGAGGCCGTGCCAAGCGGCAAAGAGATCCCAGGACTCGAAGCCGCCGCCACTCAACTCGGGAAACGAGGCCCCAGCGATGAAAAGGCCTGTGCTTGGGTTGTCACAACTGGCACCCGCCGACCCGACTAGGAAGACGCTGCGACCGAAGACCTGGGCCGAGTCTCCCTGAGTAACTACGCCATCAAGCGTGGGTATCGTCCCGCTTGGGAACGGGAACAGAGGCTTCCTCACCACCTGCGAAAGTTTCGGAGAGAGGTAGAGGAACTCCGACCACTGCATGCCTCCGCTGTTCGCCACCCACACTCCGCCAGGCACCGCGGTCGCGAAAGCCATGACTGCCCCGTCGAGGTACTGACGGGCTAGGACCTTCAAGGACGAGGCATCGAGTTCGTCGATGACGATCGCCCCCGCCGGAGGCTTGGTTCTGGGGTCCGTCCCGTCGAATGTGGCGTAGACGAGCCTTCCATCGGGAGAGCTAGCCACACTCATCACCGTCGAGGGGAATCCCATCGAGCGGAGGACGGTGCCGGTGAGGGTGTCCACTAGAGCGATCTCGTTGCCAGAACCCACCTGGTACCACAGACCGTGGTTCGCCAGCCCAGGATTCACGAGCGTTGTCTGATATCCGAGGGACGGTGCCGCTACGACGACACCACGCCCTAGCGTCATGGACGAGCCCTGCACGAGGCGCAATGTCTCGGGACCGGACGGGCCCTTTCTCACGGAATAGCGGGCGGGCGAGAGCACCGCGATCTGTCCGCCGATCGCAAGCAAGAAGCTCCCCGATGCGAGCGCCGGGCCTTCTGTGACTCGGCCGGCGGCAAGATCGATCCGAACAAGGCGCCCCGGGGACGATGACCCAGTGACGGAGGAGGACGCAACAACGTACGCATAAGGAGTTCCAGGAAGCTGGACCGGCGCCGCCGTGCCAGCCTCGGTGAGTAGGGCGGTCTGAGCCCAGGGTCGGCCGGGAGCTACGGCTGTGGACGTGGGCTCGTTGAACAGGGCTTCTGGGACCGACCTCGACCAGGAGACCAATGTCGAGATGATGTGCTTCGGTCCCGCCGCGCCGGTCACGTTGTCCACGTAGGTGAAGATCCCCGACGAGTTGATGCACCACTGGGAGGTCTCAGAACCGGCCGGCCAACCCGTGTCCGTCCATGCCTGGAACAGGCAAGTGACCTTTCTTCCGTCGAGGCGTTGCTGGGCAAGGCGGAGGGTCTCGTGAGGCTGCGGAAGGGTCGAAGGGATCGGAAGCGTCTGGAGGAATGTGAGCGCCCAGGAAGGAGAGCCCGTTATCTCAGAGGGCGACTGGCACGACCATGGACCTTCATTTGTGGCCTGACACGAGACGGTATGGCGGCCAACTTGTATGAAAGCCTGCTGCAAACCGTTCGTCCCGAGTGGTTTCACGAGCCACATCGACTGGACGCCACGGCGCGCCACTGTCGTCTCCATGATTGAGCCGTCCACGTACCGCGTCTGGTATGTGGCGACGTAGGAGGAGCGGGACGCGGTCCGCGCTTCTGCCTCAAAGGCCGCCACCGTTCGCGGCGGCGGAAAGGCCTGCGACGCGGTAG
>JBEKMZ010000168.1:0-3944 GCA_049523315.1 Acidimicrobiales bacterium | reverse complement strand
GTGCGCGCATGATGGTGGAGACCTCCACTTGGTCGTTGGTTTGGGTCGCACCCGGCATGAAAGCCGGGCCAACTCAACGACCGGTGGATGGTCTATCTCTGACACCTATCCGCGCACGCTCTCAGTCAACCTAGTCACCCAATGCGAGGTTCGGTCGCGCTATCCATCGGCACAGGGCGATGTGCCTAACCTTGCACTGCCGAATCGGCGCGTGTCAGGCTCGCTGGCGTCTCAGCGCCGATTGCCCATTCGGCTCTGGCACCGCGGCTGCGCAGACGACAAGCCGGCACAGGCAGCAAAGTAGCCCGCGTTCTTTTCCGACCACCGACTAGGCGGGGCCCGCGGATCGCGGGCGCGACGATGACCAGTCCGGTGATCCGGTCTTGTTGGTAGTCAGCCAGCCGCTGATGGTGCTTGGAGGGCCAGGCCGGCAGATCCAATAACCCTGGGCCGCGTCACATCCGTGCCTTCGCAGACGATCTAGCTGAGCTGCTGTCTCGACGCCCTCGCCTACCACTGCCAAGCCGAGCTGGTGGCAGAACTTGACGGCCAGGGCGACGATGGTGTCGTCGCTGCAGTCGGACCCGAGGCCGGCGATGAAGGACCGGTCGAGCTTTACGGTGCTCACGGGGAGCTGCTTCAAGTAGGCGAGCGACGAATAACCAGTGCCGAAGTCGTCGATGGCGACCCTGACCCCGATGCCGTGGAGCTCATCCAGGGTGTCGCGCACCCCGAGGCCCTCGCAGGCGAAGGCGTCCTCGGTCAGTTCCAGGACCAGAGCGTCGGCGGGCAACCCCGCTCGAGCAAGCTCGGTCGCCACACAGGGTAGGAAACCCGGATCGAGAAGACTCCGGGGGGAGACGTTCACCGCCACCGAGACGGCCAGGTGCCGGGCCCGCCAGGTGGCGCACTGTGTCAGGGCCTCGGACATGACCCGGCGCAGGAGCTGAGGGCCGAGACCGTACTGCTCGGCCAGGGGCACGAACTCCATAGGCGACACCAGGCCGAACTCCGGGTGGTGCCAGCGAACGAGGGCTTCCAAGAGCTCGCAACGACCCGTTACCAGCTCGGTAATGGGCTGATAGTGGACTTCGATCTCCGCCGAGCTGATCCCGCGGGGGAGCTGACCGGCGAGTTGGAGGCGCCGGGCCGCTCCCTCGTCATCGCCTCCTTGGTAGCTGTGGACCCTGGTGTTGTGCTGCTTGGCGGTGTACATCGCCGATTCCGCACGGCGCAGGAGCGTGCCTGGATCCGTCCCATCGTCTGGGGCGCAGACGATGCCGGCACTGGCACGAACGGTGATGGCGACACCGTCGACTTCTACCGGGTCTTGCAGGACTTCAAGCAGGTGGTTCGCTATCTCTTCCGCTCGTACGCAGGCCTCGGGGACGAGCACGCCGAATACGTCCCCGCCGAAGCGGGCAAAGACGTCCCCGCTGCGCAGCCCCGAGGCGAGGCGTCGGGCCGCGACAACCAGTACCTCGTCACCGACCGGATGGCCGAGAGTGTCGTTTATGTCCTTGAACCCGTCGAGGCCTACAAGCAACAAGCAGAACCGCTCAGCCCGGCCGAGAGCCTGGCCCGCCTGGTCGGTGAGGCCCGCTCGGTTATGAAGCCCGGTGAGCGCGTCAGTGTGGGCCTGGTGAAGGAGCTCCAGTTCTGCTCTCTTGCGTTCGGTAGTGTCCTTCATCACCCCGACGACTTCGCGCTTGCCGTCCCCTATTTCGGTCTGGAGGGCGCTCATCTCTGCCCAGACCGTCGTTCCGTCGGGGCGCTTCCAACGGGCTTCGGCGGTGCCGGCACCATTCGCCTCGGTCATCTCGAGACCCTTTCGGAGGCGGGGACGATCTTCGTGGTAGAAGAACCCCAGGGCGGTGTCTGTGGTCAGCCCGCTCCTAGTCGGCCCCAGCCCCAACATGACCCGGAGCTCTGGGGACGCTTCGAGCTCACCGGTGTCCGGGTCGTACTCGAACCAACCCATCGCCCCCGACTGGAGGGCGAGACGGCTTCGGCGCTCGGTCCGCGCGAGGACTGCGAGAGCGATCGCCATATCCCGGGCGTGCGACTGGGAGGCGGCCTCGAGGATCCGCACACGGCGGGCGAACAGCACCTGGAGCGCCAGCACCCAAGGGATGATCCAGTAGCCCGTGAGCAGTTCGGCAAAAGGCGTCTCGCCCGCAAGCAGGGACGCCATGACCACTCCGAGGCCCAGCCCGAAGCCTGTCAGGAGCACCCAGCGTTCGAAACGGTCCTTCCAACCGCGGGTCAGCTTGACTACCAGAGCGATACAGACGAGCAGTTGCGGCACGGTGAGGACCAACAGGAGCGGCCCGTACACTGGGCAGCCGTTGGGCCTAGTGCGGTGCGCGTAGACGAGGTCGGTGCTCAGCCAGAGCACCAGGCGGACCAGGCCGAGGGCGCACATCACAGCGACGCCGCGCCTCGGCCACGGTTTGCCGGCGAAGGCGGCGATCGTCGGGATCTGGACGATCACAGCGACGACGAGGAGGACGTCCCGCACGAACATGGCCAGGTTGAACTGGCCCTCCGGTGCCGTGAACACCCACAGGTTGGCGCCGAGGACACCGGCCAGGGAAGCGCTTGAAACCGTTGACCACAACGCCACCGAGCCCGCCTGGCTCCGGCGTCCCACCAGCAAGTGCTGGAGGACGACAGCGAGGGCGAGGCCTACGAACAGGTACTGCAACTCCATGGCGAACGACGAGATGTGGTGCGCGAGCATGAGGTCCTTCCTCGGCGACCCCTATTGAGGTCTTTATGACTCTGTACAGTGTCACATGGACTATGTAACATGTCAAATGGTTACTGACGAACGCCAGGGAGGACCTCAAATGACGAACGCCGCCAAGGTCGACGACAGGCCACCGCTGCGTGCCCAACAGCGTTCGGTAGCTGACGCTCGGATACTGGAGGGCGCCATGGCGGTCTTCGCGGAAAAGGGCCTCGACGGCACTGTTGACGACGTCGCCGAGGCTGCGGGCGTCGGTCGGAAGACGGTCTTCCGCCATTTCGCCAGCCACGGAGAGCTGTTCGCCGCCGTCATCGCCAGGGTCATGCAGATCTACGAGGAAGAGCTGACCGGTCTCACCTCCATGGACGACGGTCGCGAGCGCTGGCTCGAGAACACAGCCGCGGCGTTGCACGGGATGAACAGACGTCTCTTGGGCAGAGGCTTCTGGGACATCCACGTTCGGCGGCCAGGCACGTCCCCCGAGGTGCTAGCCGCCATCTCCGAGCGTTACGGTCGCCGCCGCGAGTTCTTGGAGACGCTGGCCAATGCCGCGTGGCGAGCGAAAGGAGGCGAGGGCAGAGCGCCGCGGTGGGTCGCAGACGCGTTCGTCGTCCTGCTGTCGGCCTTCGCCACTAACGCGATGGAGTCCTACGAGGTAGAAGATGCGGGGGAGTCGAGCGCTCGAATCCTTTTGGCAGTGCTGTCAGATGCCATCGGGGAGCAGACAACACGCGAAACCCTCCCACTGGCCAAGTAGAGGTTTCCCACCCAGAACGACCCGTTGTGGACCGGCGAGAACCCTCAGTTCTCAACGACAATCCGCGCCAGATCGACGTTCTTGAAGGAGCGCCTCGCGTCAAGAGCCTTCAGCAAAGCTGAAGACCGCTTTTCCGAGGAGTGAAGCCCAGAGCACTCGGTTCGCGGGCGCGTGTTGTGAGCTGGTGTTCCACGCCCCAGGCGTCGTAGGCCTGTAGGTCGTTCTGGGAGCTACCACTAAGCAGGGAGCCGTTGGATCCGTACAGATGGCACATTTCAACAGTTGGAAGACTCGGAAGGCAGGACCCAATTTGCCTAGTGGTCCGTCGCTGATTTGACTTCGGCTAGTGCGGCTCTTCCGCGTCGCACCTTGGCGATGATTTCGGCTGCGGTCTTGTGCCAGGCGAACGGCTTCGGATCATCGTTCCAGTACTCC
>JBEKMZ010000167.1:0-3952 GCA_049523315.1 Acidimicrobiales bacterium | reverse complement strand
CGCCTAAACAGGTACCTCACTGGTTTGCCCTTTCATCCGGCGGGTCGGTCCGTGTCGGGGAGGAGCAGGTGATGCTCCTCCCCGACCAGCTTGTCAGCCGTCGATCGGTGTGGTCTAGCGGATCCGGCTAATGGCTACCTCCGGTGGACGTTGAGGTAGATCAGTTCGCCACCGCCACCAAAGGCGTCCGGGGCTTCCCCGGCGTTGTACGGGTTGGACGCGCTGGACCACCCTACGTAGTACTTCGTCGAGTAGTCGAACCAGTTCGGCCGGGCCGTGAGTGACACAACCGGGACCTGAGTGAGGACGGCCTTCTCGATCGTGACCATGTCCGCCTTCTGCACCGCCAGGTCACTGGTCGACGCATAGCTGGACAGGGCGGCGTCGACGGTCGGACTGGAGAACCTCTCCCAGTTCGTGTTGGCGGTGCTCCCCACTGGTGCTGTCTCCTTGGAGCTCAGCAGGTCGTAGTACTCGTAGTAGGGAGTCGGGTTATTGTTGTTGCTCCAGCACACAGCAAGGTCGAAGTGACCTGTCTGCAGGGCGGCATAGTAGGTGGCAAAGGTGTCCTGCACGATGTTGGTGCTTATGCCGATCGCCTGCAGCTCGAGGCTTATCGTCTGAGCGATGGAGATGTAGTCGGTCCAGCCGGGCCCACCGATAAGCAGGTTGAAGGTCGGAAACGCCGTGCCGTCTGGCGCCTCGAGCTTGCCGCCGACCACCTTGTAGCCAGCAGCGGTGAGCGTCGCCAGGGCGGCTGACACGCTGAAGTGCCACTCGAGGGAGGTCACCGATGGGGTCACCCACGTGCTCAACTGGCCGGTGGTCACCGCTGTCGGGTCACCCACAGGGAGTGCGCCGTAATAGGCCCGATCCGTGATGACCGTGGTGTCGAGAGCTTCAGCTACGGCCTTGCGCACAGCGACGTCATTAAAGGGGGCCTCGGTCATGTTGAAGTACAGGAGGTTCAGCGCCACCGATGGCCACCAGTAGTGGTTGTACTTGGGCGCAGCGGCAACAAAGGTCTTCTGCGGGTCGGTGATTGCGTCGTAGGTCCAAGCTGCGCCAGCGTTGAGAATCAGCAACTCAGCGGTGGTGTTGGACTTGACGGCGGTCATGATTACCCCGTTGAGATATGGCAGACCCGCCATCCAGTAGTTCGGGTTCTTAACGTAGGTGACCCGGAACGACGTGTATGACTTGAGCAGGAACGGGCCAGTCCCGACGGGCTTGGGGTTTGTAAAGGTAACGGGGTTGCTGATCTTGGACCAGATGTGCCGCGGAATGATCTCTTGAGCCACGAGCTGCAGGAAGATCGGCGTGTACGGCGAGGCGAACTGGAAAACGACGGTGTCGGAGTTTGTGGCCTTCACCGACTTGAGTGGGCTCTTCCAAATCGCATTCGTGTCGAAGGCCGGGAACCGCCTCAAGTAGTTGAACGTGAAGGCGACGTCACTCGCAGAGAAAGGCTTCCCGTCGCTCCACTTGACCCCTTGGCGCGTCGTCACGACGAATTGAAGGTTGTTGTCTTGCCACTTGTACGCCGTGCCCAGCAACGAGGTTATCTTCCCCGTGACAGGGTTCGCATAGAAAAGTGGCTCGTAAATAAGACTGCCGGTTCCACCGGCAGTGGCGCCCGTGCCCCCTGGGGTCAACGGGTTGAAGTTATCCAGAATGCTGCCCCACGGCATGGCGATGGGAAGCACTCCGCCGTACTTCACGGTCGGCGCACGATTCTTCTGGGTCGCCGCACCGGTGGTGGACATCGGCACAGCGGCTAATGCCAGTGAAAGCGTCGCGACGCCTGCGAGCACCGCCAATAGACGCGGTCTTCTCATGTGTTGCCTCCTCTTTTCGCTTTCTCAGCTCGCGCCCGGTGTGCCCACAGAAGAGATGAGTTGGCGGTGCCGAGTTCTGAGCTGGGCAGATAGCGTCTATGCGCCACCCAATCGTGACCGTACTCCCGAAGTCCGAGCATGTCAATGATCTTTTGCTAAGGTAAAAGAAAACCGTCTGACCTGCGTATATAGGCAGCGGGCGCCTCGGCAGAGCCTTGACTCTCATCGACGACCACTTCCGGCTCTGTGTCGGCTCCGAGGCGGTCGTTGTGACAAAGGCGCTCGACGTGGTGCGCGTCTTCTCTGCCGCCACCCTCACCTACGGGGTGCCGGCCGCTTTGCTCACAGACAACGGCTGCATCTGCACCGCCTGGCACCGGGGTGGCAAGGGGTTGCGTCTTAAATCCGGTGTAAACAGCCCCGGGTGAAGGCTCCCTTTGCATCCTATGCAGCCGAGCCGACCTCGAGCTCGGCGTGGTCGTTGACTTCGGTGTCCGCGAACAGCTGACGGCGCAGATCTTGCAGGCAACGCAGTGCCCTCGGGGTGACGGTGACACCGCGCCAACCGCGGCTTTGGCGATCGAGCACCGCCCAGACCAAGGTGAGACAGCTGCGCTCTCCGGGAAGCCTGCCCATCACCTTGGTGCGCCGACGTGACTCACCGAAGGTGCGCTCGATCAGGTTCGTGTGCCGGATGCGGCGCCAGTGCTCGGTGGGAAAACGCAGGTGGACACTGAGCGAGCTGAAGTCGTCGACAAGACACGCCGCCACGGTCGTTGATGTAGGCCTTGACGCTCGACGGCGGTCTTCTGTAACGGCGGATCGGAACGCAAACCGAGTACCGGAGGCAGCATGTCTCAGGTTCGATCCATGTCGGCGGCGTCTCCCTATCTCAGGGGGGATAGGAGAGAGGGACCGGTAGAAGTACACAAAGGGCGGACAAGCTGGGAGAACGCGACAGGAGCCCGCCAGCCAGCCAGCCAGGACGCAGTCGGAGCCAGCCAGCCAGCCAGGACGGGCGGGGTCAGGCTGTCCTCGTGGCAGCGGACCCAAAGCGACGCGCCAAAGCTGTGACGCGTCGTGGATCCGGCAGCGGACTGGCACCCTCCACGATCTTGCTCGCCGCGTCGATCGCCTTGTCCGCAATATCAAGGCCGAGCATCGCGCCGCCGTGGGCCGCGTCGTTGCGTGGTGCAGCTAGCTCATTCATTACACGGCCCTCGGACGCCTGCGGTCTCGCACCGAGAATCACCCACAGTCGATATAGGTCAACTACGCCATCAGCTTTCTTCAAGGCGTTGTCAATCACCGCGACCGGAGTCGCCATATCGGCGAGCTTTGACCGCACGGTCGTCGCCAGCGCTACCTCCGATGCTGTACAAGCGTCGATCACGGCCTGACGAAAGTCAGCGCGTGTCCGATCCCACGAGGCTCGATACAGGAGCGACTGCGGAGGCGGTAACCCGTAGCGGTTGATGCCGCAGACGATCGCGGCCTCTAACTCGGTCCGAGTGGCAGATCGTTCCGCGTACGCGGCGATCGAACCGTAGGCTCGACCCACAGCGAAGTGAACGCCCCCTCGGTTCCGACGAGGTCGGACAAACAGGAGAGCCGGATCGCTCGAGTCCGACGGGACAGAAGGAGCACTTAGGCCGGTCCAGGCGCGCAGCCAGTCCGACGCGACATTGAAGAAGCTCTCAAACTGGTCCTCAATCTCCCAGGACTGGAAAGGCTCCGGAACTCGGACTCGGAGCCTCGCCGCACGAATCAATATTGAATGCCTATCCATGACCTGGTGCCCCCACATTGGTCTCTCTTCACTTGCTGGCCACGGCATCGGAATAGAGCCGAACATCGGTTCGAGAAGGTCAGGGAAGTTTCCCGCGCTCAAGCCCTCCGCTGGTAGCTGAGTCAACCGGGGAACCCTCGGTGAGCACCCAGCTCTTTTTCGGGCAGCTGTCCTCGACACAGACCATCCGGTGCTTCTTCCAGAAAGGCGCATCGCAGCGCCATAGACGGGCAGGTCGACATAAGAGACGACCGGGCGCTCTTTGACCTGTGCGATCCCACCACAGCTCGGACACCGCACCTCATCGACGACCTGCTCGATCATC
>JBEKMZ010000166.1:0-4000 GCA_049523315.1 Acidimicrobiales bacterium | reverse complement strand
AGAAGGTGAGACGTGGTCGTGTTGCCCTTGAGCAATCGCGCGTTAAATGAAGGACGCATCACTAGTAGCGCGTCGAGAGCACGCTTGCGATCACGGCTACACCGAGCGCTCCGCCCACCTGCAGGGCGACGGCGTTCGTGGGCGATCCGACCCCGGAGCCGCTCCGGCGCACCGCGCCGACGACCGAGTTCGTGGCTGTCGGCAACAGCAGGCGTCGAGCCGTTCCCGACGACGAGGTTCGACCCCAATTCCTCGCTCACCGCCGGGCGTCGCGAGCGGCCATCGCGAATAGCATCGAACAGATCCTCAGTAGGTCTCGGGCGGCGGGTGGGCTTGGCGTGGACGAGGTCGTCACTGTCGTGGTGGCGCTGTTGAACGGCCTTGCCATCGAGCAGTACGCAGACCCTGACCTCGTCAACGACGATTTGTTTCGGACGCGTGCTCGCGATGTTGGGCAGCTTGGACTGAGCCGGAGCGAGCCACCATCGCCCGGAAGCCGGAAAGGTGATCAACTAGCGCGCAAGACCGGCGGCTTCGCGGCGCTGACCGCGATGCCTCGTGAGATAGGGAGGGGACCGAAGCGTGCTGAAGGCAGAGTTCGAACGACCACTCGACGCGGCAGTCATCGAGGCGAAACGGTGGCTGGCGAGTCTCGATCAACGGCCTGTCCGACCAGACGCTGACGGCAAGGCTCTGCTCGCGGCGTTCGACGAAGAGCTTCCCTTCAAGGGCGAGTCCCCCGACGCCGTGGTCCGGATGCTCGCCGAACGGGCCGGTCCCGGGCTCATGGCGACGGGCTCGGGGCGTTTCCACGGTTGGGTCGTGGGCGGCGCCCTCCCGGCTGCGATTGCCGCCGACTGGGTCGTGAGCGCCTGGGACCAGAACGCGGGGATGGCTGAGACCGCTCCGGCCGTGTGTGCGATCGAGCAGGTCACCGCGCGCTGGATACTGGAACTTTTGGGGCTCCCCGCCACGTGCTCGGTCGGCTTCGTCACCGGAGGCCAGATGGCCAACACCGTGTGCCTGGCGGCAGCTCGCGGCTATGTGCTCGACGCCCACGGTTGGGACGTGGAAGCGGACGGGCTCGTCGGTGCCCCGCCGGTGATCGTTGTAGTGGGTGAGGAACGCCATAGCACAATCGATCGTGCGCTGCGGTTCCTAGGCCTCGGATCGCGCGCCGTCCGGACCGTCGCGGTCGACGCCGTCGGGCGCATGCTCCCAGGGGCGCTCGAGGCGGTTCTTTCCACCGTGAGCGGGCCGACGATCGTCTGTGCCCAAGTAGGCAACGTCAACGGCGGCGCCGTGGACCCCATCGGATACATCCGGGACGTGGTCGACCGCCGGACCACAGACGACATCTGGCTGCATCTGGACGGAGCGTTCGGACTGTGGGCCCGCGCCGATCCGTCGCGCCGCCACCTTCTCGACGACGTCGAGCGCGCCGACTCGTGGGCGACCGACGCCCACAAGTGGTTGAACACCCCTTACGACTGCGGGATCGCCATCTGCTCCCGGCCAGACGCGCAACGACGCGCCATGCAGGTCCGGGCCGCTTACTTACCGCCCGGCGACGACGAGGACGTCCGCGACCCGGTGGACTTCAACCCCGAGTTCTCAAGGCGAGCCCGCGCAGTTCCGGTATGGGCTGCGCTTCGCCAGCTCGGGGTCGACGGGCTCGCGAGGGTCATCGACCGGTGCTGCGCAATGGCCGAGAAGTATGCACAGTCGTTGGGTGATGCGAAAGGCGTCGAGGTCATGTACCAGGAGCTGAACCAGGTCGTTGTCCGTTTTGCCGGCCCCGCGGGCGAGGTGGACGACGACCACACCCGCGACGTCGTCCAGAAGGTCCAGCGCCACGGCACCTGCTACCCGACGCCGACGCTGTGGCGCGGAGTGGCTGCGATGAGGATCTCGGTATGCAACTGGCGCACGGACGAGGAAGACGTCGATCGCTCGGTGAACGCCATCCTGGCGGCCCACGTCGGCTCATAAGAGTCTCTGCAGCTGAGCGTTGCCCGCCTTGTAGGTGTCCCAGCCTTAGGGCGCGTCTTCGGTGGTCGGGACCGGCATCGATCCGGTGACCTCGCGCTTTTCAGGCGCGCGCTCTACCAACTGAGCTACCCGACCGCTCCTCCCATTGTGGGCGGTCCTCCAATATTGCCCCATGACACGACGTCGCACCGCATGGCGTCTCCGATGATGTCTCGAGCGCCAGCCGGAGTGGCGACTCGGACCACACCGACGAGCGGACCTGACGGGATTTGAACCCGCGACCTCCGGCTTGACAGGCCGGCGTGCACTCCAGGCTGCACCACAGGTCCCGGCGGCCGGCAAGAAACTGCCGGCAGGGATCAACCGCTGCTGCTGTTGGACCGACAGTCTGCGACGTCCGGCCCGACTGCGAGATCCTAGGCGATAAAGGGAAGGTCATGAACTGCCTCCCGACCGGCCGAGCTACCTGCTTGCCGTGCGCTAATGGTCATCGGAGGTGACGAGGGCAAGAACGAACCCGTCGTGTCCCTTGGAGCCGACAGTCTGGACCGCGGTCGCGCTCACCCGTGGCTCGTTAGCCAGGCTGTCGACGAAGCTCTGCATCCCACGCACGTTCGGATCGTCGGTCGTCGGGTCGGCGATCTTCCCGCCGCGCACGACGTTGTCGACCACGATCAGAGTTCCGATGTGTGACAGCTGCAGTGACCAGGCGAAATGCTCGGTCGTGCTCGCCTTGTCGGCGTCGATGAACACGAAGTCGAAGCTGTGGTCCCCCTCGGCCACAAGCCCCGGCAAGGTCTCGGCGGCAGGGCCGACCACGATCTCGACCACGTCCGAAAGTCCCGCCCGGGCGATGTTGGCCTCTGCGACAGCGGCATGGCGCGGGTCGGCCTCGAGGGTCACCAGCCGTCCTCCGGGCGCAAGGGCGCGGGCGAGCCAGATCGTGCTGTAGCCGCCAAGGGTCCCGATCTCGAGGATGGTCCGGGCCCGGGTGGCGAGCGCCAACAGGTGCAAGAGCTTGCCCTGGTTGGGTGCCACGTGGACGAAAGGCAGGCGCGCGACTTTGCTGGTCTGCAGCGTTGCCTCGAGCGCGGTGTCATGGGGGACTAGCCGATCGACGAGATACCGGTCGACATCTGTCCAGTGCTCTTGGGTCATCCCGTGGTTTTACCGTCGCCCGGAAGCTCTTTGCCGCGCGGCCGGACGCCGTTAGGCCTGCGGCCCCCTGCTGGACAGGTCAGAGGGCTGGCGGCGGTGGCTCGGACAGGCAAACAGGGCCTTGGACCCTAACGAAGAGGTGGTCGGATTGCCTATTGTGAACGCATGGACTTGCGCGCCTCGGTGTCAGCGGACCGCGTGGGTCGTACCAAGTTGTTCGGGTCGCTCACAGCTCGCGACCACATCGAGTTGGGAGGTGACCGGTAATGACCGAGAACATCGGTGAGCTAGTCGCGGAGCATCCCCTGTTCAGCGGGTTACCCATCGACGTGGCAGAGCTTGTCGGCGGCTGTTCGCAGAACGTGGCCATTGCCACGGGACAGCTCATGCTGGAAGAAGGTGAACCGGCACGCTCGCTCTTCCTGCTCCGACGGGGCCACGTGGCCCTGGAGGTGCACGAGCCCGGCCGGGTGCCGCTTGTCATCGACCGGATCGGCCCAGGGGAGCCCGTCGGCTGGTCCTGGATGTTCCCGCCCTACCGGTGGAACTTCGACGCCCGCGCCCTCGAGCCAGTAGGCGCAATCTCGGTCGACGCGGAGTGCCTGCGAGCGAAGGCGGATGCGGACCCGGCTTTCGGCTATCTGCTCATGAAGCGGCTCGCCGCGGTCGTGCTCGATCGTCTCCAGGCGACCCGGATCCGGCTGCTCGACGTCTACGGCCGAGACGCCTACTAGTGGATCCTCGCGTTAATAACAATGATGTGGTTTCATGGAGGGATGCGACTTCCTCTACTCAAACTCCGTCGAGGTGACCGTTCCGAGCTCGAAGCGCGTATGCGGTCCAACACCAT
>JBEKMZ010000165.1:0-4006 GCA_049523315.1 Acidimicrobiales bacterium | reverse complement strand
TCAACATCGGCGTCCCTTCCTCGCCGGCGCGCTAACGCCGGCTGCTCGTCTTGGATTTCAACGAGGAAGGTACGTCGCGCCTTTGGACGAGTGGGTGATCCACAACTTCAGGTCATACCTCCGACCGGTACCCACCCGGCCGGTGTGGCGGAGAGCTCGACGCTTAGGACCGGCCGAACAGTGATCACTACCGGTCCGTTCACAGGGATAGCTGCGTACACGCAGCGAGCGTCAGCGCCAGTACCGCCAGCGGCAGAGAGCGCAACCTCACTGTCGATGCTCCCACGAAGCGGGGAGGGGGCGGCGGTTGTGCGTACCGGCATAAGGCGCTAAGCGCAGCCGAGCAGCGGAGCGTTGAGGACAACGGTGCAACCGGGCCGTACCGTTATCGTCGCCGTTGGACCTCACTCACCACCTATCACCTGGTACGAACCAGCGGGTGCGGAGAGCCTGTAGCTAGCTCCCGCTGGGACCGTCGCTGCTGCGACGAGGGTGCTGCCTGAGCAGAGGGCTACCTTCACAGGTGGGGAGAGGGGGAGCATTCGACGGTAAGCCCGGTTACGACGCCGGACGGTCTGGCAGTGCTCGTCGTGCAGGCTGCAAGGGTCAGCATCAATGTCACTAGCAGGAGGACCCGAAGCCTTACGGCGCTCATCTTGTCACCGAGCGGTGACCGCCTGGTCCTGCCACCGGCACGCTGAGCGAGGCCCTAGTGATGGTGATGGTTAGCTTCTTAGATTCTGCTGCCGCTTGGCTTCCTTGTAGAGCCGCTCAGCAAGCTCGTTTCTCGCAGCAGTGGCTTCCCTCTCTGTATGTCCCTCGGCATAGAGGTCATGGTCGAATAGACCTCCATCCCGTGAGCGAACATTTCGAGGATGCGGTCGGGGAGGTGCTCTTCGTCGCCCTTCAATCTGCTGTCGAGCCAGTCGGCCAAGTCTGATTCGTCGTACTTGGGGAAGGGCCCAGCAGGTCGTGGATCCTCGCCTTGAGCATCGAGTTATGCGGGACGGGGCCCTTCCTTGGCCACCACTTCATGCGCCAGTAACCTATATCGATGCCGCAGGAATGATGGTGCCGAACCCGACCAACCTGATGGACACGAAGACCGGCTCGGAATGCCCTGGCACCTTCCTTCGGCGAGATCCGGCTTTGAGCCCTCAGACCCTGAGGTGTCAGTAAGAAGCAGTGGCGCGGGAACACGACGGCGACAACCCGTCCGTGAACGAGTAGGCCACGCTATTCGCCCGGGGCCTAGAGTTGCTGGACCAGCAACCGGAACCACTCGTGGAGCTGACTGCGTCGCTCCGCCCGGCGTAGGGGGGCGATGATCGCTTTGTTCGCTGGCTGAGGGTGCCTTCTTACCGCGGACGAGCCATTGCAGAGTTCCAAAGGCGGCGAGCGACCGGCGTCCACTGCCACCGAGCAGCGATGCTCAGGCGGCATTACTCGACTGGTTTCCGCCCGCAACCTGAGACTGGCTCAGCACAAGACCCGCGCCCGCGCTGATCCACTGGCTTCTTGGCACGGTCCCCCCGCGCAGCCATCCGACGACAGAGATGCTTGGCATCTCCTGAGACAACCCTAATGTCTCTCTTAAAGTGTGCTTTTCCCCTCAAGCTGATCTGGTAGGAGGCATCGTCGTCGGCGCGATCGGCCTCGATGCTGTTCGTAACGTACATCGGCGGCACGATCACATCGCGCTGGCCACGTTGCCGTTGCTGCTCGGCGCCCACCAGGTCATCGAGGCTTTCGTCTGGCTGGGACTGCAAGGTCACACGCCGCATGAGGTCGAGCGAGTTGCCCTTTGGGCTTACCTTCTGATCGCCTTGGTCGTTCTCCCGATCTTCGTGCCTTTGGCGGTCTTGTCAAACGAGCCTCTACGGCAGCGTCGACGGGCAATGGCACCGTTAGCTGCGTTGGGAGTGGTTGTTGCGGGTGTCTTGCTCACAGCGATGGTCCGAGGTCCGGTCAACGTGAGCTTGCGCCCTTATCACCTCGCGTACGGGATCGAACTCAGCCACGGAGGAGTCATCGTCGGCCTCTATGTGTTGGCTGTCTGTGGGACTCTGCTCCTGTCGAGTCGCCGTCGCATGGTTACCTTCGGCGTCGTCAACGTGATAGCCGTCGGAGTCATTGCCTGGCTCACCGTCGATGGCTTTGCCTCTGTCTGGTGCGGCTGGGCGGCGATCACGAGCGGTGCCATCGCTCTCCACATGCGTGTTGGCAGATCCAACAGGATGGTGCCGCTTGACACGGGCACGGCTTGAGACTTACCAACTTCCCTTGTTCTCGCAGAACTCTCCAGGCTCTAGGACGAGCCGAGATGCCGCGCACTGTTCGGGTTGACCAGTAATGAGAACTCCTCAGCCGGGTGACGCGCTGCCCGCTATGTCGAGGGCGAGGTTGGAACCGGAAGTGAGGCCAGGATGCCAAACGGTCTAGGTTGACGGATACTCCTCGGTGGTCCGCATCTCCGGGGTGTCGAGCATCGCCTCCAGCGCCTCCAGGAAGACCCGGTCGCCCCCGCTGAGGCTCACGTCTTCGTGCTCCTCGACAGCTCGGAGGAACACCGTGGCCTCTTCGGCTTCCTTCAGCTCTTCGGTGCCGCAGGCGGCCACGAAGTCGGGGGCGACGTGGTCCAGTGTGCTCGTGGCAAGAGCTGTCAGTATCGGAACGATGCCAGCCCCGAGCAGGAAGAAGCCTCGGTGGTTCTGGTACGCGATGACGAACCGAGTGGGTTTTCCCAGACGCGGCGCTACCCCGGCGCCCACACGCCGGGGTAGCACACCCTTGGGGCAGTGGTCGATCAGAGGCGATCTAGATCGCCGTCATGCCGACGCCAGTGAGAGACAGGCGGATATATGACACCTAGTGGCTGGGAGTCAGCAGGAACCCGTAGTAGTTCCCGCTGCTGTCCAAGTAGTAGCCGGCGACCGTCCCGAAATCGTTCGCACCGTCCAAGTAGATTCCGTACGGACCGGCGGGATCCTCGATCGTGGTGAACCGGCCGTTCTGGTAGGTGTAACCGTCCGTCACGCCGCCGCTCGTGATGTACCAGCCACCAGACATTCCGGAGTCAATAACCCAACTGAGGATCGTCTCCGAAGCTCCTGGAACGTTGGGTACCGGGGTGAACTGGCCGTTTTGGTAGATGAAGTTGTAGAACCCGCTAGTTTCGAAGAAACAGGTCCCGATGATCGCCCCGGCGTTATCCACGAACCCGAAGAAGGTACCCGCGGAGCCATATAGATCGTCCGAGTTAAGCCCTGTGCCTGCACCCGGGCAGTTGTATGTCGAGAACCGGCCATTCTCGTAGACGAACCCGTGAATAGTCATTGAGTAGTCAAAGTAGAAGCCGACGACCTCTCCGAAGTCGTTGACGCCTGTCACCACGGTACCGAGGCCGGTCACGTTATCGGCATACGGATCCTGGATTGATCTGAACCTGCCACCTTGGTCAATGAAGCCGTAGTCGTCGCCGTTGCTGGGCGAGTAGTCCCCGACGATCTCCCCGAACTCGTTCATGCCAGTTACATAGCTGCCCACCGTTTCACCGCTACTGATTGGTGCAGTAGCGCCCAGCGGATCATCGACAGTGATGTACTTGCCACCCCATTCGATGAAACCATGGGACACTTCCCCGACGACGCCGTCGTAGTACGAACCGACAACAACCCCCTGGTCGTTGACTGTTACGGGGACGGTCGCGACCGAACCCGGCACGCTGATGGCTGTCCAGGTATACCGCGGTCCCGGCGGGGCCGCGGTCGCCGTGGCTGGCATAACCGCCGCCATCGCTGCCAGCACTACTCCGGCTCCGGTAATCAGAAGCATGCGACGCAACATCCTCGCACCCATGATGCCTCCCTCTTCCTTGTACGCAGTCGAAAAGGCGTCGGGAGCGACCTAGTGGTCCGTCGCTGATTTGACTTCGGCTAGTGCGGCTCTTCCGCGTCGCACCTTGGCGATGATTTCGGCTGCGGTCTTGTGCCAGGCGAACGGCTTC
>JBEKMZ010000164.1:0-4049 GCA_049523315.1 Acidimicrobiales bacterium | reverse complement strand
GTCGTTGCTCTTCTTCCTCCGGGCCCACCCCCCAAGTCTCGCAGCCCTCAGTCCCAAACGGCAGAGACCGTCCAACGCACATCGCACGACGCGGAATGACGACCAGTGGCTCGTAGCGGTTCCGCTCCGACTCGGCGATCTCGTGCGCACGCCGAGCCGTCGTTCGGCGTCGCCGCCACATCCAGCCGCCATCTCGTTCGGGCGCGCGTTCTGTTCGCTACGGAGCACTGTGCGCGTAGCGGCGTCGGCTCCTCGACTCAAGCGCGTACGCCGCCATCATGAGGCTGACGGCGCAGACGCCGTAGATCGTTACTGCCACAGAGCCCTATCCTCGCGTGCGACGACGTTTCGGTAGAGCGCTGAATCGGTACCGCTGCTCACCTTCTCGACTCGTCGCGACATACAGTTCCGTCGTGCGGAGCGTTCGATTGCCCCTAGCCGTCCTACTGACAGGGATCGGAGTCTGCCTGCCCTTTCTGACCACGTCGCCGGTGCACGCCGCTTCGCGGCCAACATCTCTCCAGACCCGGGTCGCGCGAGTTGCGACGATCGATCTCAGCCAGAGCGACAAGTACTCCGAGATCGCCGTCGTCGACGACCGCATCGTGCTTTACGGATCGACGAGCCAGTCGAACGACCCGGAAGTCGCGAACGCCTGCTTTTCCGCTTCGGTCGATCCGTCGTCGCTCAACACGAGCGACGAGCGCGCCGGCAGTTGCGCCGATCCGGCACTTGAAGGTCGACAGGTACTGCCGGTGTTCGCGATCGACAAGAACCTGCCCGCGAGTACTGGTGGCCCAAGCGCGGTCGTGCGCGTCGCCCACGTCGCTTCCCAATCCCCGGGATACACGCTCGGTCCCGTCGTGATGACCTTTCCGGCGTTGGCGTGGTCCGACTCTGCACCGACGTGGATCTATGGCGGGGGCGATCTCTGGCTCTACGAATGGGACAACCCCGGGGGCATCGACCTCATGCGGATTTCTGCCACAACCGGTGCTGTCCTACAGCGGCTGCGGGTGCCAAAGATGTGGCACGCGATCCTCGCCTACAACGACGACGGCCTCTGGATCGCGCCATCGGGCGAGACCCAGAGCCCAGAAGCGTTGTACCGCGTCGCTCCGGGGGCCACGGTGGCGACGCCGGTCTTCCACTTCGCCGGCGAAGGGTTCGCGAAGTGGATCGTCGCGTCCGGTGACGACGTCTGGGTGAACGCCCAGCCGCGACCCGTGAGCGACGTTGGCGTGGTCTGGATGCTGCGAGGTCTGGAGGCAAAGCCCGTTTGGCACGTTCCCGAGAGCGCGAGCCTCTTCCAGGTCTCCGAGTCGCTTGGCGATTCTGGCATGGTCGGGGACGCAGCTGACGGATTGTGGGCCGCGCCTCCGACGGCATATGACGAGCAACAGGTCGTGCGCATCGACCCGGTGTCGGGGGCATTGAGCATCGAGGCGGCGTGGAAGGCCGGGTACTCGGGATCCGCCAAGTACCTCTACCTGTCGCCGCTTACTTCATGGACCGGCGTAACCCTCGCGGGATCGTTCTTCCTTCTCGATCCGCCGGTCCCGTCGCCGTCCGGTACCGAAACGGTCGGACGCTTCAGTGCTCTGTATCGGATTACTCCGTCCGACTAAGCAACGACGGTGCAGCCGCAGTTCGAATCGATGACTCCTCCGAATGGGGGTGAAGTTGAGACGCTCTCGCTCGCGCGCTGACATGAAAGCTTTTGCTGTCCCCGATCGCCGGGATTCGGGCGCGCCAGAACGTTCAGCCGATTGAGTGCGCGGATCCGCCCCGAGGCGTTTTGGAGGGGTTCCGAGGAGCGCTTGGCTCGAAGAAACGCCGGGTGCCCACTGGAGACGGCCATCTATCTCACGGCCCCGATGACTCCTCCGCCGACGCCGGCGATGAGGATTCCGACTAGGGCAATCCGCGCAGCGTGCGAACCCGGCTTGGGCACTTTAAACACCCAGATGCCAATGCTTGCGTTGACGAGGAGGCTTAGCTGGGCAATGGTGAAGCCCACGCCGGTGCCCACTCGGGAGACCAGGCCGAGCAAGGCAAGATTGCCGACGCCGAAGAGAACTCCTGCCGTTAGCTGCAGGGTGGTGACCCTGAGACTCAGTTTCGTGACCCTGAGACTCAGTTTCGATGGTCCGCCAGGCAGCGCCAAAGCGAATCCACCAGCGAGGATGCCGAGCGCAAGGGGAAAGTTCGCCACCTGCGTCGACACCTTTGCCCACTCCGCCGGAACGAAGTAGCTGCCCCAAAGTACTCCGGCTGCAACGGCCCAGAGCAGGCCGCGTCGGTAGGTGTCGGCGCCCCCTGAGGCCGATCCCGGCGGTCCAGCGGACGTGGCCGGGAAGGGGGAAACTCCAACGGCGTCTTGCGAGCGCACAATCAGCAGTACTCCGACAAGGACGAATGCGAGCGCCACGGATACCACGGCGAAGTGGGCGGAGGTGAAGCTCCTCAATTCGCTGAAGAGCAGGGCGCCCCAAACGAACGCGGTGATGATGTTAAGTGGCGTCCAAGACCCGGCAGCACGGGCTAGCCCGATTGTCTCGGAGGCCCGAAAGGCGGAATAGTTCCCTCCAGTCCACACCATGCCACCGGCCAACGGCAGCCAGAAATCACGCCAGCTGAACGAAAGATGACCATCGCTTAAGAGGAGCGCAAGGGTTGCGAAGGCGAAGTTACCAACGGTCACATAGAAAGTGCGCGAGCGCTGCGGCACGCCGCGTGCGGCCTGGGCCAGCGGTATCCAGGTACCCCAGGACGCCACCGTGATGAGGGCAAGCAGCGTGGTCACGAGCCCCCATCTTCCTTTCGGTCAGCAGCGGTGACGCCGGAACGTGGTCCACTCATGGGGCGCGGCGTTGGCTCGACGCTACTACGCGGATGCGGATCAGCCCCGGGGCCAGGCGTATAAGCGCGGGTAGCTGACTGCCGCCAATACCGAACGTCAGTGCCGATCCTTATGCGAGGGTCAGATCGCTCACGTTGTGCCGGCGGACCCCCCTCATATCGCCGGTTCCGGCGCTCACCCGACAGTGCGCTACTTAACGCCGTTCCTGAAAGAGCGCCTCCTGTCAAGAGCCTTCGGCGAAGCCGAAGTCGACTTTTGGGTCTTGCGCTTCTGTGCGCGAGCGCGTCGCGTCGACGCCCGGCGATACAGCAACCCGTCGAGTAGCCGACGAAGGGGCGGTCAAGGCTGAACGTCAGTTCACCCGGAGGGCTTGGCCTTGACAGACCCGTTATTCAGTTGTCACCAGCCATCCTTGGAATGTGATCGCCGTCAGGCGATCCTGATTGGCTCAAGAGACGGCTGGACACAGCGGACCTCACCATTGCCCGTGATTGGGGCGGACAAGCCGTAGTTCGGTTGCCGGCCATTCCTTCGCGTTTTTCGCATGGTGTGTTCCGGCCACAGCAAGGCGGGCTCACTCAAATCGACGGTCGCGCCCTTAAAAGGGGGACCACGGCGTTAGCCGAGCACGCGCCCTGGCTGTGTCCGAACCTGCTCAGGCTGCCTCCTCGGTGAGACAGCGGATCTCGCCGTCGCGCAATCCGTAGTAGACGAGCGTGAGCAATTTCCTCGCCGCAGCGATGCGGGCGACCATCATTCCGCGACGCTTGGCGATCCGGTGGTATGCGGGAGCGATGGGTGCTCCACCGTGATAGGCAGCGACGGCCTCGACAGCGGCAAAGCGCACGAGGTTGCTGCCCTGTTTGGTGATGTGACCGCGAGACACCTTGGTGTCCGACTCGCGGTGGGTGGGTGTCAACCCGGCCCATGAACACAGGTGACGGGCTGACTTGAAACGATCGACGTCGCCGATCTCGGCGACGAATATTGCCGCGAGTATCGGTCCCACCCCGTGAATGGCTTGGATGGCTCTGTAGCCCTCGTGCTCATCGAGGTGTCGGGCCAGGTGACCCTCCACGGTTGCGATCTCCCGGTTGAAGACATCGAGGAGGTCGCGAAGCGAGTCGACCCGGGTCTTGAAGGCGCCTGAAAAGTCCATCTTGTCGAGCGCATCCTGACCGCCTGG
>JBEKMZ010000163.1:0-4166 GCA_049523315.1 Acidimicrobiales bacterium | reverse complement strand
GCCTTACACCTTGCAGGGTCGCGCTCGCTCGTGCTCGTTATTGGGTCCTGGGGCTTCGGTGCGTTTGCCGGGTTCCTCTTTGGACTCTGGCAATTCTCGGTCCGCCCAACGCTTCGAGACGGGATTACCGGGCTGCGTGCCCGCTGGCATATCAGCAAGTGGCTCGCCGGGATCTCGCTGACGGGGACGGGCGCCACCCTGGCCAACACACTTCTCGCTAGCGCTATTCTTGGACCGACAGGACTTGGTGGGCTCCGCGCCGCCCAGACGCTTGTGCAAGGTCCCACGATGGTCCTAATCCAGGCGGGAGGCAGCATCGGCTTACCCGAGGCAAGCCGGGCATTCGAAGGGCGCGGATGGGCCGGGCTGCGAAAGGTTGCGCTCGTCGTGACCGCGGCGGGCGTTGCTAGCATCGCACTCGTCGGCGCGGTCGTGCTCGTCCTGGGAAGCACGCTTCTCAGGCTTGTATATGGACCCGCCTTTGCCAAGTACTGGCCGGCAACGGACTTTTCGGTCTTCGCCATCATGATCAACGTGGTTGGGCTCGGCCCCATCCTCGTCCTCAAGGTAACGAAATACACCCGCCTGCTGTTCCGAGTCCAGGTGATCTCATTGACGGTGTCAGTGCCCGCTGTGATCGTCCTCGCCCTGCTCTATGGTGTATCGGGAGCCGCCGCAGCATCGATCGTTATAGCGGTCGCTTGGCTCTCGGGGTTGCTGTTCTACCAGCGGGTGGCTCACAAGAACGTACTGCAAGCTCAGTCGGAGGAAGCCCCTGCTCAGCAGTTCGAACATTCTGCAAGCCTCGAGCCCCCGGTCCAGATAGAGCTCCTATGATCTGTCGGCCGTTGCCGTGTCGGTATCAGTCGGGCTTGGGCGGGCTGCTAACGTCTGGGGGCTGGCGCGCGGTCTACGTACTGCTGAAAGCAGAAAAAACAGCAGGCGGTAATTCCGCAGGCGGGTCCCAGCGAGAACGGGACTGGTGCGTTCGTAGACCGTCGTTTCACCTTCGAACAGACGCGTCACGTGGTGCCAGGAAGGGGAAGACGTGGATGAGCAAGTCCTGAACCTGAGCGACTCGCTCCAGATCATCCGGCGATACCTGCGACTGATCTTGGCGCTGACTCTGCTCGGGCTCGCGGTCACGCTCGCCTACGTCGCGCTCGTGCCCGCGATGCCTTCGGCCCAATCGATCGTCCTTCTGCCACCGTCCTCGGCTGATGCCTCGGGTCAGCCGACACGCGATGTCGCCACTGAAGTCGAAATCGCCACGAGCCAACCCGTCCTTGAGTCCGCGGCTCGAAAGGTGAGGCTCGTCCTGAGTTACTCAGTCCTACAACATCGGATCGCGGTTACGGCGTTGACGACTGATGTGCTCCAGGTCACGGCCCAAGCGTCGACAGGGCGCCTCGCTGAGGACCTCGCCAACGCCGTCGCCAGAAGCTTCGTCAATTACTCGAACACCTCCTCGGCACAGTCGAACCAATCCCTCCCCGGACTCGAGCAACAATCCGCGCAACTCGGCCACGAGATCGCGGACCTTCAGCAAGAGATCAACACGACAGCAAACGTGCTAGCGCAGGAGACCCCAGGATCGATCGCCTATCAGCACACCCAACAAGTGCTCGTCTCGCTACAGGCGAGTGAGGACCAGTACAGGCTGCAGAGCGATGTCGTCAACAGCAATATCGTCCAAGCCAAGCTGAGTACACCCAGTTCCGGGGTTGGAACCGTGGTGCTGCAATCAGCCACGAGGACGATCCCACCATCCGCGCTGCGCACACCGACGCTGGCCGGGTTGGGCGCCCTTTGCGGCCTTGCGATCGGCGCGTTGATAGCGTTCGCACTCGGCCGCCGAGACCGAAGACTCCGCCGCCGTGACGACATCGCTAGGGCAGCTGAGGCGCCCGTACTGCAGTCGTTGTCTCCCCAGCACCCCAAGACTGCCAACGACTGGCTTCATCTCTTCCAAGATTGGCGACCCAGCGTCACCGACCGAGCCCGTTTGCGGAGAGTGTTTGATGACTTTGGCATCCTCGACACTGTCGACGCGCGCCAGCTGGACAGCAGCTCGGTGTCGGCACCGCTGAGTGAGAACGCGAGCGTGCCCATGAGCTGGCGAAGGCGTCCGCTGAGCAGCAGTTCGACGTCAGCGTCCGGCGCATCTCGAGGGGACGCGTCGTTGCCAGTCGCGAAGCGATGCTTCGGTCTCACGGTGATCGCCCTAGCAGGTGACCGCCACGGGTTGACCGTGGCACCCGAGTTGGGAGTGTTCGCCGCCACCCTCGGCATCTCTGTGGCGTTCGTGGTCGGCACGGATCATGAGTCGACCGCCACCTTGAGGAGAGCGTGCGCGGCGCGAAATCGCGAATCGAGCGCGGCGCGCCAGAACCTGTTCACCTACGAGCGTCCGCCCGACGTTGAATCCGAATGGACGGCTCTTACCGTGACTCTCGTCGTCGTGGACCCCAAGACGGCCGACCTCGTGGACTGGAGCCTTCCCTCGCCCTCGCGAGTGGGCCGCTCGGAGGCGACAATTCTGGCGGTGTCGTCAGGGTTCGCCGTGGCCGAGGAGCTAGCCGTCGCGACCAAGTCCGTCGCTCGCGATCTTCCTCCGGTGACCGGCATCCTGGTCGCGAACCCGGACCCGGCCGACAAGACGACGGGCCAGTTCCCACCCGTGGCCGGCCGCCACACTCCGCGAGAGCTCACCTCCATGACGGAGATTGCCCGATGAGCCGCGTTGGCTGCTGTCTTGTTGGAATGTCCCCGATGTTGATGGCATCGGCCGTCGATGACCGTCGACGAGTCGCTGCACGAAAGACAAGGACGTCCTCATGACGGCCGAGACCCCGGGCTACGTCCGGATCGACGCACCGGTTCAGGAGATCCCCGATGAGCCCCAGCCGTCGCGCAATTACGTCGGCTCATTCTTAAGCCTGCGCGTCGTACAAGCCGCCCTCAGTCGCCGTCGCCGCTTCTGGACGACCGTGGCCCTCGCGGGCTTGATCGCGGGGATGGCGGTCACGGTGGTCATACCCCGGGACTACACCGCGACGGCGACATTGGTGCTGGTCCACAACCCGAACGACGACCCGACCCTGGATATGGAGACCGACGCGGCGCTCCTCGACACAGCTGCGGTGGCTCAACAGGTCATCAACCGTTTGGGACTCCACATGACGGCCTCCAAGCTGATGGGCCAGTACAAGGACGTGGCAGTGACCGATGCCGTGCTGCAGATAAGTATCACCGGGCCAACGCCACAGGACGCGATCAGTCGAGCGAACGCGCTGATCGCCTCCTTTCTTAGCGTCCGAACGGGCATCTTTGAGGACCAGAACCTGGCTGTAGTGGGAGTCCTACAGGGCCAGGCGAACAGTATTCAGAATCAGGAGAAGTCCCTCAGCCAGAGGATTCGGGCAGTCGGACCGACGGCAGGTACGTCGTCATCGCCACTTGTGGCGGCCCTTGCACAGGACATCACCCAGGCGGCACAGCTGCAGCAGACGATCGCGACTGACAACCTCAACACAATCCAGGTCGTAAGAGGCACCCAAGTGCTGGTGAAGGGTATCTTGGTGCCGCATTCTGCGGTCAAGAGACTCGTCGTCGATGGTGCCTCCGGGCTCGTCGCCGGCTTGGCGCTCGGAATCGGCCTGGTGGCTGCACAGACGATCATCTCCGACCGGATTCGACGACGTGAAGAGTTCGCTGCGGCACTCGGCGCCCCGGTCGCGCTAAGCGTAGGTAGGATCGGACGTCCACGATGGATGCGCGTGCGACGACTTCGCCGGCGCCTGAAGCGACCCAACCAATCTGTGCGTCGCTTGGCGCGACACGTGCGATCCGAGTTGGCGGCCGCCCCCGGATGTCAGGGTCTAGCCGTCGTCTCGATCGACAGCATCGAGGCATCTGTTCTCGCCGTCGCCGAATCGGCACGGGTCCTAGGTGCCGAAGGCAAGCGGGTGATCGTCGTCGACTTGTCTCCCGGTGGACTGCTCGGACGAGTTCTCAATCTCAAACAGCCGGGAACGCGCGAAACGTCCATTGCGGGCACAAAGTTGCCCGCGGTCGTCATCGTCCCGCCGGACGATGATCAAGCCGGCGCCGCGACGCCGGCAAAGTTGGACCCATCCTCGCTAGGACCAACAGGGACGTGGCCG
>JBEKMZ010000162.1:0-4217 GCA_049523315.1 Acidimicrobiales bacterium | reverse complement strand
CGTCACTTCAGCACCCAGAGCAAGGGTCCAAGGCGGAGGCGGAGCCCTCACGCATGAGATGTCCGGCGTAGCGGCGCCGCTATCCAGTCGGCTCCTCTTGGCTCTTCTCGGCCGCGATTGGGTCACCACACTGCGCAGCGCACTGTTCGCCGGGGCCGTAAGTGGGAGCTGCCAACGGGCCAGTCGTGATACACAACGTGTATGAGCGACGACACGGGGGAGCTCGACGCTTGGCTGGGTCCGATTCGACCGAGGCACCACGACTTCGATGCGTCCTATGCCGGCACCCCCCCATGGGACATCGGCCGACCTCAGCCTGGTTTCCTTGAACTGGCTGAGGGAGGCGTTCTGCGCGGTCGGGTGCTCGACGTCGGCTGTGGGACCGGAGAGCATGCCCTCATGGCAGCTCGCCTCGGCCACGAGGCCACCGGCATCGACTCGGCTCAGACAGCGATCACCATCGCACAAGGCAAAGCTCGCGACCGAGGCCTGACCGCCCGGTTCCTTGTTTGGGACGCCCTCCAGCTATCCGGCCTCAACGAACAGTTCGACACCGTACTCGACTGTGGACTCTTTCATGTCCTTGACGACAATGACCGAGCCAAGTACGTCGGCAGCCTTCGGGCCGTTCTTCCGCCAGGCGGCCGCATTTACATGCTGTGCTTCAGTGACCGCCAGCCGGGCGACTGGGGACCCAGGCGGGTTACTCAGGACGAGATCAAGGCGAGCTTCCGTGATGGGTGGCAGGTGGATTCGATCGAAGCCTCCAAGATCGACATCAACATCGACCCCAACGGTGCACTCGCCTGGCGAGTGTCCATCAGCCGAAGCTGACCAGCACCCTGGTTAGCGACGCCGACTCGGCCGTGATGGAGAATTGCGTCGGGATTCGGCAGGCGCGTTCTATCTTCGAACGCCCATCTAACGGCATCACTTTGATGACGCTGAATCACTCGGCTCGAAGGACCAGTCCTGTCTGGGTGCGCGCCGCGCTACGCCCGGGGAGGGCGGCGACGAGGTTGGCGAAAACGAGGGCACCTACGCCGACGAGGAATACCGACAAGACCGGCACTGTGGGGTCGGGCACCGCGTTGATGTTGCGGGCGAACAGCGTCCAGAGTTCGCGTCCGACAACGATGCCGAGCGGTATCCCCACGACGATGCCGACGAGTGAGGCAACCGTCGCTTGCCAGGCAACCGCCGCTGCCAGTTGTCGCGGAGTGAAACCGAGAGCCTTCAATAGAGCCAGGTCTCGCCGGCGCCGCCGGACCGACGCGGCGAGGGTGAGGCCAAGAGCGATGATCGCCCCAATGGCGAGCCCGACAGCGAGAACGATCGGAGTCGAGCCGATGCTGCGATAGTTCACGATCTGTGCGGGACGCAGGACACCGAGGACGCTGACGCTGTCGTCGGCGGCGTGGGGGTCTGCGGCAAACACCTTGTTTGCGGCGTTGGCGATCCGTTGAATGTCGGCCCGGCCGGCTACAGGACTGACGTCGCTTCGGAGCCGCACGAAGACCAGCTCCGGACCGTTGAGGTTCGGGTCCGGGCTCTGCCCGGCTCGTCGGAACGCGGCCGGCTGGATGCCGGTGGACACCAGTGCCCCAGTTCCCATCGAGGTGTGTTCGGCAATAAAGCTGTCGTAGCCAACCGCCGGGAACGTCGCGGTCCCGACGATCACTAGAGGGGTTGGCGGGATGTAGGCGGGGGCGTCCGCAGCGGTCCCGAGGCTGGCGAAGACAGTATCGCCAACGTGTTTGTGCAACAGGGCCAGGGTGGCCGCACCGAGCACGATCTGGTTGTTCGAATCGAGGCCATGCCCGGACAGGATCGGTGGAGACACTTTGGCGTGCAGGCTCGCAAGGATGATGGGGACGGTCTGGTCGTCGATCTCGGCATCGGTGTAGTCGACACCGGTCCATGCGGCGACATCGGGGTCGTGGTTGAGAAGCGACAGGGTCTTCGGTGGGACATCGTTGCTCGGGTTGAGCGCGTAGTTCCAGTTCCACCCGTAGAGCGCGGGATGTGACACGAGGGTGCTCAGACTGCTCGCGAACGTAAGCGTGGCCACCACCATGGCGACGGCGAGACCGGTGCCCACCAACGCAGAGCGAACCGGCACCGCAGTGCGACCCCGCCCTGGTTCGAGTGCGAAACGCACGCCTATCACGCCGGCCACCGACATCCCCGTCGCTTCGGCGCTGCGTGTGACGCTCGAACGGCCAGTCTCAGCCTGCCCGATACGAGCCATCCGATGATGCGCCCCTCGATAGGACAGCGCGACCGCGGCGGCTCCAAGTCCGACGATAAGCACCGCAAGGCCGACGCCGAGCACCGTCCAGTCAAAGGCGGTTCCCCTATCAGGGTACACAGCGCGCACCGGTCCCAGCGGGGCGAGTGGTGACAGCCCGACCGCCACTGCGACCGCGAACAACGAGCCGAGGGCCACCGCGGCAAGGACGCCGATCAGCCCCTCACCAGCAGCGGTAGCTGGTCCGGCGCCGAGGGCGCGCAGTACCTGGCGATCCTCGTCCCCGAATCGTAGCTGGCGGGAAATGGCCTGAATCCCGAGAACCAAGATGACCAAGGCGGCGATCGCGCCGAACGCGCCAAGCGCGACCGAGGCCGGTTTGACAGCGAGCTCCACCTCGGCCACGACTCGCGACGTGACGTGGAACTCATAGGTAAAGCCCCGGGGGACCACGCCTACGAGTTCCTGTTCTACCCGAGCTACGTCTCGACCGCCATGGTCGAGTTGCAGATCGTAGACAATCGGCGTCACCCTCGCCGGTGCCGCGGAGGCAATGTCCTCCCGAATGAGCGCCGGGGTTAGCAGCACAAAGCCGTAGGCAGCGTCGACGTCGTCCTGCACCACTTGGTTGTTGAGCACAACGATCCCCACCAACACAGCGCGCACCCGGAGGCGCGGCGCCACGCTGGGCGTGCCGAATCCGGGCTGGCTCGTCTGCGTGTCTGTGTAGAGACCCAGGGGCACAACCTCGCCGACCTGCACGCCGAGCAGCTGGGCGGCGCGAGCGGTCATCATGAATTCATCGGCCCGGCTCGGATCCGCCCGCCGACCCTCGACGACCGTAAGCCGATCCTGGTCAAAGAACATGCCGTCCAGGCTGCCCCCGATTTCCACGTCAGCTAACGCGTTCAGGCGAGGGGCGCCGTCGGGAGCGAGGGGTGCAACGGTGGGTGCGACAATGGTCTCGACCCGTTTCACGTCCGTTAGGCGGGTGATCTTGGCAGTCAACGCGGGGCCCGGACCGCCAGTGGCAGAGTTGTACACCGTCATGGTCATGTCCGACGGGTTGGTGCTCGCCAGGAATGTCGGATACGAAGACTGAGTACGCCGTCCCGCGGCGATCGATGCCATGGCGATCCCACCGATCAACCCGATTAGCAGGACCATGCTCAGATAGCCACCCCAGCGGCGGCCGAACGTGGTCCGGAAGCGGTACGACGCGACCCGGAGAACCTGACTCATGTCTCCGAGTACCTCCAAGGACGAGTCGACTGACGTGTGCTACTTGAAGTCTGGCGTCCCTAACGAGAGTCGCCGAGGTGGGTGACCGCACTCGCTCGCCTCGTGCTACCACCCCTTCGTCCTCCGGCGAGTGCGGGGCCGAGACTTGCGGGAATCTCCCTGACCGCCGGCTCCGGGACGCACAGAACGCCGAGGCTCAAGAGACGTGTGACCGCGCCCGATTCGGTCGATTCGGCAGTGCAAGGTTAGGCACATCGCCCTGTGCCGATGGATAGCGCGACCGAACCTCGCATGGGTGACTAGGTTGACTGATCCAAAGACGATTCCGGCGGTGGCGGCGCAGTCGAGAGATGAGCCAGCTTGCCAAATTGAGTCCTGCCTTCCGAGTCCTCCAAGTGTTGAAATGCCACCCACAGGAGACACCACGTAGGTGCAGTACGCGAAGGCGGCAAGGGAGCAATCAGCGGCGGACAGCGGAGTGCTCTAGCTTGACCGGCACTTTCGCTCGTACAGGTTTCTCCTGGAAGGCCCGACCCGATGGATCCGGGCGGCCACGGACTTAGGCTGCGGCTGCACCAGCTCCGCAGCTGTTGGCGAAATATCCGTCTGATTGAGAATCCACCAAGACGTTGCGACTTGCTCGTAGCGTCGAGAGATCCTGACGGGCTGGCTCGCGAACCGTCTGCCGGCTTTGGTCTGGCTTATTAACGAGGCGCCAACCCGC
>JBEKMZ010000161.1:0-4273 GCA_049523315.1 Acidimicrobiales bacterium | reverse complement strand
GATCGAGAAGACCGTTCCCTCGCCTGTTTCCTGAACCGTGGCTGGCAACGGAGCTGCCTGTGAGCCCTGCACGGCTCCGATCAAGCTCACTGTTGGCCTACCGTCGAGCGAGCACGCTGAGCTGGAGGTATTCACGACCTCGACCGGGCTGTAGATCGTGCCGGCGGCGCCCGTGCCTTTGCCGGCAACCAGCTTCAACTCGCCAACAGTGCAAGTGGGTGGCGGCCCCGCCTGCGTAGTAGACGTGGTCGTCGAGCTCGTCGTTGTCGAGGTCGTTGGTGGGAGAGTCGTCGTCGTGGTGGTCGAAGTGGTCGTCGTCGTAGTCGTCGCCGGCGTCGCGCTGTTCGCGCAACCTTCGACTAGGACGGCCAAGCCGAGGATCATCGCGAAACCGCTGGTTACTACCGATCTGCGGTGCATGAGCCTCCTGGCTATAGGAACCGCACCGACGGGCGCAATTCGCGACGGGCTATCTGGCGCGACATCAAACTCAAGTATGACGGCCGGTCGCGTCCGACCGGCGTCAATCGCCCGGCATATCCCTCAAGCGCGCGCCCTCGTCGGCGTCGTAGTTCCAGAAACGGGGCAGTGCCACCGCCAGGGCGACCGTCCCCAGAACGCACAGCACTCCACCGGAGACTATCGAAGCGCGCAGCCCTGCAAGAGACTCGACCAGACCAGCCTCGACATTGCCGAGGGTCGGACCCGAGGAGTAGCTGAGCATCTCGATGCCTGCGAGGCGGCCGCGAAGTGAATCGGGTATCGACTGGTTCCACATGGTGCTCCGGAACAGCCCACTTACCATGTCCGCTCCTCCCGCTACCGCAAGCCCCAAAATCGCCAAAGGAAGAGATCTGGCGAAGCCGAAGCCGATGATCCCGATCCCCCATACTCCGGCCGCCAGAGCCACCGCGCGGCCGTTTCGCCGGACGTGGCGAACCCACCCGCTCGTTATCGTCACGAGCAGCGAGCCCGCCGACGGCGCCGCGTACAGGATCCCGAGCACCGCCGCCCCGCCAAGGTGGCTCGCAACCTGCGGGAACAGCGCGGTCGGGATCCCGAAGAACATGGCGTTCATATCAACGAGGTACGAGCCGAGGAGGTCTTGCCTGCTCCTTGCGTACCGGAGACCCTCAGCGACGGCCCGAAGCGAGAGCCCCTCTGACCCAGGCGGAGGAGGCACGGCCCGCATCATTGCGAGGGCGATGAGCGAAACGAAGAACGTCGCCACGTCAAGCACGTATGTGGCCGGCAGGCCGACGGCGACGATGAGGACACCGGCGACCGGGGGCCCGGCCACCATCCCAAGATTGCCTTTGAGCGAAGAGAGGGCCGACGCTGCCGGGAGCTCCTCGGTCGAGACTAGCCTCGGCACCATCGCGTCGAGCGACGGCCGCTGCAGACCGTCTACACCCGCGGCTGCGAAGGCCACAGCGAAGAGCACCCATAGCTGCGGGTGAGGCCAGAGCGAGTTTGCGACCAAGGCACCGACCACCAGGCACATAAGGCTTTCAGTGATCCGGATCATCCGCCGGCGGTCAACCGAGTCGGCGAGGGTGCCCCCGACAATGGCTGTGATCAGCAAGGGGACCAGCTCGGTCAAACTGAGCAGTCCAACGATCAGGGACGAATGGCTGATGCGGTACGCCTGGAACGGCAGGGCGACGTAAGTCAGCATGCTTCCGAAGAACGACACCCCTTGGCCGACGAAGAGGAGCCGGAACTCCCGTGAGCTGCGCAACGGCGCCACGTCGATCCGCAGCATCGTGACGAGGCCGCTCCCGCGGCGCGCTCGCCTGGCGTCCTCGGCTAGCTGTTCTGGGACTGCGACCGACTCCGGCGGCTCAGGCAGCGGCCCGGCCCGCGAACCTTCCGGGGCCGGACGAGGATGGTCCATAGCTCCAAGTGTGGCCGCCGAGGCCGCTCACGAGCGCGACGAGCTTGCAACCGGTACGGCTTAGGGAAACAGGCCCCGCAGCTCGATCGCCTCGCCCACCCTCTCGAGCGCGACCGCCACGGCCCCTCGGCGCGGGGTTACCTTCAGGTCGCGTGACCGACGCCAGACCGCGTCGAAAGCGGCCGACATCTGCCGTCGCAAACGCTCTGCAACTAGATCGCCCTCCCACGCGAAGCCCTGACGGCTCTGGGCCCATTCGAAATACGAGGCTGTGACTCCGCCTGCATTGGCCAGAATGTCGGGAATAACGACGATGTTGCGCCTGTCCAAGACGGAGTCCGCCTCTGGCAACGTCGGCCCGTTCGCCGCCTCCACGATGAGCTGTGCCCCCATCTTCTCGGCCACCTCGGCGGTGATGACCCCCGCCAGCGCGGCCGGGACGGCGAGCTCGCAGTCGAGGTCCCAGATCCTCTCCGGCTCAAGCGGATCCGCACGGTCAAATCCGGCGACGCTGCCCGTCTGATCGACGTGATGCGCCAGCGCGGCGGCGTCGAGACCCGCCGGGTTGTAGACGCCGCCTCCGGCGTCGGTGACCGCTATCACCCGCATGCCGGCCGAGTGCAGCATGTAGACGAGCGGACCACCGACCTTACCGTGGCCCTGGATCACCGCCCGTGCCCCGGTCATGGAGAGTCCGAGCTCGGAGAAAGCGGCCCGGGTGCAAATGAGGACACCTTGGGAGGTGGCGCCGACGTGTCCTCGACTACCGCCGATGGCGATCGGCTTTCCTGTCACGACCCCTGTCATGGCTTCGCCGCTGACCATCGAGATGGTGTCCATCAGCCAGGCCATGACGTTGGCGTCGGTGTTCACGTCTGGTGCCGGAATGTCGCGGTCCGGGCCGAGCATGGGGGCGATGCCCATTGCGTAGCGGCGAGTGAGGCGCTCGAGCTCGTGGTCGGACAGCTGCAGCGGGTCGACCTCGACGCCACCTTTTGCACCGCCGAAGGGCACGTCGACGACGGCGCACTTGAGGGTCATATCAGCCGCGAGCGCCATCACCTCATGGGCATTTACGGACTGGTGGAAGCGGATCCCGCCTTTGCCGGGGCCGCGAGCGCTGTTGTGATGCACTCGCCAACCCCGGAACACCTCGATCTCACCGCTGTCGCGGCGGATAGGCACGGCGACCTCGAGAACTTTCTCGGGCAACGAGAGCATGCGCAGCGTGTTCGGATCGAGCCCGATCAGCGACGCCCCGTCCGCGATGCGCTCCAGGATTGCCTCCCACGGATCGGATCCCGACATCAATCAGCCTCCAAAACTGGTCTGTGACTTCAACCTACTGCCACCGTCCGCATCGAGCTCGGGGTCCTCGAGCGCAGCCTGCTCGTCGTTTACCAACAGGTGCCACGACCTGCGGTGCTCCTCGCACGGGCCGATCTCCGTCAACGCGGCACGGTGCTCGGGAGCGGCGTATCCCTTGTTCGACTGCCAGCCATACCAGGGATACGAGGCGGCGAGCTCGACCATGAGGCGGTCGCGCGCCACCTTTGCCAGCACACTCGCGGCGGCGACAGAGGCACAGGTCAAGTCGGCCTTCACCTTGAGCGTGACCCGCTCGGGCCCGATCTCGGCCGGCGAGGCAGCCGTGCGCTCCGGACGGGTGAACCAGTCGTAATTGCCGTCGAGCAGCACGAGGTCGGGAGGGACGTGAAGGTCTGCCAGAGCCCGTTCACCGGCGAGGCGGAGCGCCCGCAGGATGCCGATGGAATCGATCTCGGCCGCGCTCGCGTGCCCGATCGCCCAGCAGCACGACCACGATTGGATCCTCGGGACGAGATTCTCGCGAGCCTGAGGCGCGAGGAGCTTGCTGTCGCGAAGGCCCGGCGGCGGCCGCCTCGTGGCGGCATTGACGACGACCATCCCGACCGACACGGGGCCACCGAGGGACCCGCGGCCCACCTCGTCGCAGCCGGCGACGGCGAGGCTGCCGGCGGCGAGCATGCCGCGCTCGATCTTCAGGTTGGGAGCACGACCCCGGGTCACGCCGGCCACCCATCCGAAATCGCCCCGGCGCGCACGCGAACGACGGTACCTCCCGGAGCAAACCGGCGCGGAACTTCGAATCACGGTGGTGTACCTTGCTAAAGGTAAGTTAGGCTTGCCTACATGACCAGCTCATCACGTTTCCGAGTCGCGGCTGTGGCCACCGTGGCCGTCGTTGCGGTAGCCCTCTCGGGCTCGGCGGCGGCTGCTACCACGGCCAAGCCCGCGACAACCGCCCGTACCGCAACCACCCCGATGCACGGGACCGCCAGCGTCGCTTACGCCGGCTCTCTCGAGCTGTGGGCAGCCACCGACCTCGGGCCGAAG
>JBEKMZ010000160.1:0-4279 GCA_049523315.1 Acidimicrobiales bacterium | reverse complement strand
CTCAAGGCGCTGGTCGCTGCTGTCGGCACCGAGCTTCGAGTCGAGCCCGCCACCCTTGTGGCCTCCATGCTCTATTACTGGGTGCCGGATCAGCGCTGTTCCATCCACGGCGTGGAGAAGCTGCAGCCCGGATCGTGGATCGAGTTCTTTCCCGACGGCCAGGCCCGGTTGCAGAGGTACTGGTGCCTCGAGAGCGTGGCCGCGGAGGCGGCCTCTGGGCCTCCGATGGAACTTGGCGCGGTCATCGAAGGCTCGGTCGCCGCTCACCTTGTCGCCGACGTGCGGGTTTCGAGCTTTCTCAGCGGCGGACTCGACTCCAGCCTTGTGACGGTTCTCGCCAAGCGGGCGAATCCCGAATTAGATGCGTACACGATTCGCTTCCGCGCGCAGGACCAGCGTTTGGAGGCGATGCCCGATGACGCACTCTACGCCCGCAAGGTCGCCTCACAGTTCGGCATCACGCTTCACGAGATCGAGATCGCGCCCCAGGTCGCCGACCTCCTGCCGCGCATGGTGGACATCCTGGACGAGCCGATCGGGGACGCAGCGGCGATCAACACTCTTCTCATGTGCGAAGCTGCACAGCAGGCAGGGGTGAAGGTGCTCCTTTCCGGCATGGGGGCCGACGAGCTATTCGGGGGTTACCGCAAACACGCGGCGTGCCTGATGGCTGCCCGCTATGAGCGGTTGCCCGCCGGTCTTCGAAACGTCACGCGACGATCGGTCGATCGATTGCCAGTGACCGCGCGTGGCCGGGGCTTGCGCTACGCCCGTTGGGCCAAGCGGTTCCTGACCTTCGCAGAACTTCCGGAAGAGGAGGCATTCCGGCGCAGTTACTCGCTGTACGACGCCGAGGAGCTCGTCAACCTGCTCAGCCCCGACCTTGCCGACTGCGTCGAGGAGATCATCGAGGAGCATCGCGAGATCTATACGAACACCACTCTCACCGATCACTTGAACCGCATGTGCCTTGCCGATACCCGGCTTTTCCTCCCCGGCCTGAACCTCACCTACACGGACCGCGCCAGCATGGCCGCGTCCACCGAGGTGCGGGTTCCTTTCGTCGACACCGAGGTGGTCCGGGCGGCCTTCTCGCAGCCCGGATCTGCCAAGGTGCGCCACGGACGGGGGAAGGTGGTGCTGAAGCAGGCGGCAGAGCGTTCGCTGCCCAAAGAGATCGTGTATCGGCCCAAGGCCTCCTTCAGCGCACCCTTGCGAGCCTGGGTTAACCGCGAGCTTCGCCCTCTCGTCGACGACGTCCTGTTGTCCGGTGAGCTTGTCCAGACCGGCTTCCTCAGGCAAGCCGCGGTTGAACGCCTCGTTGAGGAGGAGCGCACCGGGCGGCACGACCGCTCCAAGCAGATCTGGCAAATGCTAACCCTGGAACTGTGGTTGCGGCATGTGCACGCACAGGGTGTCGCGGTTTGAGCCAGGGGTAGTCCGGTTCCCCTCTCTGCCGCCACCACCCGAACGGCATGACGCGTGAAAGGACATCATGAAACAGGTCGCACAGAACTACCGCTCCGGCGAGCTGAGCGTGGTCGAGGTCCCTCCTCCGGCATGCCAGCCCGGCGGAGTGCTGGTCCGATCCGTCTACTCCCTGATCTCGACGGGGACCGAGGTCATGAAGGTGAAGGAGGCCCAGCTCTCGCTCGCCGGCAAGGCGCGGGCTCGGCCCGAGCAGGTTCGACAGGTGATCGACACGGTGTCCCAGCAAGGCCCGGTGGCCACATACAAGAAGGTCATGAACCGCCTCGACTCCTACACGCCGCTGGGCTACTCGCTGAGCGGCGTGGTCACCGAAGTCGGTGCTGGTGCCGAGGAGTTCAAAGTCGGGGAGCTCGTGGCATGCGCCGGCAACGAGTACGCGCTGCACTCGGAGATCAACTGGGTCCCCGTCAACCTCTGTGTGCCGGTCCCTGACGTCGTTGCCCCGAAACTGGCGGCGTTCGCCACAGTCGGTGCCATTGCCATGCACGGAGTACGACGTTGCGAAGCCCAGTTGGGCGACAGTGCCTGTGTGGTCGGGCTCGGGCTTGTCGGCCAGCTCGTCGTCCAGTTGCTGGTGGCTTCGGGCGTGCTGGTCGTGGGACTCGACCCCGTTGAGGACCGCTGCAAGCTGGCCGAGCAGGCGGGGGCCCTGGCCTGCGCTCCTCCGACTGCCGAAGGGCTGGACCGGATCGAACGGTGCCTGGCGGAGACTGGTGCGGGTCTCGGCGCCGACCACGTGGTGCTGGTGGCGGGCGGGTCGTCGAACGGCCCGGTGGAGGCTGCCGCCCGATTGGCCCGCGACCGCGCCCGCGTGGTCGACATCGGCAAGCTCCGCCTCGACCTACCGTGGAACGCTTACTACGACAAGGAATTGGACGTGCGGTTCTCCCGTTCGTACGGGCCAGGTCGCTACGACAAGCGCTATGAGTTGGACGGCATCGACTACCCGCCGGGATACGTGCGGTGGACGGAGCGGAGGAACCTTGCTTGCTTCCTCGATCTCGCGGCCCGGGGCGCGCTCGACGTCGAGTCACTGGTGTCCGACGTCTTTCCATTGGAAGACGCCGTTGAGGTCTACGATCGCCTCAGCTCGGGTGCGCTGCACGGAGTGGGCTTCCTCTTCGAGTACCCGACCGCCGAAGAGGCCCCGTCCCAGTCGAAGCCGACCTCGGGCCCGAGCCCCATCACAGCCCGCCCACCTGACGCCCATCGTCGCGCGACGGCCGGCCGGGTGCGCCTCGGCTTCATCGGTGCCGGGAACTACGCGTCCTCAATGCTTCTCCCGATCCTGGCAGGTATGGAGAACGTCGAACTTCGCCGCGTGGCCACGAGCCGGTCGCTCACGGCACTGAACGCGCAACGTCGATTCGGCTTCGCCTCGGTCGGCACCGACAGCGAGACGGTGCTGGCCGACGGGACGGTCGACGCCGTGTTCATAGTCACCCGCCACCATTCACACGCCGAGCTCACCTGCCGCGCCCTCCAAGCCGGCAAGACCGTGTTCGTCGAGAAACCCCTGGCGCTCTCCGACGAGGAGCTGGCCCGGGTGTTGGACGTCGTGGCCGCCACGGGCAACGACCGTCTCATGGTCGGGTTCAACCGGCGCTTCGCACCGATGCTCGTCGAGATGCGGGCCCGGTTCGGCGCCTCGACGGCCGGCAGCGTTGCCCGTTACTCCGTCAACGCCGGGACTCTCGGGGCGCAGAGCTGGTACGGCGATGAGACGCTCGAGGGCTCGCGATTCGCCGGTGAAGGCGGCCACTTCATCGACACCGTGAGCTGGTGGCTGGGCGCCCGGCCCGTAGAGGTCTACGCCATGGGGGCCCGGGACACCCATGATCTCCAGGTCAACCTGCGGTTCGACAACGGATCGATCGCCACGATCGCCTATTTCACGAACGGGAACTCTCGCTATCCCAAGGAGATCTTCGAGGTTGCGGCCGCGGGTCGAACGGCCCGGCTGGACAACTTCCGGCGGTCGCAAGTCTGGAGCGGGCGCCGGCGACGCGTCAGCCGGGTCTTCGGGGCGGCAGACAAGGGTCAGGGCCGGCAACTCGAGCTCTTCATTGAGGCGGTGCGAAGAGGCTCGCCGATGCCCATCTCGCTGACCTCGCTCGTCGAGACGACTCGTGCCACGCTGTCGGTCGCGCGCAGCCAAACGAGCGGTCACAGCGAACCACTGTGAACCAGGACTGGCTGCGGTGGTACGTACGCCGGCTCGGGAGGATGTCGCTCGGCGAGGTGGCTTGGCGAGTTCATGACGATATCCGGCGGCAGACCTGGGCCCTCCGCCAGGCCCGCCCCGGGGCGTTACCCGGGGCGCGACGACCGCGCGCGGGCCAGGGCTTCACATCGGCCGTCCCGCCCAGTGCTCGTTCTACGGTGCCGGCAGGCGTACCCGAGGGACTCGTGGCGGCCGCCGCCCCACTCCTCGAGGGACGCGGGGAGTTCCTCGGTGTTTGGAGAACGGACCTGGCGGTACCCGATTGGTATCTCGACCCGATCACGGGCCGCCGGGCACCGCAGGACAAGCGTTCCTTCCGGATCAACACGCGCTCGGAAGCCGAGACCGGGAACATCAAACAGGTGTGGGAGCTGTCCAGGCTGCAGCACTTGACACTCCTGGCGGCAACGTGGTTTGTGACCGGCGACGATGCCTACCCAGCGGTCGTGGCGGACCAGTTGCGGTCGTGGTGGCGGGAGAACCCGTTTCTCTACGGTGTCAACTGGACGAGCGGAATCGAGGTCGGCATACGCCTGATCAGCTTGGTCTGGATACGACGCCTGC
>JBEKMZ010000159.1:0-4511 GCA_049523315.1 Acidimicrobiales bacterium | reverse complement strand
GCAGGATCGCTCACCGACTCGCGCAGCTCGCGCTCGCCATCGTCTTCCTCATCACCGCCAAGCTCATCGACTGGCGAAACCGATGGAGTCGCTGACCGCGCCTATCCGCGCGGCCTCTAACTTTCGAGTAGAACTCGATCCGTATCCAGGTGTTGGTCCCCATCGTTGCCTGAATGCGACAATTCTCGATACCAAGACAGCGCGTTCGCCCAGCTGCGGGCCAGGGTTCCTCGGGCGAATTGCCGCTGATGCTCGGATTGAGCAGTCAAGTTCGATCCCGCGATTATCCCGCGGACGCCGCCGTTCGTCGTCGTTCGACAGCATGCGGATAACGCGATGACACCTGCCCTAATAGATCGTCCTGATTCGCCGTCGTACGCCTGACCGCCCTTCCCAAGCTGAGAACGCGAGTTCGATTCTCGTCGCCCGCTCCAGCAAACTTCCTGGTAGAGAGCCTATAAGGCACGCCCAGCGAGCCGGTGCCCTGATCGTGTGCGCGCTACGTGCGCGAAGGATTCTGACGGGAGCTGCGCGCGCGATTCGGAAGCTCTACGACCTGTGCGACGGCCGCAGCTTTCGCCTCGGCAACGAGGGCGTCGAGACCGGAGGCAATCGCGTGATCCCGCTCAGCCGTTGCGTGCTGGTAGATCAGGGCCGCTCTCGGAGTGCTGTGTCCGAGTCGGGCCATCAGTTCGGCGGTTGTCGCTCCTGTGCGCGCTGCCATCGTGCCGGCGAAGTGCCGCAGGTCGTGGAAGCCAACGTAATGAGGAGGCGGGGACAACGGCGAAGCAACGAGCGCTCGGCTACGTGCGAGTGAGCACGGACGAGCAGACATCCAAAGGCCACGGCCTTGCTATCCAGCGTCGAGCGATAGAGAGCTACTGCAAGAAGCAAGGCCTTCTGCTCGTCGACGTGCTGAGCGACGAAGGTGTCAGCGGCGCGAACGGACTCGACTCCCGCGATGGTTTAGCGACCGCCCTCGCGAGAATCGAACGTCACGAGGCGAGCGTTCTCGTCGTCTACCGCTTCGACCGTCTTGCGCGCCAGCTCTTAGTGCAGCTCACCGTGACCGATCGGCTCGACAAGGTCGGGGCGCGCGTGTTGTCGACATCCGAGCCCGACGTCGACGGACCGGACGAACTGCGCGAGCTCATCCGCAACATCCTCGCCTCGATCGCTGCCTACGAGCGGGCCCTGATCCGTGGGCGCATGACGGCCGGCCGACGCGCCAAGGCGGCTGAGGGGCGCTGCGTGGGTGGTATCCCGCGCTTCGGCTACTCGGCCAGTGACGGTGAGTTGGTCGCCGACGAGCGTGAACAGGCTGTGGTGGCTCGGATGCTGGAGCTCAAAGCCGAGGGCTGCTCGCTCCGCGCCATTGCGGAGCGGCTCAACAATGAGGGTCTGCGGCCAAAGCGCGGCGAGCACTGGCAAGCCACGCAAGTGGCGCGTGTCATCGAGCGATCCCGATAGGGGGCGTTCGGCACCTCCGGTCGACGTACTCACCTGACGGGTTGCAACGGAGCAACATGCACCGGAGCCGTCGATCCGGCGCGGACTGACAACGCCGATCGACCAAACGACGACCGCCCAGATGGATTGTTATGCGCTCCCCTGGGGTGTCGTTACCGAACGGTCTGGCGGGCCTAGGCGCCTCGGTGCTTGCAATAGTTGCCCGATCGGTAGCGGCATATATCGGATGCGCCTCGTCGCTGGCGTAGTGTCCAGGATATGGCTCTAATCGAGGTCTACGCGGACATTTGGTGTCCGTTTACTCATGTCGGGCTTCGTTCAGTTGTTCGGCGAAGAGAGCAGTTGGGACGAAATGATGTGATCGTGCGGGTCCTGTCGTGGCCCCTCGAACTGGTTAACGGAAAGCCGCTCGATCCAATGATCACGGCGAACCACGTAAACGACCTGCGAACGCAGGTGGCCCCCGATCTCTTCACGGGCTTCGATCCTGAGCACTTTCCACGCACCACTTTGCCAGCTCTCGCAGTCGAGGCCGCCGCCTACCGTCAAGGTGGCCGAATCGGTGAAACCGTCAGCCTTGCTCTACGTGAGGTCCTCTTCGAGAAGGGCCGAGATATCTCGCACCCTGATGTCCTGGCCGACGTGGCGAGTGCGCATGGGATCGCAAGTGTCGACGCCGAAGACGACGAAACCGTGCAGCGCGAATGGCACGAGGGCGAGTCGCGGGGTGTCAAGGGATCGCCTCACTTCTTCTGCGGGGACATCAACGTCTTTTGTCCTTCGCTCGACATTTCCACAGACGAAGAGGGTCACTTTCGCCTCCGGCGAAATATCGAACTTCTCAATGTCTTTCTCGCGGATTGCTTCGGGGAAGGTGACCGGCACCGGAATGAGGACCCTCCGCACCGGCCGACAATGATCCGGCCGGTCACGAACGTCGAGGAGACCTTGTAACAGTTCTCCAAGTCATTACCGGAGACGCATTGGCCCAGCCCGGTGGTCGTCGGGTAAGGCTCGACACCCGTGGCGCGGCGGCGTCCGAGCGGGTCAATAGGCTGAGGAGCTGCAAGGTGACGTAAGCGATCGGCCCGTTCCGTTCGATCGCCGGGGGACGCTCATGCATGTCGATCCGTATATTGCTCGGGAGCGCCGTCGTGGGCTTCCTGGTGGGCATGACCGGCGCCGGTGGGGGGGCGCTGATGACGCCCATGCTGATCCTGCTCTTCGGGGTCAGCCCCTCCTCGGCCATTTCCAGCGACCTGGTCGCCGCCGTCTTCATGCGACCATTCGGCGCCGCGGTGCACCTGCGCAAGGGCACGGTCAACCTCCGGCTGGTCGGCTGGATGGTCCTCGGGTCCGTCCCCATGGCCTTCCTCGGCGCCTATCTGTTGCGCCTCATGGGTCACTCGAAGACCTCGCAGAACACCATCGAGACTGCACTCGGGGCGGCCCTCCTGGTGGGAGCGGCGGCCATGGTTCTGCGCTTTTACCTCGACCGCCGCAAGGGCCACGCGCGTCGCGGCGTGGTCCACGCCGTCACGGTGCGGCCGCTGCTCACGGTCCTGATCGGCATGATCGGCGGCGTCATCGTGGGCATGACGTCGGTGGGCTCGGGGTCCCTCATGATCGTGCTCCTGCTGTTCCTCTACCCGATGATCGGGGCCAACCAGCTGGTGGGCACCGACCTCACCCAGGCCGTCCCGCTCACGATCGCGGCTGCCCTCGGCGCCCTCGCCTTCGGCCATGTCGAGCTGCCGGTGACCGCCTCGATCATCATTGGCAGCGTGCCGGCGGTGGTGGTGGGGTCGTTTATCTCGTCGAGGGCTCCCGACCGCTACATCCGCCCGGCCATCACCTTCGTGATCTTCGCCTCGGGGTTGAAGTACGTAGGGGTGGGGACCACCGCCCTCGGCTGGATCCTCTGCACCGTCCTGCTCGCAGCGGCGGTGGCGTGGATCTTCTACGCCCGGCCGTGGGAGAAGGGCGCGCCCTAGCCGTCGATCGGTGTGTCCACCCTGTCGAGGCCGGTCGGTATTCGGTACGGCATTCTGTTCGCGCCTGGCAGGTCGAGGTGGGGACCAACCGGGATGTGTTGGTCGAGAGCGGGGGTATTGCGTTCGTGACCCTTCGCCGGTCTTGCCCCAACGACCGCGCGGGCGTTCTCCAGACGCGGCACTGCCCTGGGACCTACGCACCAGGACAGAGGGACCTTTAGGTCGCGGTGGTCGAGTAGAGGGAATCTAGATCCCCGCTATGGCGATACCACCGACGGTACCAAACTGCTAGGGGAGCCTCACGGCCTCCAGTGACCCAGGCTGCAGTCTGCGTAGCGGAGAGCTGGATTATGTCCTAGAACAACTACGAGCTGACTGGAGAAGGAAGCGGTGATGTTGCTCGTCGGTGCCTCGTGATGCAGGTGGCGCAGGTGACGCGCCGCAGATGGGCAACCCTGGCTGTGCTCAGCGTGACGCTGCTCCTAATCAGCTTGGACACCACAATCCTCAACGTGGCTCTCCCGTCGATCGTGCGGGGCCTTGGTGCTAGCTCCAGCCAGTTGCAGTGGATCGTGGACGCTTATGCCGTGGTCTTCGCTGGTTTGTTGCTCTCTGTCGGCGCTCTCGGTGACAGGGTTGGGCGTAAGTGGATCTTCCTTGCCGGACTAGTGGTGTTCGCCGGCGGGTCTGCTCTCGCAGCCGAATCGGTTAGCCCGGATCGCCTGATGTTGGCCCGGGCGGTGATGGGAGTGGGAGCGGCTGGCCTGATGCCTTGCACTCTTTCGATTCTCACCAACGTGTTCACAGAGGAGAAGGACCGTGTCCGGGCCATCGGGATCTGGTCCGGAACGACGGGTCTCGGGGTAGCCCTGGGTCCGATCCTGGGAGGCTTCCTGTTGGCCCATTTCTGGTGGGGCTCGGTCTTTGTCAGCGTTCAAGTAATTCCCCACCATTTGACCAGGACGTTCAAGTAATTCCCTACCTCGGCGTTCACGGAATTCCCCACTTGTGAGGGTGGGGATCCACCCACCGGGCTCCTTGTTCCAC
>JBEKMZ010000158.1:0-4653 GCA_049523315.1 Acidimicrobiales bacterium | reverse complement strand
ACCCACCTACTCCAGGCGACCCCTGCTACGCGAAACGGCAGGGAATCCACCTCGACAAACGACTTTCCCCCCAACCATCGACAAGGAGTGCAATATGAAACCATCGCCTTGTCGTAGCAGTCGCCGACGGTTCCCATGGAGCTCACGAGGCCGAGACGCCGGACGTTCTCGGTGAAGGGCCACGAGGTGAATTGTCACCTAATCCCTCTGCGTTGCTAGTAGTTACCTTCGCACCGAACGCCGGGTCGTTGGCTAGTTATTCAGGGCTTGGGCGCCGAAGTGCAAACTTCGGCAAGCGCGCCAGAACGATTTCTCTGGAACGGCCACGATTTCACGGCCAAGCCCGCTCTGCCGCGCTCGATCGACGGCTCTCGAGCCCCAGAACGTGAGCGCCGATCGCCGAGTATGGCGCGACAAGGCTGCCATCTCAGGCGGCCACTGACACGTCCTTCTGGCGCGCAATCGTCCCGGCATTGAGCACGCCGGAGATTCGCCCGTCGCGTGGCGGTGACCTGCGGTGGCCCTTCGTGAAAGTCCTCACGATGGTTCCGTTTCAGAAGTCAGACCACGCCGCCTCGGATCGTTGCCATCTCGTTTGCGAACGCATCGGATCCGCGGCCGAACCACATCTGAGACACCGGTGGAGGAACGTGCGCCAGCAAGTCCTCTCGCACGTCATCGGACATCGCTTCAAGCACAAGTCCGAAGGGAAGCCACACTCGCGTGCCTTCGTAGTGCGAGAGTGCGTGCGCCGGCAGCGCCCCCCACTCAGGTGGAGACACACATCGCGCGGCGATCGGCAGCACTTCCTTCTCTTCTTGGTCCAAGTGCTCGACCAGCGCCTCGCGAAGCGACTTGCACGCACTCGCGAGAGCTTGACCATCGACTGTCGAACCCGATCTTCCGAACCGTTCTGCTGCGTCCTCGGCAGTTTGGAGGCTCGAGATCAAGGCGGCGTGTTGGGCCTCCATCCGAGAGAACAGCTCTCGCTCTTCGGGAGCGCGCTCCGACAGAAGTGGGAACAAGAGCTCATCCTCGCTGGCGTGGTGGGCGTGTAGAAGCCAAAGCACCTCTGCGAGGTAGTCGGCAAGATACCGAGCATGCTGAGCGTCTCCGTCGCCTACCGAGGCGAGTTGACTTGGAGCGTCCCCGAACGCTCGTTTGAACGCATTGTGCACCGCGAGCATGTCGCTGGTGTCGGTTGGCATCTGGTCATCAAGAGACATCGGATCCCCCCTCCCGCCCCGAACCTCGGAGCGCCTCGGAAACTTGCCAAAGTAACACCATGACGGCACTGTGTACCGCTTCGTTTCGGTGAATGACCGATGTCCTTCCAGTGAAAGAAGATAGGTGTCCCAGATCTCCGCATCCGCGACCGTCACCGACAATCGTCAAGATGAGGGTGCGAACAGCCCCGGGCGGGCACGAACAACCCATCTGTGCGCCCTCTCGGTTCAACGTGCCGCGCCGCGGATCACACCTATCGACGGGTAGGCGTGCGCACGAGATCGCCGATTTCGGGCGCGGCAGCATCAGCCTGTGGCGTGGGACCCGGCCGCTGTTATGGCGTCGCTCGTCTCAATCAAGGGTGTCATGTCCATCACTCATCAAGCTCTCCTTCGTGGAGAGGTTTGATCATTTCCAAACGGTTGTTTGCGCCGTCACCGAACTACTTCGGTCGCGTACTTCGCCATCGTTTGGCCGATGTCGGCGGGCTTGAGCATTCCCTTCTCATCGACGGGGAGCTTGCTCAGATCCCGGAAGTACTCGACATAAAAGTCGGGAGTGAGAGTGCAAATGAACCTGGCGGGTGCGTCGAAAGGGTTGCAGAAGGTGTGCGACGTCCCCGCGGGGACCGTGACGCACGACCCTGCTTCGACGTCGACAATGTCGGCTCCGGCGCTGAATCTAAGCATGCCCTCGGTCACGATGAAGACCTCGTCGTGCTCACGGTGAAGGTGCTGGGGCGGACTAACCGGGCTCGGTGGCACCGTCGCCTCGATGATGCCCAGCCGATGCTGGGTGTTCGTGCCGTCCTCGATGATGCGGCAGCGGATCGGCCCGCCGCCTGACTGCTCGCCGTCGGTTGGCCGTACGACCAACATTGACATGGTTCCTCCCCTTACCCAGATCGAAGCGCGGAACTAACTGTGAACGCACTGGCCTCTCCCGCGAGGGCGAACTCGTAGGACGCGCGGACCAATCCCAAGACAACGTCACGCTCGAGGTCGTTGCGGGGGGCGTAAAGCATGACGATCGTCGCGGGCGCTTGGCCGCTCTCCACGAGGTAGTGGGGTTCGGCCCATCCTGCGTGCTCGGCAGCGACGGCTACTGGCAGTGGCAAAGCGGCGTGCAGGCTGAGGTCACCTTTCGCATGCACGTGGCAGAACTCGCCCCCCACCAAGAAAGCCTCGGCCGGCCCGCCCGCGGCGCTGCTGTCCAAAGCGAGGGCATGGGCGCCCTCCACCGCGATCGCGGATGGCTGTCCGAGCACGGATCGCCACGTCAGCGCCTCGACAAGAATGGCGTCCACATACCGGCTATCGCAGGGTTGCTGGTCCAGTTGGCTGTGCGGGAGCTCCGTGCTGGTAAGCGGCCGGGCCCCGTCCCGAAGTGGCATGTGCAACAGATCGGTCATCTCAGCCGCCGAACCAGAACAGCTCGATCGGGATTCCGTCCGGGTCGCGGAACACGACCAGGGCGTGCGGCGCCGGCTGTGTGCCCTCGAACAGTGTCTCGTGTTCGACGCCAAGGTCGTCGAGATGGGTGACCCACTCGTCGATTGCCTCCCGACTGGCGACTTGAAGCGCCAGGTGGTCGAGTCCGGTGCGCCGCGGGCTGAACATTTGCCGGTCGGCGTCGGGATGATGGTCGAGGCCTACGAACAGGCCGGTGCCGGGACGCGTCATCACGACGGCGTAGCCGTCGCCAGTCCCGTGCGGTTCGGCGAAGGCTCGGACCAGGCCCAGAACCTCGCTGTACCAAGCCTCACTGGCGCCGATGTCTCGGACCGTGAGACCGAGATGGTGGAGTCCGGTCACCATCGGAACTGTGCGGCTGGATGGGAATGCTTCGGTAGCGGTGGTCACGTTGCCCCCCTGTTGTTTGGTTCCTTCGACGTTATGAGATATACTATCTCACAGTGAGACTGTGAGTATCATGCACCTGAGGGTCGCTCGTGTCAAGGAGCAAGATGATGGAACGTTCACGCGATTCCGGGACACTGTCTGGTCCTAGAAAACGCACTCTGCGCCTGCTGAGGGAGGCAGCCCGGGAGCTCTTGCGCACCGGAGGCCCGCTCACCGTGCCCGCCGCGGCTGAGCTCGCCGGCGTGTCGCGGGCAACCGCCTACCGTTACTTTCCGAACAACGACGCCGTGGTGCTGCACGCGACGATGTCGCTCGCCGATGACCCACTCGAGGATGCCGACTGGGCTCCCGATACGGTCGCCTCGTCCGACGATCTCGGTGCCAGGGCCGCCGAGCTCGTGCGCGCGACGGCAACGTGGGCTTTCGATCACGAGACCGAGCTGCGCACGATGCTGCGCCTCTCGCTCGCGCCCGAACCAGAGGAAGCAATACTCCGCAGGGGCCTCACCAACCGAGGCCGCTGGATCGGCGCACTGCTCGAAGGCTTGCCCCGTGATGTCCCGCCGGCCGCACGCGAGCGGCTCGCGGCCGCGCTCATCCCGCTGTTCGGATCCGATGCCGTCGTCTGGACAACTGACATGGCCGGCCTACCCCGTGACGAGGCAATCGAGATCCTCGCTTGGATGGCAAGAGTCCTCGTCGCCGCCACCGTCGAGGGCCGGTAGCACCCCAGCTTCCCGCTCGCGCTCGCCAGGGTGCACATAGGCTCCGGCGAGCAAACGGTGGTCTTTGTCCATAGAGGCTTCCCCGGCTATTCCGAAGCTTCATGCTCTCGGCGCCGGCCTTGTTTCGTCACACTGGGCGTCGCCGAGAGTGGCAGGCGGACGAACTCAGGCACGCTTGAGCAGTCGCCGAGCAGCTCAGATTTATCCATCTGGGTTCTCGAGACGCCTCGCGCCAGGTCCGCCGGCCGACACCGATCGAGCGTCTGGATCTTTGTCGAACGCGATGAGCGCTTGGCGACAACGAGCGCCCTGATCGCCTCCACGTTGCCGTCCCGACTCTTGCCTTCGCCCTGGGCTCTGCCCGACAAGGCGGCCCGGGCCGCCTCGATGGCGTCGACCGGGTCCGACTTGCCCGTGCGCCGACGGGACTGGCCGGTCGACCTCGACCACCTCCACGCCGGTGTTTCGCAAGAACCTCGATAGACCCGCCCCATAAGAGCCGGTGCCTTCGACCCCGACGTGCGTCAAGATGCCAAAGCTCACCAAGAACTCGGCGAGGCGACGATGCCCCACCGGTGTCGTCGGGAACTCGGCCACGCCCAACAGGCCGCCGATCGGATCAAGTGCCGCCGCAACCTTCACATCGAGGTGGGTGTCCACACCACCAGTTACCGGGCGCGTCGCATCTACAGTGGTCATCGCCATCCCTTCTCTCTTAACTGGTCAAGGGGTGGCACGCGCCGCCCGATGTGTGCGGTGCCGGTGCGATCGTCCTGTTGCCACAGGGCGATCCGCCGCACTCATGGTTCGACTCATGCCACGAACACACCTGGAACCGC
>JBEKMZ010000157.1:0-5120 GCA_049523315.1 Acidimicrobiales bacterium | reverse complement strand
ATCGCCAGGTCATCACGCGCCCAAGTCCCTTCCAGGCCAAGATCCTCGCCGCCTTCGGCGTCGACACCTCCGCCTGGCGCTCGCGCGTCGCCTGATCAAGCCCTATCACGGTTTGTAGGGCAAAAACCGCCTTACCGCGACCTCGTGAACAGGACTTTCAATTCTGAGCCGCCGAAGTCGGGACAGAGCTTCTGAACTACCGTGGATTCCGAGTCGTTCGAGGCGAGGAAGCCGGCCGTGTGTCTCGAGCTGTTGAGGTCAGGTTCGCATTAGTGGCACATGGCAGCTTCATGCTCATTGCAGAGCGTCGCCCTAGTGACAGCCAGGCAAGTGTCGGATTGTGCACATACCGACTGGAGGCGGTCACCCTTCTCGAAGCGGCTCATCTATCACATCGCTGGTCACAGCTTCAGCAACTTGTCGAAATGCATCGCGTGCCAGAACCTCACTACCAGGCCCAAAATCCGCCACTCGACCCTCGTCGAGCACGAGGAGGAGGTCACAGTCTTCGACGAGGCCCAGACGATGCGAGATCACGACGATTGTCACTCTTCCGCGAAGCTCGTTAAGGGTTTGTCGGATCAGACTCTCGGATCGGCCATCGAGGGCACTTGTAGGCTCATCCAGAATGAGCACGCGAGGAGCGCCAGCAAGCGCCCTTGCGATCGCCAGCCGCTGTCTTTGGCCTCCCGACAAAGCAGTACCACCCTCTCCGACCGACGTCTCGTATAAGTCAGGCATCGCCGTCACATCCTCATGAAGGTGAGCCGCCCGCGACGCGGCCTCAATCTCTTCCGGGAGCAGGCCTCGAAAGAAGGATATGTTGAACGCAATGGATCCCTGCAGCAGGACGGGGTCTTGTGCGACTAGCGCTACGGGACTCGCCCCGCCTCCCTTTGCGATCCTCTCCACAGACACGTCTCCGACCAGCGCGGCACCGTCCGTCGGATGCCGCATTCCGAGGAGAATCTGACTAAGCGTGGTCTTTCCACTTCCGGACCGCCCCGCTATTCCCAGGATGTGACCGCCAGGGAGACAAAACGATACCTGCCTGAGTACGGGTCCCCTGTCGTCGTAAGCAAACGACACGTTCTTCACATTGATATCGAAGCTCGCAGGGAGCTCGCCGGTTCCCGACTCGTGCCGGCTCTCCAAAAAGCGATCTAGTTCGCACTTGACTTTGTCTAGAAAGCCGCTATAGGAGCGCAATTGTTGACTGGTCGACTGGACCGTAGCACCATAGGTCATTGACCGTAACATCAACAGCAGCACCGCTGCTATCGAGCCCAAATTACTTCCCGTATGACCAGCTACCACCGCGAACGCGCAGACAATAAACGCAAGCGCCAGCACTTGATATGTGACACCGCTAAGCTGTGACACGATCCGCAATCTTCGAAACGTCCTCGCAGCGATCTCATTACTTCGGTGAAGCTCTGCAGTCGCGTCGTGCTCAACACCAAACAGGCGGAACTCCCCCGTCAGCCTCGTATACTCGGTAACAAGCGTCGCCATAGTGTGGCTGTCTTCCGACAGGTGAACTGAGGCTTTCCGGCCCCATGTATTGAATGGACGCAGCGCCGACTGCAATAATATGCCAAACACCAGGACCACTGTTGCAGCGATAGGACTCACTAGAAAGGCAGCGGCAAGAAGCGCCACCACCGTGAGAACCGCTTGCAAGCCCGCCGCTATCGCGAGTGCAATCTGACCTACGGTTTCACAGTTAACCGTAAGGAGCTGCTGGACATGACCTAGCCGCTCCTGTGACTGCACAGTCCAGCTCGCACCAAAGAAAGCATCAATCATCTTATTGCGGGCCGATGCTAAGGCCGTACTTGCGAGAGAACTGCTGCTCAGAGCAGCCGCAATACTGGCCAGTGAGTATATGATCAGGAGTGTTGCGGAGAAGAAGACGGCGTCAGGAATAGAGAGGGAGTAGCCGTGCACTTCCAGGTGGTTCTTTCCTTTGGCGCTGTTTACGGCAAACTCGCTTATGATGACCAGGAGACTGGCTTGCGCTAGGCCGGAGAAGAAGGAACAGGCCGCAAGCCAAGCCAACCGGCGATGAAGGGATCTAACGCCCAGCACTTTCAGCGATGCGAGCATACCTGCAACGCTGCTCGTCCTTATCCGTTCTACGCGTTGTGTCCGGTGTCGTCCGGGAAAGAGTCTTGGTCTAAGAGGTGTCGCCATGTGGTCTTTCCCTCGTATGTGGTCTCGTCTAGTGGTGCGGCGCGGATCTGACACAAACCAGTGTGAAGCGTCCCTTCTTCAACTTGGGGCGAGCTCGTCGGCCGGGTTCCTCCAGGGGACAGAATTGGGATCAGCGTTCCAGTGGTCTGACCAGGTGTTGATGGCGGTGAAGAGATCGTCGACCGAGGTGAAGACAGCGCGTGGACGCCGACGTTCGATGAGAAGGGAGGGCTGCCGTTGAAGGACGTCTCGCCATGAGGAAGGTGCTCGCGTGAAGTGCTGATACCAACGGGCGTCTCCTCGATGCGCGAGGCACGGAGCGATCGGGGTGATCTTGTGGGCGGAAAGATTGTGGAGAAGGACATGGACCTTGAGGTGAAGTGGCACGCGGAGGTCGATGAGCTTGAGGAAGGCGAGCACGTCGGTCGCCTTGTACGAGCGCCTCGTGTTGCAGAGAACCTCGGGGGCGGCGACCTTCCTCGCCGCGAACAGGTCGGCGATGCCGTGGCGCTCGTAGTCCCGGGTCATGGTCCGTGCTCGACTTGGGTCATGGGCAGGGACGACTGGGCGATCGAGGCCTGGACTTGCCTCTGCTCGTCGAAGCTAAAGACGAGCAGACGTTCTGGGGTGTGGAGGTAAAGGCCGACCACGGAGGCGTGTTTCTCGTCGAAATTCGGAAAGGCAGGACCCTTGAAGCTCTCCACCTGCCAGGGCTTCAGATTGTGATTCATCCAGACGCGCCCATCATCCCTCGACCGCGTGTTCGATCGCCCCAAGGAAGCCGACGCCAGGCGCCGATTCGTTGCAAAGTGGAATGGAGCGCCGGTCGGCGGCTAGGAAGTAGCCCCAATGCTGTGGCTTGCCACGAGAGCGGAGAGCCTGGGGCTTCAGTCCAGCCCGATCGTCGACGCCTTTCTCGGTGCAGCCACTCCACCCGTCGGCCCGAACCCGACCGCGCCTCGAGAATCAGAGCATCCGGGGGAAGATACGTTCTCAGACACGGAGTGATGGCGTTGGTCTCGCGCGCGAGTAACTGTTCCTCGAAGGGCGTGGACAAGGAGGCAGACTCAAAGCCCTCGACTGCGGCTGCATTGATGATACCCGGCCCGGCGACTTTGTACCGCGCCGTGTGCTCAATGGCGCCACCCGCGGTGCCATCGGAGAGTGTCATGATCGCCCCCACAGCCACTCGATGACGCGTTCCCAGGATGCGACGACAGTATCTCTGCGCACGATGTTTGACTGTCGCATCCTTTCCGATAGCGCTTCGTCGTCCTGAGTCGCGAGGAGTTCCGATAGATGCTCGAACGACGAGAATCGAACGATCTCGGAGAGTTCCCTGTGGGGCCCGTAGTCAGACCTGTCAAGCCACCAACGGATTACGCCCGGGTCATGTGTCCGGTTCGGGTCGCCCACGGGCAAGTGATCGGTGGGGAGGCCGAGCACTTGGTACATCGAAAGCTGGCTCAAGACCCCGCCTGGGTCTTGGTGCCACAGATGGACAAGGAACCTGTCGTCAGGGATGTAAATAGGCACGTTCGCCCAGTACTGCTCGAAGATCGCCATCTGACTGATGTTGTAAGGGATGTGTACCCAACCTCTCACCGAGTGCCGTTCTTGCCACGTCGCCCGGTCTGGTACCAGCTCACCGATTGGTCGGGCGAGGTCATGAAGGTCCTCCGTGATCCTCTGCGTGCATGCCGCCGATCTCGATGCGATGGCGAAATGCCGGTTACGCGGTGTATACGGCGCATTTGTGTAGCTGCAGAGACTCGGGATGTATGTGCTGGCGATTCCCGTGAAATGTCGAAGGTAGGCCTGGTCAGCCAGGTTGTTTGCGACGAGAAGTAGCTGGCCGTCAGCGACGCCCTTGCGGAGCTGCTCATCCAGCCAGTGCCACATGTGTGGCTTGTCGGTGAATGGTTGCTCATACCTCGTCGCGCAAACCGCAATGATCGGCTTCTGTAAATGTAAGAAGAGAGTCGCGAAGGCTGGCGTCGTTGTCGTCACGAATCCGTCGAATTGGTCAAGATAACGCCCGTAGCGATCAAGAAACTTGTCGACCACCCTTGGCGATAGCCTAGACCAGCTGAATGCATTGAATCCGATCACCGGCTCTCGGTGGCGGCCGATCACATCGGCATGACCCGATATGGTCCAGTCGGTGAGGTCGACACCAATGGGTGCCGTGATTGCTCGGAAGTCCCCGATGGGGCCTATGTGGACGTCGATGTTGAACAAGCGAAGGCGGCCGGAATCTCGCTGACTCGGCGCTCGCCGACGGATTTCGGCGAGGTGCTGGGGAAGGTAGCGAAGGTCCAGTGCCCAGTCTCGCCGCGCTCGAACAGCCGCTCTGGTCGACGCCAATCGGGGGCTGTGAAGTGGGTTCATGCCAACCAAGCGGGCAAGAAATGAGCCGGTACGCAAACTGACCATGGCGTCCCAAGCGCTCCCGTCGCCGTTGGCCCGCCCCGGGAGAACGCCTGGATCGAGTCGTACAATGTTCGGCTGCTCGGCCAGTACCTCAGCGGCTGTCTGAGTGCGAACCCATCGTATCCCCTGACCATGCCAGTCACCCCAAGCTAGATGCCTGCATGCCGCCGCGGATCCCGCCGGTGCCTTGAACTGTCACAGTGTTCCCCTGATTGGTCGCTTTCCGGCGATTGCCTCGCGCGCTAAGAGACCTTGTGGGATGGAGAAGGCTCGGCTGTTGGGGACAGAACCGCCTCTTGACATTCCCGACTGTGCGATCTGAGTGAGTCCGCGTAACCGATTTTTGGTTAGTCACCAACCAGGGCCACCTCAGGCCGGCGTCCAGCGAAAACAAGGGTCGCATAATGGACAGAGGGGTTGCGCCCCTCTTTCCGGGGAAGAGTCTCTTGGAGAACGGGTTCAAAGTCCGTCAGGTACGGCAAGATGTCCGT
>JBEKMZ010000156.1:0-5140 GCA_049523315.1 Acidimicrobiales bacterium | reverse complement strand
GACCTCCGCCTGGCGCTCACGCGTCGCCTGATCAAGCCCAATCACGGCTTGTAGGGCAAAAACTGCACTAGCGCGACCTCGTGAGCAGGCGTTTTAATTCTGAGCCGCCGAAGTCGGGTCAGGTCAGGCGGGGGGATGTCTCGTGGGTCTCGGTGGGCCACCTCAGGCAAGTCGACACGTGCGGCGTCCGCTTCCCGCGCCGGGTGTCCGACGCCGACGCCTTCGAGCAACCGATCGGGGCGGGTTCGTCCGCAGCGGCCTGCCTTCAACCGCTGGAGCCTGCCTTATGGATAGCTCGCGACATCCACTGGCGTTGATGTCCCTGGAGTCGTCGAGGTTACCGGACCACCAACCCCGTTGATGATCGAGTCGTCTCCACCGGAACCACCGATCCACACCGCGATGACATCATGGAACTGCACATCGGGCGTGTCGGGGACCTCGAAGGCTTGAGTGTCGTACAAGGTTGCCGAAGTATTGATGAAGACGACATAACTGCCCATGCCGTAGCCCTGGAATATCTTGACCTTGGAGGCGACGAGGAAGGCGGGGTAACCGTCTTGGTTGGGTCCAGCCATCCAAGCCGACTGGCTGGGCGGGTCGTAGGGCAGCTCATTCTGGAAAAAGACGTCCGTGCCACCTTGTCCACTCCAGATTACTTCGTACTTCTGGTAGTGCTCGACGGCCAGTCCATAGGCAGTGACATCGTCGCCGGTGACCGCGACGCCCGTGCTGGCAGTGTTCTCGGTCCAGCCCACTAGGTTTCCGTGATCAGCGCGCCATGCCCAGACATCATCGATGATCGAGTTGTCGGCGTTGTCAAGCAGGCTGACGGTGGCTCCCACGGGCGTGGTCTCCGCCCCGCCGATCCGGAAGAAGACATCCTGGACCAGGTCCGGGTCGCTTGCGGTGCGGAAACTCCGCGTGCTGGTCCCGACCGAGAGCAATACCGGCGAGTTGACCGGACCGGCATCGATGATTAGGCCAGACAGTTTCACGCCGTTGTTGGAAGCTATGACCATGGCGGCGTTGCCATGCTGTGGGACCAGGGTGGCGAACCCCTGCCCCAACACCACGGTGTTGTGGCGGTTGACCACGATGGGTTGGTCAAGCTTGTAAATACCGGGCGTGAGAATGAGGTTTCGGCCCAGGGCGAGCGCCGCGTTGATGGTCGGGGTAGGTGTGCTCGGATTGGCCACAAAGAAGGTCGAGATGGGGATTGACGTGCCGGCTTCCTCGCCGCTGGCCCAGGACGGCCCGGTCGAATCGTGCTGCACAGCAGGAACGAAAACGCTGTAGCGATCGTCCCCGTCCGAATACAGAAATGGCTCCTCCTCGGTGACTGGGCTTGTCGAGAGGACCGTGTTCTGCTCGCACTGGCCGGATAGGACGGGCGATGGCGCGCCCTCGACTCCTGAGTAGACCATGTTCCAGAGCCCTTGCGGGCACCCGGCAGCGCCGCCGATGTCGCTGTTGCGGACCATGTACTGCTGGTTGCCGTAGAAGTCGAGGTCGCGGCTGACTTCGCTGTCCGCGATAAAGCCGCCACTGGCATAGTCGTCCGAGGCACAGTAGTCCTGGAAGACGAGGCTGCCATTGACTATGACCCGCCTGATGGGGTCAGCTTGGGATGCCGACCAACTCTCTTCGGTGTTGGCGCAGCCGGGGCCGTGAGCATCAACAACCGGCGGCGCGTAGGCCGGATGGGAGCCGGGCAGGTCGACGTTCAGCGTCAGGTTGGACATCGATCGCCAGAAGTTGTCGACGGAGCTGCAATTGCTGGTCCTCGCTGTACAGGAGTTGTTGAACACGTCGATCGCCCCGTTGATGACCGTGTCTTGGGGCATGTAGCCAAGTCCCGCGACCTCCGTGTAGTAACCGACCTGGAACACCAGGGGGTCGGTGGCCGACCCGTAGGTTCCTGGGTCGAACAATATGGCGTAACGGTCACTGTCGAACTGACTGGTGATCGGGACTTGCTGAGTGGAGATGCTGTTGAGGTCGGTCTCGATCGCCGTCTGGCTCATGGTGTCGTTGAACACGCAGACGTTGGGGCCGAGTACGGCAACATTTGCCCCTGGGCACATCGACGCAGGTGGGGACGCGAGATAGCTCGAAGTGGCCAGGCCGACAACGACAAGCGAACCACTGGCGACCAGTGCCACCACTAGGAACACCCGTGGGCGCCGCAACCAGATGAAGCCATTTTTCGATTGGCTCGGGTTCCCACGAGATGGCTGGTTGCGTTCTCCTATCACGGCCTTACTCCCTGTCTGGCGCACCGATTCGCAAGGGCCATGGACGTCCCACAACTGGTGCTCTAGGAGCTTTCCCTCCCCGACTCGGCCGCCTCGCCGAGACTAGACCGAGCAGCTGGGTAAGCAAAAGAGCCAACTGATCCCTCTTGCGGCTCGTCGGGTGACAACAGGGATAACAGAGAGGGTAGGTGGAAACCCGACCACGCCTCTGTCTGAGAACGGAACGGGAGCTCCGACCACTTCCCCTAGATGGGGTCCGTTGGACGAGCACAGATCCGCAGCCAGTGAGGCTGACCCGGAACGCCGAGTCCCGGGTCGCTCTTAGACGCCCCGAGTCGCTTTCGGAGCAGGTGCCCTCTTCGCAGGGAGCTGCTTTGGTAGCAAGAGCCTTTGGAGCAAGTGCCTTCTTCGCAGGAGCAAGTCTCTGGACCAACCTGGGCGGCGGAAGGATCCTCCCTTCAACTCATACGCCTGGGACAGGGGTGCCAGACCAGCTGTTGCGACGATTCGGATAAACATGTCCTTATGCCTCGCGAGGCTGAAGTCGGCTCCGACTTTGGCAAAGATCAACGGTCGCACTCGTGAGGTCCACCGAAGCCCGTAGTTCCACGGCCTTTTCAGAAAGCGAAACAAGGATCGTCGCTGTGTCAGCCAGCACCACGCGCGAGCTCACAACCCAGCCTCGGCGCCAGTCTTCACGCTCTCTCAGCCCAATGAGTCTGCGCTCTAACTCCAATGGTTTTCTTGACCTGCTCTATCCGGCAAGACGGCGCAGAGAATACCACGGCACCTTCTCGACTGAAACTGATGAGAACCCCGGCACTTGCTCATCCAACAGACGAGAACAGATCGGACGTTGCTCCTGCCGCCTTCGTGACGATGTCGACTCCAGACGCGGATTGGTAGTCGAAGGAGGCTATAGCCGGTGCCACTGTCGCTTCGAAGTGGACGTTGAGATCGCCGAGGATCGTCTGCTCGTCGATCACACCGTTCTCGACAAAGCCAACGGCGCCAAGCTTGAGCGGCAGACTCGGAGGCCAGTTGGCATCATAGCCAAGAGCTCTCAGAATGCTCGTGGTGTAGTTGCGGTAGACATCCGTGCGGTCGTCCCTCTTCGTCAGCAGAGCTTCTCACACCGACCACCTACACACCGCCTTTCTTTCAAATGGCTTTACAACCCCTCGATAACGGTCCGGCAGGGCAGATCTGCGTATCCCCATGTCCCCCCCGGTTCATCCTGCACGGGCAGCAGGGCCAGATCGACGTACTTTGCCCCTGCGAGGCACTCCCGCCGTGCTACGGCAACCTCGCTCGACCATTGAGGGCCAACCCGGCGGTACGCGGTAGGCGCGAAGCTGAAGGTCCACGACATCAGGACAACCGCAACAGCAAGCGCCGCACGCATAACAAACGCGAATCTCATGCGCGTAACAGAGTCAGTCGCCATTGCTATGGCAGTCATCAGCAGCAATGCCGGGAACACTGCGTAGCGACTCGGGACAACACCAGAGCTCAAGGCCTCGCCTATATAAACCACAAAGCTGGTGATCAGGCTCAGCCAGGTGATCGCCATATATCTGTATCTGTCACCTCGACAAAAACTCACGCTCACGACCAGAATAACCAGTACAGCTAGCGACAAGAGAACCGTGGGATGCCAGTATGTAAGAGTTTCATGGAATGGACCGCCCAAGAGCTGGGGACCGATCACCTCGTTGCCGTAGGCGTGTACCGCCTCGCTGATGGTTGCTGGCGTTCCAAAGTACCCCCGCTTCGAACGCTCCAGAACCACTACCAGCCAATGGCCGCCAATCCCAAGCAAGAAGCTCGCAGCAAGGGCTCGTCGCCTTCCAGTAAGAAAAAGGCGAAATAAGGCGAGTGGCACAAGAAATGTGACCAATAAAGTAGAGAACGTGATTGAAAGTAGCGCCAACATACCGATGATCTGACCGGGCCACCTTCGCGGTAACCAAAGAAGTATCCAGAAACACACGAAGAGAAGGATGAACGCCAGATCGGCCATGTCGCCTATAACTTCCTCTCGCAACGCCGGCAGCATAGGTATGGTTAGCCCGAGTCCGATCCTTACCCAACGTCGTTGGAGCTGACTACCACTTGCGAACTCGACGTATCCGGCCGCTGCTGCGGTGACCATGGCAGCGAAGCTTGCCATAACGAAGGATGCCCATCCTAGCGGCAGCGCGGCGGCTATCGCTCCGCCGACCCGGGGCACAAAGAGCAGATATCCACCATCAAGTTGTCCAAAGGCACTGATACCGCTGGTGATCGCGCCGCCTAGGACAACTTTGCCATCCTCTGCCCAAACTGTGGTCCAAGCGAATGGTGCTCGCACGATCATGATGATGAGGGCGAGGAGAGCGGTACCAACTGCCCACCAACCTTCAGATCCGGTGGATGGGAGGGGCCGGAAGAAAGCTTCGCCCAGTCGGAGCATGGTACTGCGGGCTGCCAGCAAAGGCCGCACGGCTGGCCGCGATGTAGAGCGGGTGCCTGGCATGCTCCCTCCGATCGAACCTCTTCGGTTCCCGCCCGATGACGTCAGGGGATAAGAGAGAGGGTAGGGGAAAACCCGACCACCCCGCGCGAGAGGTTCAGAAGCCCGACCGCGTCAGAGACGGAGGTCCAGAACCCGACCACCCCCTGTGTGAGAGGGAAACGGCAACCCGCCCCCGCCCCGCGACGGTTCACAGTTCGAGTCCCTCAGCACCGGCGGGGAGGAGGGGACTAAAGGCGGCCGCTCCGTATCTGATGTCATGAAGGAGCGCAGCGCCGCTCTCGCGTGACCGGTTCGGTGGTGCGAACCGGCCGCCGATTCCAATGAGGATCCATGGCCGCGATTCCAGCGAACCACCGGAGTTCCT
>JBEKMZ010000155.1:0-5145 GCA_049523315.1 Acidimicrobiales bacterium | reverse complement strand
GGGTTTCCGAGCGCGCCGCCGAGTGAGACTCCTTCCGGCGTCAGGAGCATGGCCAAAACCAGGGTGACGGCTGCTATCGGGTGGCGTCCGGGCCAGGTTCGACGAGAGCTGCGTAGAAAGCTCCGTCGCGCTCTCCGGGCGCGCACATAGGCGCGATGGCTGCGCCACGACGGCCAATGGACTGCTCCGGTGCTCGGATCCCGCTCACTCCTCCGGCGGGGCGGACTGACCACGCTTCCAGAACGTTGAGCCTGGTGGCTCTTTACCGCCGATCCCGTGCGGTCAGGCGCGCGTGGCTTCGTTCCTGTCCAGGGACGATCTGGATCGGTGGTCATCCGCCCTGCCGTCATTCCATCGAGCATGCCCGATATATGTCAGGGGTCAGCGGCGACCGGGCGCCTTCTTTCCCTTGTCTTTGCCGAATCTTTTCCAAATCCGGCTAATCGGTCGCAGACCGGTTTTGCGCGTCCACATCGCCCCAAGATCGAAGGGTGAGATTGTCGTTGACGGGCTGGCCGACGACCATGGGTTCCTTGTGCTGTTCCTCAAGTCTAATGAGCGTAAGGTCGACAAAACTACCTGTGGAGCCCGAAGACGAGAACTCTCCGAAACCCCTCGCGTCACAGGTAGTCGCGTGGGTTACCCTGAGGAACCTGTCCGCGCCTTTGGCGCTCGTCACGATAGCGGTCTTGACCGGTGCATCTTGGGCGGTTGCGCTTCTTCTCGGAGGCTCAGGCGCAATCGCGCCGCACTGGTTCTACATACCTGTATTTCTAGCGGGTCTTAGGTTCGGGCCCTCCGGGGCGTTCGTATGCGCAGTCGTCGCGATGTTCGTCGCGGGCCCACTTTTGCCTGCTAATCCAGCCACAAATACGCCCCAGGCGATGAGCGATTGGTTGAGTCGTGGCATCTTTTTCATCCTCATCGGCCAATTCGTGACCCTGCTGTTTCGTGCGGTCCGCCAGATGTCGGCCCAAGAAGCCAGCATCATCGAGGCGAAGCGGGTCGCAACAGCCAAGGCCGAGGCATTGAGCGAAAGCGAACAGAGGTTCAGAGCGCTCGTCCAGCGCGCCACGGACATGATCGCGGTCATCGATCCTGCCGGTTATCTCGTTTATGAGTCACCTGCAGTCGAGTGGGTCCTCGGGTGGCACTCAGATCAACGCCTGGCCCGTCCCTTTATCGGTTTCGTGCATCCCGATGACCAGGCACGCGTTTCGGCTGTGCTCAACGACGTGCACGACAACCCGGGCAAGTTCTGCACCATTGAGCTCCGACAGCAGGACTCCAAGGGCTCTTGGCACTGGGTTGAGTCGACGGTTACGAACATGGTGGACGAGGCGACGGTGCGTGGGATCGTCGTCAACGGGCGAATAGTTGACGAGCGCAAGACCCTCGAGAGTGAACTGACTAATCGCGCTCTGCACGACTCGCTCACGGGTCTGGCCAACCGGGCACTACTACGGGAGCGCCTCGAGACCGCGCTCGTGCGTCGTGACCGCATGGCGCGACGCCCTTCCTTGTTGTTCATCGACATTGACGACTTCAAGACGGTGAACGACGGCTACGGCCACGCCGCCGGAGATTGGTTGCTGGTCGAGGTCAGCGGCCGCCTGCGGTCCGTGGTAAGGCCTGAGGACCTGGTGGCCCGCCTCGGAGGCGATGAATTCGCCGTGCTGATCGAGGAGTGTTCCACCCTTCGGGATGCTGCGATCGAGGTCGCCCAGCGAGTGTTGAAGGCCCTGCAACAGCCCTTCGAGGTGTCCGGTCACCAGATCCACATCGGCGCCAGCATCGGAATCGCGTCGTATCGGGGTGGGCTGCCCGATGCCGAAGTGATGCTGAGACAAGCAGACATCGCGATGTACACCGCCAAGGCTAATGGGAAGGCCCAGTACGCGATCTTCTCCGACAAGATGGACCAGATCATCCAACACCGGGTGGAGATCGAGTCTGAGCTCCATGGCGCGCTGGAGAACGATCAGATCCGGGTCCTCTACCAGCCGATCGTCGACTTGGCGACGCGGGAGATCAAGATCGTCGAGGCCTTGGTGCGTTGGCAGCACCCGGCGCGCGGGCTCCTGTTGCCAGCTGATTTTCTCGACGTCGCCGAGGAAACTGGTCTGATAATTCCGCTCGGCCGGATCGTGCTCAGAGAAGCCTGCCAGCAGGTCAGGCGGTGGCGTGAGGGTTTCAAGCCAGATGTCAGGGTCAGCGTCAACTTGTCGGCTACCCAGTTGCATGTCGCCAGCCTCGTCGACGACGTCCGGTCTGCTCTCGAGGCAGCGAGTGTGGATGCTGACGCCCTGATCATCGAGGTCACCGAAGGAGCGCTGATCGGCGACGTCGCTGGCGCGGCCGTCACCCTCAAGTCACTGCGCTCCCTCGGGGTAAGCATCGCGATCGACGACTTCGGGACCGGCTATTCGTCGCTCTCGCACCTTCAGCACTTCCAGGTCGACGCCATAAAGGTGGACAAGTCCTTTGTCGACGGAGTCTGCGGTGGCACCGAGGAGGCGACGCTCACCCGCACGGTCCTGGCGATCGGTTCAGAATTCTGTCTTCAGGTGATCGCCGAGGGTGTCGAGTCCGAAGATCAAGATGCCGAGCTCCGCCGGCTCGGTTGCACCTGCGCCCAGGGCTTCTTGTACGCGCGCCCAGTCGCCGCCGACGCGGTCGACGAACTGCTGAGCGCCGGTCATACGGCCCCTCGTGCCGTGGCAAGGGTGGCCTTGGCAGAAGATCTCGATCAGCCAAGGTGGAGCCTGCCAGCCCGTCAACAATGACGTCGCAACCCGCGGCGCGGTTGTAGCGGCCAACGTTCGAGAACAGGGTCCTTCGGCCCTAGTCGAGCCGGCGGCTTGGGGTCCATTGTGTACGTAGGTAGACCGCGTTCGCCCGCTGATCCTCGCGGCGTCCGAGCGTTGTGTCCCTTTGAGTGTCAACGCCCCGGCATCCCCCCGCCGGGGCTGTTGACTGTTCTCCCGGGTGCACGCGAATCGGACAGACAACCGCCGACAACTCTTCTCGTCCGGAGGCTCCGTGAGTGAGACGTCTCGGTCCACAGCGGACACTTGGTGCCGAACACGTGATGGCGCTCGGCTTCTGGGATGGTCTCGGAACTGGGTCGTGGCACCAGACGCGCTCGACGCTCGTACCCGGCCGGATCGCTGACGGCTCGCGGGATCGTCGATGTGGGCCGTCGAAGTAGAGCCACTGTGCCCGTTTCATCACGAACGCCGAGCAGGTCAGTCACTCCGAGTACCTGTACTTTCTACGCGTGTCTGGTTTCTCCGAGCTGGTGTGGCGGGGGGCTTCCGGCGACTTGAAAGGCAGGACTCAATTTGGCTAGCCGGCTCATCCGTCGACTGCGCCGCCACCGCCGGAATCGTCTTTGGATCAGTCAACCTAGTCACGCAATGCGAGGTTCGGTCCGGCGGCCGCGGAAGGCGATGTGCCTTACCTTGCCCTGCGCGTAACGTCGAATCTGGGCGCGATCCCCAATACGTCTAACGCCGAGGCGGGCGCCGTTCTGGCGCGCCGTCGATTCGATGGGCGGAGCGATCCGGGTTGAGGCTACGTTGACGGCCCTCGAGGGGTTTGCTGGTCGCGGTGTTGTCCAGCCGTTCTGATCCCTAGCAATTGACAGTCAGGAAGACGATAATTTGCGCCGGCCACAGTCCGCGAGTGCCGATTGCGTACCCCTGCGTGCGAGTTGAGATAGAGCGCCTCGGAAGAGGCGCCACGTTCCTCCGAATCTTCGGTCGCTCCCGACGCCTCCTCTGACTGGCAACAGAAAGGGAGGGCACCATGCGCGTGCATGCATTGCGTCGCGTACTTATGACTGCCGGTGCGGGAGCGTTGATGGCAGCGATGGCGGCGGTCGTGCCGGCCACGGCGACCTCGGCGTCGCCACTGGCAGGCTACGCCTCGGGCACGTACACCACGATCAATTACCCCGGTGCGGTGCAGACCGACATTTCCGCCATAAACAACCTCGGGACGATGGTCGGTTTCTACATAGACACCGCTGGCGTCTACCACGGGTTCACTTACCAACACGGCACGTTCAGGCCGTTCAACGACCCCAAGGCCGGCGCAGGAGCCAGCCAGGGCACACAAGGGAGTGGGATAAACGACTTCGGCACCATTGTCGGGGGCTATATCGACAGCAGCGGTAACTACCACGGCTTCATGGAACGAGGCGGCTCGTACGCGACCCTCGATGGGCCGAACCCGACCCAGGTGGGGTTCCTCAATTATGCAAACTTCATCAACGACTTCGGTACCGTCACGGGTATATACACCGACCCGAGCAACATGGAGCACGGCTTCCTCTACCGGGACGGCAGGTACACGACCGTCAACGACCCCCTCGGGGGCACGGGGTCGTTGCAAGGCACAATGCTCACCGGCCTTAACAACCTGGGGGTGGCCACGGGGATATGTTTCGACAGCAACACGGATGCCCACGCCCTACTTGACATCGCCGGCAGGCTCATCAACGTCAACAACCCGAACGCCGGCAGCGGAGCGGGATTGGGTACTCAGTTCTACGGCCTAAATGACCTCGGCGTGGTCACTGGGGGGTACTTCGACACCAGCGGCCTCTTCCACAGTTTCATCTACGCCGCCGGCACGTTCGTCCCGATCAACGTCCCGGGCGCCGTGCCACCGCCCGTGAGCGAGACCGCGTCAGGCCCCACCGACATCAACGATGCCGGAGTGATCGTCGGCGGGTACTACAGCTCTAGCTCTAGCGGGCCGGTGGAAAACGGGTTCTCGTTGACCCCAGCCCACTAGGCGTGCGAGACCTGCACCGTTTGTGGCTCATAGCAAGCAGTAGGAGCTCAAGCGCGCCGCGTCTGGGAACACCCGCTCACGCCGTTGGGGATGACCAGCCGCGAGTCACGAACGCACTACGCCCCTCTAGACCCGCACATTCCGTTGCTCCCCACGTCGACCCTCTGGCGCGAACAGAATGCCGCAACGAACACTGACAAGTTGGCTGCGGTCCGTCGCGCCAGAACGACGTTCCTGAAGGAGCGCCTCGTGTCAAGAGCCTTCGGCGAAGCCGAAGACGGTTCTTTCCTGTGGTGGAGCCCAGTGCACTTGATTCGCGGGCGCGCGCATCCAAGCCCCCGC
>JBEKMZ010000154.1:0-5151 GCA_049523315.1 Acidimicrobiales bacterium | reverse complement strand
CCACTCGCCAGAATCCAACAGGTCCCTGCTCAGGGGCACCCATCAGGACGGTCTACACGGCCAGGACACCTTGGGGGAGTGGAACACCAGGCCGGAAAACAACCACGGAACCGCTGGGGCTTTGGCTCAGCCTACGGCGCTTCACCAGACGCGCGGATCTTGGCAAAATGTCCGTCCGTTCCGTATTGTCAGCCGGGTTGAGGTGGTCGAGACCGAGCAGCTCCAGATCAGGTCATTCTGCCGCCATCAAACACGCCCCTGCCAGCGAGGAGTTCGCTGAGGACCACCGTCAGGGCCAGGACGGCCAGCAGCCCGCCGACCAGGGGCGTGCTGCGCAAAGGTCGTGCAGTCAACAGAGGTTCGCCTAGATATCGCCCGATCGCGTCCGTTCCACCGCAGCAGCGAATGCATGCTCCCACTGCGGGGCGGCGACCCCGATCACCTGATCGTGCGCCCATGCGCGTGCGCGTTTCGCAAGGCGAGCTCGCCTCAGTGGATGCCCGATCAGCTCGCTGAGCGCGTCCTCCCAGCCATCGTCGCCGACGAGCAGGCCTCCTTGTGCGGGCCCCAAGCCCACATAGGCCCCCACGGGGGAGGCCAGCCACGGGATACCGAGCGCCGCGTACTCCTTGAGCTTGACGTTCGAGCGGGCGGCGTTGAATTCGGTGTCGGCAAGCGGCGCGATACCGATGTCAAACCCGGCGGCGGCGTGAACCAAGCCGCCGAAATCCGATCGCTCGAGGTGGAAGTAGCGATCGTGTCCGAGTTGCAGATCGGTTCCGATCACGGCGACCCGTACCCGTGGATAGACGTTCAACAGGCGCAACAGGACGTCGCCAAGCCCTAGTCGGGAAGCATCGACGGCGTGCTCGAGCCCCGCGATCCACCCGACCACCAGCCCAGGGTGTCGGCGTTGCTTCTGGGCCTCGAACTCCGCAGGCAGGTAGTTCTCGATCACCTGGACATGATGAGCTCCGGCTCGGCGGTACCGCTCGGCGAGTACGCGGCTCGGCGTCGTGACCAACGCGGCCCGTCGTGCGACGCGCGCCGTGGCTAGGAAGTCGCGCTGACCGCGTAGGCCCCCCAGCTGTCGGTAGTTGGGGCTGTCGCGGTGGATGGCGGAAAGGTCGTCGTCGTTGTCGTAGCTGATCGCCACCCCTCTGCGGCGAAGTTCGGACACCAACGAGTCCGTAGCCGGCCCGTATTGGCGATGCATGTGCACGAGATCGCACTCGAAGAGATGCCGGACCGTCTCGCTGTCCCCCGGCCAGATGATCTCGTGGCCGCGTTCGGCCAGCGCCCGAAGAGGAATGACGCAGCGGTAGCGGGAGTTCGGAAGGCTGGGGTCGTAGAGGGTGCCGATCCGCACTCGTGCGTCCTAGCGGCGGATGGAACCGGTCGTGTCGACGAGTTCGCAGTCGCGAGCCACTGACACCATCAAACCCGGGTGCTCGTTCGAGCGGAGCATGCTAGCGATCAACCGCTCTCCAAGTGTCATGTTGGCGAGCCTAAAGACACGGTGGAGAGGCTCGAGACGAGTGAGCAGCGGGAGAATGGGGAAGTGTCGAGGGTGGAGCCGTCGGTGCCGGTGGCGGTCACACCGCGACCGACAGGGAGCAGGGCCACCGACACCCTCCAGCTGCCGTCGGCCATCGGGACGACTGTGGCCACGAACTGACGTCCCTCAGGATCGGCACAAGTGGCGTCCTCGAACACCTCGACACGGCTGCCTGGCTTGCCTGTGCCCGAGATCGTTATGAAGCCTGCAGTGCCCGGCGTGAGGTATTTGATCGTCGGGGGCACCTCGCTGCCGTTGGCACCCCCGGTGAGCTGAATGCCGGGGCCCCTGCCCGTTGATCCATTCGCGAAGATCGAGTTGCCGAGGATCGAAGCCCCAGCAGTGGCTGGACCACCGACGCGGACGCCTGCCCGCACGTTGTACGCGATCACGTTCCTCGTCCCTGGCACGGTTCCCCCGACGGTGTTCGACGTGGCACCCCCGTTGATAAGAATGCCGGCACTGCCGTTGCCGAGCGGGCCAGTTCCGCCGGCCTGCGTACCGATGTAGTTGCCCTGCACCGCGTTGCTGGAGGTGCCGGCTCCCGTGATGGCCACGCCGGCCGACCTGTTGCCCGAGATCACGTTGCCGGCACCGGCGCCTTTCCCGCCGATCGTGTTGGCTACCGCGCCGCCGATCGTGTTGTTCACCGCGCCGGCTTGGATGAGGACGCCGTTCTGGTTGGACAGCGCTCCGGTGCCGGTCGGGTTCGTTCCGATGTAGTTGCCCAGCACGAGGTTGCTGGCGGTGTCGGCTCCCGTGATGGACACTCCGGCAGCCTTGTTGCCCGAGATCACGTTGCCAGCGGAGGCGCCTGTCCCACCGATCGTGTTGTTCGCCGCCCCGGCATTGATGAGCACGCCAGCGACGCCGTTTCCGATCGTGTTGTTGCCGGCGCTGTCAGTGCCGATGAAGTTGCCCTCAACGACATTGCCGGCGGTGTCGGCTCCCCTGATGGACACTCCGGCAGCCTTGTTGCCCGAGATCACGTTCTCGGCTCCGGCAACGATGCCACCGATCGTGTTGTTCGCCGCCCCGGCATTGATGAGCACTCCAGCGACGCCGTTTCCGATCGTGTTGTTGCCGGCGCTGTCAGTGCCGATGAAGTTGCCCTCAACGACGTTGCCGCCAGTGCCGGCTCCCGTGATGGCCACGCCGGCCAACCTGTTGCCCGAGATCACGTTGCCGGCGGAGGCGCCTGTCCCACCGATCGTGTTGGCCACCGCGCCGCCGATCGTGTTGTTGCCGGCGACCATGAAGACGCCGTAGCGATTCTCTTGGCTAGCAGCCGTTGTACCGCCGATCGTGTTGCCTTGAAGGAGATTGCCGGGAGAGTCAAGCAGGATCGCGGCCCATTTCGCGCCGATGATGGTCATGCCTGTGATCTCGCTGCCGCCGCTCCCCGGTTGGAGTGCGAGGCCGTTGGCGCGCGCGCCGGCCAAGGTGTTGTTAACGGTGATCAGTCCTCGTCCATCGAGCAGGACGACGCCCGTGATCCCCGGGAGCGGCGACTGCGGATCGATCGTTAGCGAAGCGACGCCAGCAGCCACCGTGATCGTGCTCGGCGCTCCCTTCACTGCTGCGGCGTCGGCATCGAGGATCGCCTGGCGCAACGACCCTGGACCGGAGTCCTGGTTGTTCGTGACGTAGAAGGTAGGGCCGCCGGCGCCGAAGAAGGCGCTTGCGAACGCGTCCGCTCCCGGTCCTCCGAGCAGCGTCAACACTGCGATGAAGAGGATCAGGGACACTCGCTTGAGCATCGCTACGGTAGAGGCCGATCGCGAGGGTGGCTCGACCAAGCCGAACAACACGGCTCGTTCCAGCTCACGTGCTGCCTGATGGTCTCGACTGGCATGTCGACGGTGCATCAGACCGGACCCCCCTCGGTACATTGGTTACGCTCCCAAACCCACGAGGCGCTGTCAAGGGTCGGGTTGCTGAGCGCCCTCGTCAGCAACAACGGCGTTGCCGAAAGTCTTGACCGCCACGGCCCCCGCGAGAGGGAGACCGAGCGGACGCGGCCATCGCGTCCGAGTCCGTCCGAGCGCTCGCGGCCGGCTTTGAAGCGCCGGTGAATCGATCTGTCGCCCTGACCAATACAGGCGTTTGGGGACGCACTTAGGGCGCTGACCGATCCGCGGGCGATATGTTGAGAGGCCGTCCGGCTACGCCGGCCCGGAGCTGGATCGGTCGAGTCAAGGAGGAATGATGGAGCGGATCATCTCGTTGGCAGGCGGACGAAAGCTGCATCTCGAGGTGGAGGGGGCTGACCATGGCGAGGTCGTCTTGGTTCACAACGGTATGCCCAACTCGCGGCTTCTCTTTCCCGCTCATGTTGTCGACGCTGAAGCCCGAGGTATCCGGCTCGTCGGTTACGACCGACCGGGCTACGGCGGCTCCAGCCGGCAGATCGGGCGTAGCGTCGCCGATGCCGTCGATGACGCCCGAGCCATCGCTGCCGCGCTGGGCGTAGACCGGATGCTGACCTGGGGCTTCTCTGGAGGCGGTCCGCACGCCTTGGCATGCGCTGCGCTGGCCCCGGACCTTATCGTGGCCGCCGCCTCGCTGGCGTCGATCGCGCCGTACGGTGCACCGGGATTGGACTTCTTTGCAGGGATGGGCGAGCTCAACGTCGAGGACTTTCAGCTTTCGATCAACGATCCTCCGGCTTTCGAGGTCAAGGCAAGCGCCGAACGCGACGAACTGCTTCAGGCGACACCCGAGGGCATGCTCGAGCAGTGGGCAACGCTCCTCTCGGCCGTCGACGCCGGCGCGGCGACCGGCGATCTAGCCCAATATCTGATCGACTGCATGCAATCGGGTCTGGCCCCAGGCCCGGGCGGTTTCATCGACGACGGGTTTACCCTTGTGCGACCCTGGGGTTTCGAGCCAGCGGACATCAAGGTTCCGGTCCTCTTGTGGCATGGCCGGGAGGACCGTTTCGTGTCCTTTGGTCACGGCGAGTGGCTCGCGGCGCAGATCCCTGGAGTCGAGGCGCATCTGAGCGACAACGACGGTCACCTAACTCTGATGCAGAAGGTCGGCGACGTCCACGACTGGTTGTTGCGTCACCTTCCCTAACGCTGAACCTGGTGTGCAAGACGACGTCCATTGCACCCAGGACCCAGACGTCGAATCGCTACAGACTCGATCTGTGTAGAGCAGGAGGTGGCCGGCCTGTCGGCTAACCGGCGCGGCTTGCCGCTACGAGTCCTCTCCCTGGAGTCCTCGAGATGGATGGGCAGCCGGGCAGGCTCCGCCGTGGGCAGGACTGGTGAGGCCGCGCCTTGAACCGGCTGGTGCCTGGCGATCGTCGTGGTGAGATGGAGGCCGGCGGAACCGGCCACGAACCACAGGGGCGCTAGCTCAGGCTGCGGCGCTTCAGGTAGCCCGCGGATCTTGGCGAAATGTCCGTTCGGTGCTGACTACCGTTCGTGAACGGACCGATGTTCTGTGCGCCCGCTTCGTTCGCGCGCACACCAGCCAACTCGGGTGATGACCTGAGTCCTCCCAAGAAGCGGCCGTCCTGGACGCGGATCTCCCCGGGCACGCACAAAGGCGCTGGGGATAAACTTAACGTCCGACAGAACGAG
>JBEKMZ010000153.1:0-5355 GCA_049523315.1 Acidimicrobiales bacterium | reverse complement strand
GCCGGTTTCCCCGATCTGCGATTCGACGCCGAAGACATCCTTGAGAGCGGGGACAAGGTCGTGGCTCGGGCCCGCGTAACGGGGACCAACAAGGGCGAGTTCATGGGCATCCCCGCCAGCGGGAAGAGCATCGACATTCAGGCCATTGACATCCTCCGCTTTGGCGCCGACGGACTGGCGCACGAGCATTGGGGCGTCATGGACATCATGTCGATGATGCAGCAAATAGGCGCCGTACCCCAAGGCCCGCCTGCTTAGTGCTGGAAGGACCCCCGACGTTCACTCACCGGCATATTCGCTGACAGCGTTCCATCAGGTTCCTTCCGGAGCCCGCAGATCGGCCAATTTCAAGCGCGAGTTCCCTCGTCGCTCCGTGCGCTCTGGCAGTACGGAAGGACGGCTCGACGTACGCCCGTAACGCCGATTATTTGCGCCCAACCTCGATGCCCGGAGTGCGACCTGACCGACGTTCTGTCGCGACGCGATCCGCCTTGTGCGACGCTCCCATAACGCGTCAGGTGTTCTGCCCAGTCAGTCCTGCGACGTCACCGCGAAGTAGATAGATACACCAAGGGCGGCGGCGAACGACACGAAGCCACCACCCAACCGCCGGCGTGGCCCACGCGCCGGAGTAACCCGACTGCGAGGCAGTCGGTCGCCAACGGAGGGGACGTCGAATAGTAGGCGCGTCGCCCGCTCGTCGTTCCAATCGTCGAGCCGGTCCTTGTCAAAGTTCAGCAGCTCGGCGTCAGTCAGCTCGGGCATGAGTCGATGAGGTCGATCCGCGCGACGTCGTCCTCGCGGATGCGCAGCACTGGCACGTACGAGCCGGCCCCGGTGGCTCCTGCGGTGTTCGTGAAGGCGATCCAAGGCGCCGCCACCTCGTACCGGTCGGCCTCAATTTCCTCGGTGTCGCGTTTGCTGTCCTTGTAAGTGATCTTCCACATCATCACGTTTCCCTTTCGCCATTCGTCTTGCTGCAGAAGGAATTGAGGCGCACCCGAACTCCCTACCGGCCGGTCGTCCGGCGTAGGTCACTCGATGGGTTGACGCGCGAGCATTGGCGGCTGGCGGCCGGCGAGCAACCATCCGGCCGCAGCCGCCACGAGAGGCAGGCCAAGGAGGATCACCAACAGATTTGCCACGGGCACGTTTCCGAGCGCGGAGATGCCACCGTTCAAGGAGTCGCCGCGCAGCCAGCCGATGACACCGACGTAGCCGGCGAAGGTGCCGAGGACCGCCCCGGCCAGCCCGAGCGCGCCGGCAGTAGCGGCGGTGAGCGTCCGACGGGTGTAGCTGCTCGCTCCGGTCGCGGCGAGTGTCCGTAGGTCGTTAGCGGTCTCGCTGCGGATCAGCCCGACGCTCATCGCCAAGATGCAAAGCGCCAACGCGATGCCGAAGAAGGTGGCCCAGTTGATGACGGTCGACGACGTCGGTTCGTCGTTCTTGGTCTCGATGCTCAAGTTCGCTGCCGCGGCGACTGTCTGAGCATCGTGGATCTCGGCCGCGGTGAGCGGTTCAGCGCCATTGACGAACCACCCAATCGGCGGCCCGATCTGCTCGGAGGAAATCCCGAGATCGTGGATCGCGTGCTCGGTGATCAAGGTGTTCGGTGCGTGCACGCCTCTCGGTAGAGCGCTGAGCCCTTGGATCACCGTGTGTTTCAGCACTCCAGATTTCGTGCAGTTGAAGTTTCCGTTGCCAACCGGACCGATCGGCACGAGCTTCGCGCAATAGGTGAACTCCACTCCCGACGCACCAGCAAAACCGGGCAGCGAAGTCACGACGTCGGCATTTGGCTGTATCTGTGAAGGGCGAATGCCCAAGACCCGCATCAGCTGCGGGGTGGCGACAGTGAGCGATCCGTTGGAGGACTTCGTTCCGGAGCTGTTCTGGAGGTTGCCGACCAAATACAGCGCCGCGACCTGGTGGACTCCGAGCGCTGTGCCGACACGATCGGCGATCTTGGCCCAGGCGCTTACCTGTCTCGCGGTGGGGTACGGAACTCCCATCGAGATGTTCGCCTGGTTCGAGGCGAGGTTCGGACCCGCCGGGTCCCAGATATCGGAGTAGCGCGCCTGGGCAAACGTGGCGATGATCACCGCGATCATCACACCGAGGCCGATAGCGGCGAGGGCCGAGGCCGAGCGGGCCCGGTAGCGAGCGAGGTCACGGAGCGCAAGCCGGACGGCAACCGGGGTGTGCCCGGCGATTCTCCCGAGCCCGACGAGGAGGAACGGGGCCAACAAGATGATCGCGGGAATGAGGGCGACGAGCCCGAGGACGAGCTCGGATGTGCCCGCGCCGCCTCGGCCGGTGCTTGCAGCACCCGAGTAGCCGAGCAGAAGGAATGCGACGACGAGAAAGACGATCCCGGGCAGCGCAGACCGGTGAACTTGTTTCGGTGGGGCGGGACGACCGGAGAGGGCGGTCATGACAGAGAGCCTCGTGATGGAACGAGCGGGGCGCAAGGCAGCCAGGTAGGTCGCGACGATGGCGAGCACGATCGCCGCGGCGACGACGAGCCAGGGCAGGGCGAGGACTCCGATCAGGTGATGAGAACTTTGCTCAAGGCTCGGTCGATAGGCGAACCAGAGGACAAGACCGAGAAGGGTCCCGATCACCGCCCCGAGGACGCCCACGACGAGTCCGTTCGCCCGCACGACAAGGGAGACGTTCTTACTGGTGGCGCCAATCGAGGCCAGCATGCCGAGCGAGCGCTGCCGCCGCTGAGCGAGCACGGTGAAGCCGCCGACAGCCATCAGCGCGATGAGGAGCATCCCGATCGTGAGCACGGCAAGGGACAGGGTCTCGGGGTTGATCGTGCTCAGCACCACCGAGGCCGGGGTTGTCACATTCGAGCCGCGACGGCCCAAAGGCCCGCAGGAGGGACATTGTTCGCCGATCGAGCTCGGGTTCACCCCCGGCGCGTCGAAGAGCACGGTGACCTCGCTCGGGGACTTCACCTGTCCTGGCAGAACGAGGGCGAATTCGTCGAGGAGGCTCTGCGGGTTCTCGACGATGCCAACCACCCGCCGGGCTTCGCCTCTGACTTTCCAGGTGTCGCCGACCTTCAAGTTGAAGTCCGATGCGACTCCAGCGGTTACGGCCACCTGGTCTGTTGAACTCGGATAGTGGCCCGAGACGAGGAAGAGAGTCGGTTGGCCGTAGGGGCCGTTCGGGTTCTGGGCCCGTAGCTGGTAGGTATCGACGGATCCGGGCACCTTCAGCGTCTCGTTCTCGATGACGTCGGCCTTGCCGAAGCGGTGCTCCAACGAGGCGATCTCGGCGGCGAGACGGGGGTCATTCCCGGCGAAGGTGGCCATGTCCTGGGCGGTACCGAAACCTGTATTGGCCGGAAGGGGCGTGTTCGTCGCCACCGCTGAGCCGAGGACCGTCGCGGTGACGGCCACAATGATCAACGCGAGGACAAGCAGCTGCTGGCGCCACTCACGACGGAACAAGCGCCATGCCCAGTGAACTACCGCGCGCCGAGACGGCGTGAGGCCATGGGTCGAACGAGCCTTGACGCGCGGCGCGGCGACCGAGACGCTCATGAGGTCGGCGCGGGCGCGAGGAGCGACTCCACGCTAGGAGGAGGCACCGTCTGGTCGACGATGCGACCGTCTTTGAGGAAGACGACGCGGTCGGCCCACGAGGCAAGGTGGGCATCGTGGGTGACGACGACCGCGGCGACGCCTTGCTTGCAGGCGCCGCGGATCATCTTCATCACTGCCTCTCCGTTCGCCGAATCGAGCGCGCCCGAAGGCTCGTCGGCGAGCAGGAGGTGGCGTTCGCCGACGACGGCGCGGGCGATCGCAACTCGTTGGCGTTCTCCTCCCGAGAGCTCGTCAGGGAAGTGCCCAGCCCGTTCGGCGAGCCCGACGTTCTCGAGCGCGGTCATGGCGAGGGTCCGTGCCTTTCTCGCCGACATGTCATCGAGCTCGAGCGGGAGCGACACGTTCTCGAGAGCGGTGAGCCCGGCGAGCAGGTTGAAGTCCTGGAAGACGTAGCCGATCGTGCGGCGGCGAAGGCGTGCCTTGTCGTTGTGGGACATCGGCGCGAGCGACTTGCCGTCGATCAGCACCTCACCTGTGGTCGGCTCTTCGAGGCTGCCGGCGATCGTCAGGAGGGTCGACTTCCCGGACCCAGACGGCCCCATCACCGCGACGACGACGCCGCGATCGACCGAGAGTGAGACGTCCACTAGGGCGTGGACGAGAGTCGAGCCCGCGCCATAGGACTTGGAGATGTTCCGGAGTTCCAGAAAGCTCATCGTCGCGCCACCAGCCTCCGCCGCAAGCGCGGCAAGGTCGAGGGAGCTGCGGGTTCAAGTTCGGCCCGCATCAGCCGACCTTCGGCTTGATCGAGCCAGCGGATGACCGAGTCCAACCGGGACAGCTCGGCGTCGACCACAAGAGCAAAGGCAAGATCGAAGTCGGCTTCGTCGTCCTTCAGGTGTGTCCACTGCTGCATGAGCTCGACGAGGTAGCGCCGGTGGAGCTGGATCACGTCGCTGACGTCGACACCGGGTACCCGAAGCGCCGACAGCACCTTGATGACGAGTTCGTCGCGAGGTGGCGAGGCTGTGTCGGTCGGCGTCGAGAGCCAGCGGTGGAGCTCTGACTTGCCCTCCTCGGTGAGACGAAAGACCTTCTGGGGACCCTCGTCGGCCGTGTCATCGGATTCGATGTGGCCCGAGTGTTCGAGGCGCTGGAGGGTCGAGTACACCTGACCGACATTGAGCGGCCAGACGTCTCCGGTGCTCTCTTCGAACTCCTGACGGAGTTGGAACCCGTACTTCGGGCCTTCGCTCAAGAGCGCCAGCAGCGCGTGGCGGACGCTCACCGCTCTACCTTTAGTTTATGACTTACTTCTGCAAGGACCATACGATGTATGGTACCCTAGCTGTCAATGCGTTACCGGCGAGCCGGCATCCCACAGACGTGACTGACTGAGTCAAGGCATGGGTTCGCCAAACGAAGACCTCGCCGTGCTGTTGTCCACCTCGGGGAAGGGGTGCCCAAAGCGGCGGATCGACTCGCACCGCAACCAGCAGCGCAACTCCGGTGTGCTTAAGGTCGTACCGCCAGGCTCGGCGCGAGGTCCGCCGCTGATTGAATCATCTGTGGGCCGCGCTAGGTGCGTCTCCAATCACGTCGCGGGCGCATAACGGTTCTTGTTCGTCCGCGCCGGTCACACTCGAGTTCCTCGTCGGCCCTTGCGAGCGCACTGGTGTGGGACATCTCGTGATCACCGGTCGTTCAGTACCTGGTCCAGTTCGTCGGCGACGTCCAGGTCGTCGAGCGGAACGGCATGGGAGTAGTGCCGCAAGGTCGTGGACGGGTCCCGATG
>JBEKMZ010000152.1:0-5361 GCA_049523315.1 Acidimicrobiales bacterium | reverse complement strand
GTTCCCCTGCTCCATCGCCGTCCCTGCCCAACTATCTTTCTGAGAGACCTAAACGAGTATCTTTTGGTGAAACATAAAGTTACTGACCCCGACGTGGACTGTCAAGGGTTCTGTCACGGAAGATTCACACCTCCGGCTCGACGACTCGTTTATCCTTTGCGCACAGCTCGACCGAAGGTGGCAATGAAAGGCGACGGCGTCGTAGGGGGCGATCTGACTCGGATGGCGGTACTGGCCCTGCTCGGCCAGCGCGGCCCGGCTTCGCGCGCCACCATCGCCCGTGAGCTCGAGCTCAGCCCGCCCACCGTTTCCCAGGTGACCCGGCGCCTCATCCAACAAGGGGTGCTTCAGGCGCTTGAGTATGAGCCGTCTGAAGGTGGCAGACCCGGACAGCTTCTCGGTCTTGTGAGCACGGCCGGCCGCGCGGTCGGCGTCAAGCTGGCCGTCGATCACCTCGTCCTCGTCGACGTGCGCCTCGATGGCCAGGTGGTATCTACCCGCAACGAGCCGTACGACGCCTTTGCTCCGGACGCGATGGAGCGACTCGTGGCGAGCGTGCGGTCATTTTCGAAGCCCAGAACCGACGGGCTGCTTGGTATCGGTGTCGGTGTTCCGGGCGTCGTGGAACGTCCCGACGTCGGTGACGTCGACGCGGCAGTGCTCGGCTGGTCCGCGATGCCACTTGGGCGCCACCTGCGCAGCGGCATCGGGATACCCGTGCTCATCGAAAACGACGTGAAGGCGCTCGCCGTCGCTGAACGCCTCTACGGGCGAGGCCGGAGCCGTCGCAGTTTCGTCGTAATCACCATCGGTCGCGGCGTCGGATTTGCCTGCGTCGCGGACGGCACGCTCCAGCGTGGGGCCCAAGGAGGCGCTGGCGAGCTTGCCCACGTCACAATCAGCCCGGGCGGATCGCTGTGCGCGTGTGGACGGCGTGGGTGCCTCGAGGCTTACGTCGGTGACGCGGGACTTGTTGCTGCCGCCCGGACCGCAGGAGTACTCCGACCCGGTCAAGGACTCGAGCGCCTTACCGAGCTCGCCGATCGCAAGGACAGCAAAGCCCGCCAGGTGTACGCGGCCGCCGCGCAGCGACTAGCTCGCGCTGTAGCGCCCGCAATCGCCGCACTTGACCCAGAGGTGGTGATCATCGCCGGAGAGGGGACGTCGTCGTGGCACCATTATGAGAGGGCCTTTCGGGGAACACTCGCCAAGTTGCTGCCGCCCGCGATGTCCGGCACTCCGGTGGAGGTCGACGAGTGGGACGAGTCGAGCTGGGCGCGAGGCGCCGGAGCGATCGTGCTCGCGACGCCATTCGACCGACACTCAGTCGCTGGCGCGCAGCGCCCGCAGGTTCTCGCGCGCCTACACGGAAGCCGCGACGGGGAGAATCTGTGGGCTTCGCCGACCTGAGGAGCCGCTACTCGACCTCCGAACCGGTCATCGTGAACGACCTGCCACCGGGAACGGCGTCGGTTGTCTGTCGAACTGCCTTCGGCGAAACCCACCTCGCCGGATTTGAGGGTGTCTCGGCTGTCTTTCCTGGCCTGCCGGCTGGTACCCACGTCCTCGAAGCCTGGTCGCGAGACGGCGAACTCCTCGCCGAGGAATACACGACCGTCAGCCGGCTGCCTGGGGACGATCCCGTCATGGCGTTCGCCACCTCTTTCGGCCCCGGCCAGGTGGGCCGCGTGCTGTCCTGGCTGCGCTCTCTGCGCTGCACAGTCGTGCAGTTCTACGACTGGATGCAGCAATACTCGAAACCCCTGCCGGAGAAGGAGGTGTATTCCGACCCGCTCGGTCGGCAGCTCTCCCGTTCGTCACTCAAGCACCTTGTCTCGGGTGTGCGAGAACTGGGCGCTGTCGCCCAAGCCTACGCGCCCATCTGTGCGGCAGAGCCCGCCTTCGCCGAGGCTCACCAGGACTGGCTACTGTTCGGCAACGATGGTATGGCGCAGCACCTCGGCAACCTGCTGCAGATCATGGACCCGGCCAACACCGCCTGGCAGGAGCATTGGATCGACTCTTATCGCGCAGCGGCCGACTCTGTCGGTTTCGACGGATTCCACCTCGATACTTATGGATACCCGAGGCGTCCGTTCGACTACATTGGAAACCCGGTCCCTATTCGTCATGCCTACGGTGCCTTCATCGAACGAGTGCGGGACGCTGTGCCGTTGGCAACGCTTAGCTTCAACCAGGTAAACGGCGTCCCATTCGGACTCGAGGTACCTCGAACGCCGAGCTTTCGCTATGCCGAGGTGTGGCCACCGAACGACGGATGGCGCCACCTCGAAGGCCTGATCGCACGCAGCGCTGCGCGGGAGCCTTGGGCCGGCGGAGCACTTGCCCTCTACCCCCCGGTTTGGGGCGGAGATCGTAAAGACGCCGTACGAACCGTGACGTTGACAGAGGCCGTGACGACGTCGCTTGGGGCCGGACTGCTTGTCCTCGGTGACGACTCTGGAGTGCTGCGTGATCCCTACTACCCCAGCTACGAGCAGCTGACAGGTAGCGAAGCCTCGAAGGTTCTCGACTGGCATCGCTTCGCCCTCCGCTGCCGCGACCTGTTTCGCCATGGTGAGGACACGAGCTGGTGCGACGTCGACGATCCCAACGGAGCGGTGCGCATTGAGGCGCCCGGCGCCGCCGTGAGCCCCGAACCGGAAGCCGGCACCCTTTTTGTCCGGGTCGTGCGCACAGGTCCGACGATCGCGATCAGCTGTATCGACCTGAGGGGGAGCACAAACGGTTCGTGGGGGGCGCCCACCGCGACAGGCGACCTGCGGGAGGCGATAATTCGTGTACTCGTTGCCAAGCCAGCTCGTTGCCGTGCCGAAGCGGCGGTGCTCGGCGCAAGCGGCGGGCGGTTCCAGGAGGTCGAGCTAGCCCCCGCCTGCCATCTGGAGGGCAATGCTGCCGAGTTGCGTCTTCCCATCGTCGAAGGCTGGTCGGTTGCCCGATTCGACGAGTCGTACTGATCTTCTGTCGCGTAGGCTCCCGGCTCAGATCTTGGGTGAGGCGCGACAGCTCATCTTGCCTATCCGATCGAAGACGTCCGCGATCAACGACGGGTTGCGGCCAACAGTTAGGGCGCGGTCCGGGCTCGACGAGCCACCATCCTATCGACTCGCGTGCAAGTGAACACTAGAGCTCCTTGCTTGCCCTTCCCCGTACCAAGCTGCTCAGCGTCGCATTAGCCCTTGCGCTACGCCCAAAGCGGGTCCTTATGAGTGCAGCGCGGACTCCCAGCTTCGGGCAAATGGCTCGAGGAGGTCACTAAGGGTCGGCGAGCCGACCTCGTGCAGCTCATAGGAGACCCGCCTCGAGGGATGGCCAAGGTCGACCAGGCGGGCCAGATCCATCGGGGTGCCTATGACGACGACATCGCAGTCCGCCCGACGCACCGTGGCCTCAAGCTCGGCGAGCTGCTCGTCCCCGTAGCCCATTGCCGGCAGGACGGCTCCGATCCCGGGGTAGCGCTCGTAAGTACCGGCGATCGAGCCGACCGCGTAAGGTCGCGGGTCGACTAACTCCGCCGCGCCCTCGTGGTGAGCTGCAACAGTACCGGCACCAAAGGGCATACCACCGTGGGTGATGGTGGGGCCGTCCTCGATGACTAGAACCCGCTTGCCCGCGAGCGAAGGACCGTCCGCGAGGGTGACGGGCGAGGAAGCCTTGACGATGTGGGCCCGAGGGTTGGCTGCCTGAACGTTGGCCACGACGCGGGCGACATCGGCGAGGACTGCCGAGTCGATCTTGTTGACGACGACGACGTCCGCCCGGAGCAAGCACGTCTCGCCTGGGTAGTAGGCGAGCTCATGACCGGGGCGCAGGGGGTCGACAACTGTGATCATGAGGTCAGGGAAGTAAAAGGGGAAGTCGTTGTTGCCGCCGTCCCAGATGACGACATCGCATTCCGCCTCTGCCTCGCGCAGGATCTGCTCGTAGTCGACTCCGGCGTACATCACCATGCCCATGCGGACGGGCTCCTCGTACTCCTCCCGTTCCTCGAGACTGGGGTGAGACGCATCAATGTCGCCCACCGACGCGAAGCGCTGCACCCTCATGGCCTCGAGGTCTCCATATGGCATTGGGTGGCGCACGAGGGCGACTCGGAGCCCGGCGTGGAGGAGGATCTGGCCGACCCGGCGGGTGGTCTGGCTCTTGCCACACCCCGTCCTCACGGCGCAGATCGCCACGACCGGCTTGACGCTTCTCAACATGGTCGCGTTCGGCCCGAGGAGGCGGAAGTCCGCCCCCGCGGCGAGGATCGCGGATGCCTTGTGCATGACGTCCACATGGGAGAGGTCCGAATAGGCGAGGACGGCTTCGTCGACGTGCTCGCGGGCGATCAAGCCAGCCAGCTCCTCCTCCGCCACTATGGGAATGCCGTTCGGATAAAGGGGTCCAGCGAGCGAAGGCGGGTACGAACGGCTCTCGATGCCGGGAATCTGGGCAGCGGTGAAGGCGACGATCCGTGTCGAGTCGTCGTTGCGAAAGACGGTGTTGAAGTTGTGAAACTCGCGGCCCCCGGCGCCTAAAATTATGACGCAACGCTGTCTATCGGTCATTGCCCCATCTTGCGCCGGGGTCACGATGGCCGATAGTGCCATAGGACCCGCGCGCCTCTCGTCGGGGATCTGCGGCCGGCACCGCCATCTCGGGTCGATGCGAGCCCCGTATCCCGGCTGCCGTTATACTGCTTGACGGTATATTGCTGGGGAGCACTCTGGGCCTGCCGAGCACAACACCCTGATCCCGTTTGACAGCCAAAGCCGCTTTGGTCCTCTCCCCGATCAACCGCCGTTCCAGTTCCGCGAAGACGCTCAGAATCTGCGCCATGGGTGCGATCCGCAAAGCACAAATCAAGATTGCCAAAAAGCAAGTTGCCGACGCCAACGAGCTATTACGTCCCATGCATGGCTACATCACGACCGACGACAACACGGTGTTACTTCCGGCCTCATGCACACTCATTACCGAAAAGGGCACTCGCAAAAGCGTGGTCAGCTCGTTGGCGTGGCGGTGCTCACGGTCATCGACCGAATCGGTCCGTGCGGCGCTGGCCGTTGCAGGCATCGACCCTAAAATCGAGGGCGAGTGGGAGTGCGCCTACACCGATCAAAACGGCGTTGAGCATGTGATCGGGATCAAGTACGAGGATGGCACCACGACACGGGCGCCGGTCAAAAATGCGGCAACGAAAGAGGCAGCCGTACCAAAGGCAGCCGCCGCCAAAAAGACGCCCGCCACCAGGGCGAGCAGGGCTGCCGCAACCGCCTAGTGGTCCGTCGCTGATTTGACTTCGGCTAGTGCGGCTCTTCCGCGTCGCACCTTGGCGATGATTTCGGCTGCGGTCTT
>JBEKMZ010000151.1:0-5376 GCA_049523315.1 Acidimicrobiales bacterium | reverse complement strand
GGCGAGCGTCAGCCCGCCGTCGAGGACGAGGCCGGCCATCAACAACAGCGCCAGGGTGAAGACGACGACGAAGGCGGTGACCATGCCTTCGTCTTCGCCGCCCCTGGCATGGAGCTGCCGGAGGGCCGCGATCATGTGGCGCTCCGGTAGGTGTCGACAACCTCGACGAAACGACTCGAGATGGACTCCGAAGCCGGAAGCCGTAGCCCGGTGAGATCGGAGAGGCTCACGGTGCAGGTGACGGTGACCGCTACGACTCCGCCGGGCCGGAACTGGGCAGTGTCTGTGCTGACGCTGAGCTGGGCGCAGGTGACGTTGTCAGATCCGAGCGCAGCGGTTGCGGTCTTGGTGGCCATGGCGGTCGCGGTGGCGGGGTCGCGGGCAATCGACGCGGCCCGGGCAGCTTGAGCAGCGGCGCCGTCGACGTCTATACGCGCCCCGGCCAGACGTCCGAAGGCGACGACGAGGAGCAGAAGGAGGATGAGGAGCGGCGTCAACAGCACCAGCTCGGCGGTGACGCCTCCGGTCTCGTCCCGCCTGAGACGTACGGGAACTGTCATGGCGCCTGAGCCGGGGTGGCGTAATTCTCGGTCGGGCCGGACGCAACTGCCTTGACCGGCAGTGAGAACAGGCCGACGACGCTTATCGCGTGACCGGTGACCACGACGGTGGTGGTCGCAGCGGTGCGAGAGGCGGTGATTTCGGGACTCACGAGCACGCCGGTGCCGAGCTGGTCAAGGACGCTTTGGGCTTCGGCTTGTCCGGCGGCTGCGGTCTCGCCTTGGAGGCGGGCGACGGCGAGACCCTGTTGGGCGACGGCGTCGGCGACGTGCTCGGCGTGCTGCCAGAGGGCGAACTGGACGACGCCCATGATCAAGACCAACAAGAGCGGCGTGGCGAGTACCAGCTCGGCCGAGACCGAGCCGCGCTCGTCACCTCGCACGGCGCGACACCACCGGCGCCGGCGCCGGCGCTCTGGCGCGCGCAGCCTCCTCGTGGCCATCGCGTGGGTCAGTTCCCGGTGTTTATGTTGTGGGCGGTGGTCAGCACCTTGGAGGCGATGACCGCGACCGCTGCAATAGCCAGGGCCACCAACAAGGCGGTGATGACGACCGTCTCGGTCGAGTAGCCGGCCTCGGGGTCGGCTCTTATCGCCTGCCGTCGGGTGCGAAGGATCTGGCACAGGTGGCTGAAGATGGTCAGTTCAGGTAACATTGAAGGTCGCCTTCTATCTCTTTCTTGATGGTCAGAGGCCCGTAAGGACGCGTTCGACGGCCGGGAAGCCGATGAAAAAGAGGAACCCGGCGAACAACATGACGATGGGGAGGCTCATCCGTTCCGTGGCGGACTGGTCGGCGGTCTCGGCCTCGGCCAGCTCGTGGGTACGCAATGAGGCAGCCTTGGCCGCGAGTGACGCCCGGACCTTCGCGCCTTCTGTGCCGGCCAACGCCACCGACGCGGCCAGCTCGGACAGCTCGCCGATCCCGAGCTCGGTGCCCAGCCTCCCGAGCGCTGACCACGGAGTCTCTCGGGCGAGGCGGGCGCCGTCGAGTGCCCGGCGGATCAGGGCGAACGCCCAGCTGTTGCCGATGCTCGCCGCGTCGCTGAGGGCGGTCTCGACCCCGCCACCACCGGCCAACGCGACGACGACCAGGTCTAGAAACGAGCCTAGGGCGTGGCGGAAGTCCCTCCGCCGGCGTCCCGCGTCGGCGCGGATGCCGAGGTCGGGCAGGACGAACCCGCCGACCATCAAAAAAAGTGAGGTCCATAACGGCACGGTGAGGGAAAGGTGCTCCCCACCCAACAACAAGAGAGCCGCGAGGGCCGGCCCGAACAGGAGGCCGACGAGGGCCAAGGTGAGCTTCTCAGCGAGGTGGCGTTCGGGGCTGCGGTCCAAGACCGCGAGGTCTCGGCGTGCTCGTTGGGAGATCAGCCAGCCAGCACCGGATCGATGAAGGACACGGGCCGCAGGCCGGCCAAGTCGGGCGGCGAAACCGCTGTCAGCTTCGGGGGCGAGGACTTGGGCGGGCTCGGGAACCAGGCGTAGCTGCGCGAGGGCTTGGGCGAGCGAGGGCCTGGGCGGGTACAGGCCACGGAATATAAGCCAGAGGCCGCCGCCGACCCCGGCGCCGCAGCAGAGGGCGAGTATCACGATCGTGCCTCAAGAAGTCCGTCACGAGTCGTGATCACAGGAGCTTTCCTGAGGAACCGTTCGGGCTCAGCCGCGCGGGTCATCTTCGACAGCCACACGAAGCTCGCCGCGAAGAGGCCGCCGACCAACAACAGTACGAACTGGCCGAGGGCCGATCCATACGGGGCGAGGTAGCCGCGGTTTAACACGGCGAGGCCTAAGGCGAGCCCGCCGGTGGCACCGACGATGACCTTGATCGAGGTGCGGGTCCTTGCCCGGCCGGCCTCTACCCGAAGCCGCATGGTGGCCTGGTCGCGGGCGGCTTGGGCAAGTGAGCCCAGCAGCTCGCCGAGGCGCTGGGCCTGGTGCTCGGCGGCGAGCACCAAAGCGGCGACGACGAGATCGCAGGTCGGGTCGGCCACCTCGTCGGCAAAGGCCCGTAGTGCCGGAGCGAGGCGTTCAGTTCCGAGGCGCACCGCCAAGGTGGCGACCTCGGCCCGGATTGGTAACGGCGCCACGGTGGCGGTGGCGACGATGGCTTGCTCCAGGCCAGCGGCTCCGGCCATGGTGTCACGGAGCATCTCTGACCACCCGGCCACCGCCTCGATCCGCCCGACTGCTTCGCCGCGTCCCTTGGAGCCGGTGAGCAGCCCCGGTGCGCCCCAGCCGGCCAGGCCCGCCCACAGGGCGCCCACGGGCCAGCCGGTAGCCGCCCCGACGACCACGGCGGCACCGACGGCCGTTCCGAACCGGAGCGTGGCCCGTTCTGCTCGCGGGCGCCCCTTGGATCGGACTGGGCGAGGAAGCTCGACGCCGCGCAGGCCGGCCACGATGACCACCAAGCCGAGGCCGACGATCGTTCCACAAAGGCCGGCGAGCGCGATCACTGCTCCCACCAGCCCTGCGGCCGATCCAGCAGGCCGGGGTCGAAGCCGACCGCGGCGAGCTGATCAAGGGTGTCACTTCGTAGCGGCACTCCGGGGACGGCCCGGCCGTCGGGGCCGGGACGGAAGACCTCGTTGGAGACCACCATCTGTCCCTCGGCATCGACGACCTCGCGGACAGAGGAGACAAAGCGCCGGTCGCCGTCTTGGGCCAGGTGGATGACGAAGTGGACGGCGTTGGCCACTAAAAGGTTGGTCGCCTCGAGCGGGAGGCGTTCGGGGGCCTGTACCGCATAGGTGGCCAACTTGGAGAACGCGCCCTTTGAGGACGAGGCATGAAGTGTGGCCATGGACCCGTCTGTGCCCTGGCTCATGGCGTTTAAGAGGGCGAGCACTTCCTCGCCGCGGGTCTCACCGACGATCACTCGGTCCGGTGACATGCGCAGCGCGAAGCGGACGAGCTCGGCCAGGCTCACCCCGCCCTCACCCTCCAAGTTGGGTTCGCGGGCCTCGAGGGCGACGACGTCAGGGTGCAGCTCGGGAAAGCGCTCGAGGCCCAGCTCCAAGGAGTCCTCTATGGTTATGAGCCGTTCGGTCGGTGGGATGTCGGCGGCCATCGCCCGGAGCAGGGTGGTCTTACCGGCGCCGATGCCGCCGCAGATGATGCACGACTTGCGGGCCCGCATCGCCGCACGAAGGAACTCGCGAAGCGCCAGATCGAGCGTGCCCTTTTTGATGAGGTCGTCGGGCGTGACGCGCAGGTAGCGGTGCCGGCGGATCGACACGCATGGCTGGGCGGCGAGGGCCATGAGGGCAAACAGGCGCGAGCCGTCGGGCATCTGCAACGACAAGCTGGGCGAGCCGAGATCGAAGCGGCGCTCGCCGATCCCCATGCGGGCCGCAGCGGTGCGCAACATCTCCACCAGCTCGTCGTTCGAGTTCGCGATCGGCCCGACTCGTTCCCGTCGCCCATCCGCGTAACGGACCCACACGACGTCAAAGCCGTTGGCGTTGATGTTCTCGATCTCGGGATCGTCTAACAACCCCTGCAGCCGATCCAGGCGGAACAGCGCGTCGAAGGTCGCCCGGGCCAGGTCATCCTCTTCCTCGGGGGACATGAGCGGGGTCCCGACGGTGAGAGCCTCTCGGGCGCGACGCTCCAACGCCTCCGCGATCAACTGTCGCCCAAGCGCCTGCTCGTCACCGGTCCCGAGTCCCGGCCGGCCGCCATCGGATAAGGCACGCTCCTTCTCCGAAAGGGCGGCCAGCACCTCGGAGCGCAGATCGGCCACGAGAGCGACATCGATCGTCACCGGGATACCTCCTCGGGTGCCGAGCCCTTGGTCGACCGGGCCGAGGGTTCGGGTCGCCAGGCCCGCATCCCCCTTAGCCGCGGTCGCGTGCCAGGCGGGGTCTCGGCGCGCTCCAATGTGTCGGTCCCCGCCTTGTCGCCGCTCAGCTGGTCGGCCAGGGTCCTCGCAGCTCGCACGAGCGGCGCGACTCGCAGCTCGCGCGCCGAGGCCCGGACCGATACCAGCAAAGCCGCTGCGTCAGGATCCCAAGGCATCCGGGCCGCTACCTCGACGCCGAGCGCGTCGGCCACCTCTTGGTCGCTATAGGGGCCGTCGCCCACAAGCACAAGGCGCGGGTCTTGTCGGAGGATCGGATTGGTCTCGAGAAAGCTCGCCAGCGCGTGCAGGTCGGCGAGGCGCGGTCGTGCCGCCAACACCACCTGATCGGCACCCGAAAGCACAGGGCTCGGAGATGTACCGGCGAGCCGCCCGCAGTCAACAACCACGTCGGCGACCAGCTCACCGAGGCGAGGGAGAAGGTCGGTGAGCATCCCGAGGGCGCTACGGGCCTGGTCAGGCGAGGCCGGCCCGGCCAGCACGGCTGTCCCATCCGTCAGCTCGTGGCAGTGCTCCCACACGAGCTCGGGATCACTGGCGCGCCGGGCCGCGGCGGCCAGGCTCACGAGTCCTGGCTCGGGTGGCCATCCCGACGCGGCGGCGAGCGTCCCGCCCGCCGGGTCCAGCTCCGCCAGCAGCACCCGCCGGCTCGACGGCCACGTAGCGGCCAACGCCAAGGCCAGGGTCGTCACCCCACACGAACGGACCGCACCAAGGGCCACGACGCTCACCGGAGCCTCATCTCACCCGGCACCGGAGCCCACCTGGATGAGGCTCGCCTCGTTGGCAGCTGCGAGCGCCGCCACCTCGTCCGCGTCACTCCTCGACACCTGGAGGGAGAACACAGTCGGACTGTCCGATGCAACCGACGCCACGTCAACGGCCAGCACCGTGGCCGAAACCGGAGTCCCTGTAGGGGTCAGCGAGGATGACGATGGCGAGGTGACCGGTA
>JBEKMZ010000150.1:0-5382 GCA_049523315.1 Acidimicrobiales bacterium | reverse complement strand
CATCGGCACGGTAGGCGGCGAGGAACTCCGTGAGATCGAGTTCGCTGACCACGTCGAGGACGAACCACGCCAGATGCCCTTCAGGTAGCCAGTCCCGCATGCTCGGTGGCATGAGAAAGGCCCGGTCGCGATCGGCGGTGACGAAGTTGTATCCCACTTTGAAAGCCTCGCAGCGAGACTCCTACTGGTGGTGGATGGAACGGATTCGTGCAACAGCCTCGCTCGATGCCTCCTCGGCGCTAAAACGCAGATCTGAAGCTCGGATCTCGACCATTTCCGTTTGCGCCCGTAACCGCGCCAGTGGGAGCGGCGGGTCCGCGCGAGTCGTGATCAGCAAGTGGACCTGTGGCGGGAGATGGTCGAGCAGGAAGGTCATTCCCTCATGGACTTCGGAGTCATCGATGGCGTGGTAGTCATCGAGAACCAGGTCAAGCTCGTCTGGCAACTCGCTGAGTTCGTTGACCACGGCGGCGAGGACACCCTCGGTCGGTGGTTGACCCGATTCCAAGAGCGCGAGGATGCCCTCCCCGAAAGCTGGCCCAGCGACCACTTGGAGCGCGGCGAGGATATGCGTCCAAAAGGCGCTGGGCTGGTCGTCAGCCCGATCGAGGGCCAGCCAGGCCACGGGGCGCTGGTGAACCGTGCGAGACGTGAGCCAATGAGCAACGAGTGAGGTCTTGCCGAACCCGGTTGGCGCCGAGATGAGCGTCAGCTTCGCCAGAGCCCCGCGATCGAGCCACTTCGAGAGCCTGGGCCGTGCGACCAGGTCTCGCCGCGGCTTGGGCAGATGCAGCTTGGTCGCAACCCGCGAGCTTGGCACCGGGTCCTCTCTTCGGGCGTCGCCCGCGGAGGTGATCTTCTCATAGCGAACGCCGGAGAGGTCACCAGAGCGCCGTCGCGGACGAATCACCACCTCAATCACATCACTTGGTGATGTTGGGTCACCAGGTCCTTCCGTACGGTCAACAACAGCCCCGGAAACCTCCCCGGCTCAACCAAGTCCAAGGAGCAGTCATGACCATCACCACCACCCGCCTTACCCAGGCCGCCGGCATCTGCGCCGCAATGGCCGGCGCGATCTTCATCGCCGTCCAGATCAAGCACCCGGCCATGAACGTCACCTCAGTCACCACCACCGATTGGTTGGTGCGCAGCATCGCCAAGGTGGTCATGGCGGCGCTGGCGCTCGCCGGCATCACCGGCATGTACCTACGGCAGGTCCGCCAGACACGTGCGCTCGGGCTAGTCGGCTACCTGTTGTTCGGCGTCGGCTACCTCGCCATCCTCAGCACCGAGGTCATCGCCGCCTTCGTCCTCCCCGCTCTGGCGCACACTTCGCCCGGCTACGTGAACAACGTGGTCATCGCGGCCTTCGGCGGCAGACCTACCGGTGGCATCGGCGGGATGCAGACACTGTTCGACGTCTCCGGCGTCTTGTACATGGTGGGCGGGCTTCTTTTCGGTATCGCTCTGTTTCGTGCCCGTGTCCTCGCGCGGTGGGCCGCGGCCCTGCTCGCTCTGGGCACTGCCGCCACCGCCACGCTCGCGGTACTGCCGGAGTCGTTCAACCGGCCCCTCGCCGTCCCCACCGGCGTCGCCCTGATCGGCCTCGGCATCTCCCTGTGGCGAGACCAGCACAAGACCGCCCCCGAGGCCGCTATCACGACCACCCGCGTTGAGCAGTTGGCAGCCCGATGAGCCAGACACTCTCCGGCGTTGGCAGCGAGCGAGTGGCCGGGTTCTACGAGGTCCGCCTGCGCGGCCACCTCGGTCCCCGATGGGCGAACTGGCTTGAGGTCTCGAGCCTCTCCCACGAGTGCGACGGCACCACTGCCCTCCGGGTCACCCTCGTCGACCAGGCCGCACTGCACGGTCTGCTCCACAAGATCCGCGACCTCGGCCTCCCGCTGATCTCGGTCGTACCGCTGACCGAGTCGACACGACCAACGAACCCATCGGTCCTCACTAGCCATGAAACGCACTCACGGAAAGAGAATCCGACATGATTGCCGCTACCGCTATCCCGAGCACCGCGACGCAGCAGGCCAGCTCCACGAGCCCCGAGAGGAAGTTGGCGATAGCCACTGGCGTGTTGTTCTTCATCACCCACGTGACCTCAGTTGCCGCGATAGTCCTGTATCAGCCGGTCCTGAATCGCCCCGGATACGTCCTGGGCAACGGTGCTGCCAACTCCCGCATCCTCGTTGGCGGCATCCTCGAGGTCATCCTCGCCGCGACCGTCGTCGGCACGGCGGTCACCCTCTACCCCGTCGTCAGCCGACACAACAGGGCCCTCGCCCTGGACTATGTCGGGCTGCGCACCCTCGAGGCGGGACTCATCGTCACGGGTATCGTCAGCCTGCTGGCGGTGGTCTCGCTCCAGCACGATGTGGCCGGTACCGCTGGCAACGCCGTCGCTCTCACGGCGGTCACCAAGGCGCTCGTGGCGGTCCACAATTGGACGTTTATCATTGGGCCCGGGCTGGTGTGCGGCCTGAACACGGTGGTGATGGCCTACGCGCTGTACCGCTCCAAGCTCGTCGCCCGTTTCATCCCTGTCCTGGGCCTGATCGGTGGTCCACTCGTCTTTGCCGCCAACATCGCCGGCATGTTCGGCGTGCCACGCCACGACCTCGGCGTATGTGTTGTTCCGATCTTCGCCTGGGAGGTCTCCCTCGCCGCCTTCCTGATCCTCAAGGGATTCCGGCTCACGGCTGTGACCCCGAGCATGCCTTTGGATGAGCGGCAACCGCAGCTGAGCGCCGCTTGAGCGCCACTTTCGCTCCTACCCATCTGACACCGACTCCGGTCAAAACCACCGGGGTCGGTGTCGCTTTCGGCGGACCTCTACGCCTTCGTGCAGGTGCTCGGTAGGAGTGAGACCGTACGGAGCGCAGTCGCTGCTCCAGCGTCTCTAGGCCGCGCGCCTACAACGAGCACACTCGACGACGGCGACAGAACGCCCGGCCTCTCGGTCGCTGTCGCTCGAATCTCAACCGTGCGTAATCGGCGTTACTCGCAGGGCAAGGTAAGACACAGCGCCCGCTGCGGCGCTGGAGAGCGCGACCGAACCTCGCATTGCGTGACTAGGTTGACTGATCCAAAGACGATTCCGGCGGTGGCGGCGCAGTCGACGGATGAGCCGGCTTGCCAAATTGAGTCCTGCCTTCCGAGTCCTCCAAGATGTTGAATGTGCAATCTACAGCTATCGAGTAGGTGCGGTCCTCGAGGACGGCCAATGAGCACTCAGTGACGGAGATGGGAAACCTTAGCCTGACCAGGAATTGTGTTCGCACACGCTTCACCTGGAAGGCCCGACCCGATGGATCCGGACGGCCACGAACTTAGGCTGCGGTGCTGCCCCCAGCTCCGCAGCTGTTGGCGAAATATCCGTTCCGCGCTCTCAGATGGGATCCTCCGAGTGGACGGCCGCTGATGCAGATGAGACGTTAGGTCGCCGTGCAATGGAGATCTCGGGAATGCGGGGCACCCGTGTCGCGGACGGTGAGGGCCTAAGTCGACGCTGTGGCGGGATGGTCGTAGCGACGCGCCGTCCCCGGCTGGCGGGATTTCCAGATCGTGTCTTGGCGGCACTCCGATTCCCCCTTCGGAGGTGCCCTCGCGCCCGGACTCTGGCACGTTTTCGGGCTCTTCTCGAAAAAAGGCAGGCCTTTCGACCCTACGCACGGGTCGACGCTCGTCGAATACTGGCCTTAGCCACGGTTTGCCTAGTTCGGACCGGGACTTACGGTGTCGAACAGGAGCCCGCGGACCTGAGACGAGGTGCTGGCCAAATGGAGACACTCACGAACCGTGGACCGGCCTCCTGGGCGGAGCTGCGCGAGCTTCTCGCCGCCCATGACCTCGAGGTCGAACAATCGCTGCAAAATGCGCTCGCGCGGAGCACGGGAATCGGCCGCGTCCGCGCCCTGCGCAACCACGTCTGCCCGTCGGTCGCCGTGCACGATTCGATGCTGCGGAACGCTCTGTGCCCCCTGCTGGACATGCTGGACGAGGGGCGGCCGGTCGCAGATGCCTTGCGGGCCGGTTGTGACGCCCGGACGAGGTTTCTCGCCCGGTTCGACGAGCTGAGCCGCCACGTGGCAGCCCAGGATGTCTACCCCGTGTCCGGCGACGAGATCGACGAGATCCTCGCCGGGCTGAGCGCCAGCTTCTCCGAGCACGCCCGCACGCAGACGCCCTCGGTCGCCGGCCTGCTTGAAAAGGCCGGGGCCGGCGGACCCGGGCCGGACGACGTCGCCGCCCGGATGGTGTCGCAGGCGCGCCTCGCCCCGACGAGGGTTCACCGCCATCTCGAGCACCACCCGACAGCGAGAGGACTGCGGCTCGTCTGCCGCGCGATGGACGCCCTCGCCGACTTCGGCGACGCGCGCCAGTCCTGGACAGACCCCGACGAGGAGGTCCCATCCCCGCGCACCCGGCTCGTGAACGCGTTGGAGCACCTTGCGAACGAGGAGGGGCTGTCCTACGCAAGAGTTCTCGAGGAATTCGACGCGGCTGTCGAAGAAATCGTCTCGGAGTTCGACCCGGCGCAATCGCCTGCGAGGCGCCGGCTGCCTGCCCACCACCTCGTCGCTGCCATCGCCATCCACGACAGTGTTGTGAGCGGCGTGCTGTGCGCCATGCTGCGGCACGTTCCAGACGGGGCCTGGACCGCCACCGTCATGCGCCGGGGTTGCGAGGAGCGTGCCGGGCTGCAGCAGAGGCTCAAGAAAGTCTCAATGGCGCACGGCCGAGCGTCAGGTCACGACCAGCCCTTCGAACAGGCGATCGGCTCGCTCATCGAGGCCTTCCGTGAGCACGAACGCGAGAGCACGCCCGAGGTCGCTGCCTTCTTCGACCGCCTGCCCGAGTCCGCGTCGAGGACGAGGCGCTCGCCCTTTCAGGACGTGATGTGGCCCTGGCACGGCGAGGGGCCCGCGCTGCTGGCGATAAGGATGGCGCTGTGGGCCGAGTCGGCCCCGACGCGCACACACCCCGTGACCATACGGCACCCCTCGCGCCGCCTGCTGCGGACCGTCTACCACCTCGAGGACCACTTCGCCGGCGGGTGGAAGGAAAGCTGGCTCGAGCGCTGGATCCCCGAGCGGAGCCTGCCGCGGCCGTTCGCCGACCTGCCCGCCCCCGAGCCACGGGACACGGGCACGCCCTAGGGGGCCCTGCTGTCGACCATATCGTGTAAAGAGCCAAATCAGAGACGATCACCCTCACAGTGGCTCAACCAAGGGCCGCACCGCTCCGTAGCTGATGTCATGAAGGAGCGCAGCGCCGCTCTCGCGTGACCGGTTCGGTGGTGCGAACCGGCCGCCGATTCCAATGAGGATCCATGGCCGCGATTCCAGCGAACCACCGGAGTTCCTC
>JBEKMZ010000149.1:0-6632 GCA_049523315.1 Acidimicrobiales bacterium | reverse complement strand
AGCGTCGTAATTCCGACGCTCAATGAGGCGTTCAACATCACCGAAGTACTTCCGCGACTTCCGGCTGGCATCGATCAGGTCGTCGTTGTCGATGGTCGATCGACTGACAACACGGTCGATGTGGTTCGTCGCCTCCGTCCGGACATTACGATCGTCCAACAGACGCGCCGGGGGAAAGGGAACGCCTTGGCATGCGGTATCGCCGCGGCAACCGGCGACATCATCGTGTTGATGGATGCCGACGGCTCTACGCACCCCGCAGAGATCCCCCGCTTTGTTCAGGCACTCATCGAGTCTGGAGCCGATTTTGCGTCGGGCTCCAGGTTCGTACAGGGCGGAGGCAGCGCTGACATCACTTCCTTTCGCCGAATAGGAAGCAAATTCTTGAGTGCGATCGTGAACGTCCTCTATCGCACGCGGTACACGGATCCCAATTATGGCTTCAACGCGTTCTGGCGGCACTGCCTCCCTTCGTTCGGTTTGGAGCATGGCGGCAGTGTGGCGACTTCTGAGTCCGCGAAAATGGCCAAAGACCTGAAGCACTGGGGTGACGGGTTCGAGATCGAGATGCTCCTCCACATTCGAGTCGCTCGAGCGTTCCTCCGTGTCGTCGAGGTTCCGAGCTTCGAGCGCAGCAGGCTGAACGGAAGTAGCAACCTCAACTGCGTCGCTGATGGCCTCCGGGTTCTCCGGACGATTCTCGTCGAGCGGCGACGCAACTACACGCCAGACGCCGACACGGGGGTGGGCATAGCTGCGATTCTGGAACTCCGCGCTCCACAGCTCGATCGCGAAGCTTTTCGGATGCCTGGTGTGGCCACAAGGTAAAGTCCTGTTCTGCTGTGGACCGGAGTCCGTGATTAGCAAATCCGTAGCGGCGTTGGTGGCATGTTGAAATCTGTGGAGGGACACGGATTGTCCGTGACGGAGATCATTCCGGGCGCTGCCGACAGCGTGACGGTAGTCATCTGTGCATACACCGAGCGTCGCTGGCAATCGCTGCTGCGGGCGGTGCACTCTCTGCGGGACCAGCGCCGCCTCCCAGAACAGTGCGTCGTTGTTATCGACCACAACGAGCAGCTACTGCGACGAGCCCGTCTCGCGCTGCCGGACGACGTCGAGGTATTAGCAAGCGAGGAGCGCCGGGGTCTATCTGGCGCTCGTAACACGGGCGTGCGGGCGGCGCGGGGCGATGTCGTGGCATTCCTCGACGACGATGCAGAGGCCGATCCCGGTTGGCTCGAGGAGTTGCTTGCACAATACGACACGCCGGCGGTGGTGGGCGCCGGAGGTCGGGCGTTGGCTGTTTGGCCTGGAAAGCGCCCTGGGTGGTTGCCAACCGAGTTTGATTGGGTAGTCGGATGTAGCTACACCGGACTACCAGAGACGGTCGCTCCCGTTCGAAACCTCATCGGGGCCGCGATGTCCTTCCGCCGGCACCTTTTTGACCAGCTGGGCAAGTTCGACACTGAGATGGGTCGGCTCGGCGTTCTTCCTTTGGGATGCGAGGAGACCGAATTTGCGATTCGGGTTCGACTCAACTTCGCCGATGCCGAGCTCGTGCACGTGCCCAGCGCAATAGTTCACCATCATGTCGAACCTGAACGCGTCCGGATCGGATACTTTCTCCATCGCTGTTACGCGGAGGGACTATCGAAGGCCGCCGTCACCCGCAGAGCGGGTGCCGGCGCAGCGCTTTCCACGGAACGTAGTTACGTCGTCTCGACCCTTTCCCGGGGCTTCCTCCTCGGGCTCCGCGAAGGACTTCGAGGAGACACGGACGGATTGGCGCGCTGCGCGATGATCGTGGTCGGCCTCTTCACAACGACAGCCGGATACCTCGCGGGGCTCGGCCGGTTCCGTTCGGTGCCCCATCGCGCCGCCTGAGATCGCTCAGCTAGGTCACTATTGGAAGATCTCACTCTTCAGGCCTGGCAGTCTTTAGCAAACGTGGTCAATGGGCGGTTTTGGGGCACTGATCCCTCGTCAGGTCGGCGCCTCTAAGATGCGTCTCCCAGGTCGCGATCATCTGCTAGCCGGCATAAGCGGCTCTTGGTCCAAGCCGAGCTCGACCAGCACCACTACCCGACCAGCGTCAAGGTCACCGACAAGGAGCTCTCAGCGGTGCCCCTCACGCGCCACGAGTTCCGGGGCATCTGGAACTACACCGTTCACCCTCAACCGCTCAAGTAATTTTCGCGCGGCTCCCACTTGCCGCTCAATGAATCGTAGGATGAGGCGCAACAAAATGCTTGCCGATGCCGGCCTCATCGTCGGCGTCAGCTGGGTCCAGCCAGCTCGTCTGTCAGCCCACCCGCGCCTCGCCGGAGCAGATCCCTGTCTGCCGACCGGCTGGATCATCGTCTGTTGCCGCCGCTACGGAGCCCCGACGCGTCGGAAGCTGAGGACCGATCCTTCCGTGCCGACGCTGGAGAAGGCAACACCGCCCACGCCGACATTCATGGGATTTGGCCAGCGTAGCTCAGGCCACGCGCCACTATAATCCGAGCGTGTCTCTGCCGCAGCATACAGAACGTGGGGACCAGCTGCGCAGCTACTGGACTCTGGTCATCCACAAGGTGACATTTATCTGCGAGCCGCTGCGCGCTCCATCCGTCGGAAACTGCTAGCTCGTGCCATGGCGAAATCACCCAAGGTCTCACCGGTACCGATCGTCCTCTTACTGATCTACCGCAGCAGGAACCTGGCTCTGGTTCAGAATCTCCTGAATCAGATCGGTCCGGGTGCCGACGTGCGATTGTGGGCACTTGATGAAGTGGCGCCCGATCTTGCCGACCTGACTGTGGGCAGTGGACCAGGGGGGCGTTTTGATAATCTCAACCTTCTCTACGAAGCCCGGCCCGTGGCCGAAGGGTCCTGGCTCCTTGTCGCGGATGACGACATAGCTTTCGTACGAGGAGATGTCATTGAACTGATCCAGATGATGAGGAAAGCCGGGCTGAACTTGGCACAACCAGGTCAGAGCCTCCTCGGATGGTGGACCCTGTGTGCCAGTCTCAGCCGACCGTTTTTGATGGTTAGAGATACAAATTCCGTGGAAGTCGGCCCACTTTTTGTAGCTGATCCTCAGTTCGCCAAAGAAATCTTGCCATTTCCCCGCAACACCGGTATGGGTTGGGGGGTCGAAGCCGACTGGTATCGGATCAAGCTAAACCGTTATCGAATCGGGGTCATCGACGCGTGCCGTCTTCTCCACCTTGGTGCCTTTGCCGCCTACCCGATCGGGCCCGAGTCCGAGAGGATGGCCGAGCGGCTCGCGGCCGCGAATGTCGAGAGCATCTGGCAGCTGAGGAGCTGCAACCGTCGTTGGTGGCGGTGGCAGCAGAATCCGCCGTGGAAGAACTCCGCTGATTCGGCCGGGCAACCGCCTTCGGCAACTTACCAATGAATAGGAGATGGCCGGACGGCCCTTCCGTCGGCCAGGGCCCGTAACCAAGCGTCGACAAGAGGCTGATTCCTGGCCGACGATGGCCACGACCAATGGTGGGGTTACATGGACCGGGCGAGCTACTTCGGGACCTTGACAGTTCCGATACGCGTCTTGTGCTTCTTCGTAGACTCGATGAATGTGGCACGTCGCTCAACCAGACGACGTGGAACGGGTTCTTCGGGGACGTGGTGAACAACCGGCTCAGCGACCACGGATCGGTCGCCAACAGCCTCGCCACCATGTCCGAGTACCAAGACAGCGCCAATGGTCGCGCCCATAATGGCGTTCACCGAAATTCACCAGAGTTGCTCACTGAAATTCACCAGTTGAGCCCTCGGCGTCTCGGTTGTCTGATGGTCACGCTAGGTGGCGGCACTTCCCGCTGTCACGCGCTTTGAAAGGGACCGTAGGCACTCGGATCGGGCCCAGTGCTCACGTGTCCCGTAGCCGTCGCCGTCGATGTTGAAGACAACACTGGCGTGCAACAGCCGATCGAGCATGGCGCTGCCACCATGGCAGCGTCGAAGATCTTCCCCCACGAGCCCACTTGCAAGTTGGTCGTCAAACAGATGCTATTTGCGAACGATCACGTAATTGCCCGCCCACCCTTCCCGGACAATTTGACGTGAGTTTCCATCTCCCACCTGGTGGGACGACAGCGCAGCCGTGAAAATAGTGCCGGGCATGCCCGCGACGCCGATGTTTTCTTGGTCACAAGGCCGCACGTGAGTTTGGCGCCGGGGCCCGATCTAAAGGGTCGCGCACTGTTCCCACGAGGACGACGATCAGACTTTCGGTTTCCCTGACCGAGGCCCTCGGGCAGCCCACTTCAACCGAAGAGGAAGGGAGGACCCGATGGGGAACGACGTCGAGGAGATCGACGCCAACGAGAACGACGAGGTGCTGGAGCGCGTCGCCGCGATCGACGTTGCGAAGGCGTCGGGCAAGGTCTGTGTTCGGCTACCCGGCAGACAGAGCCGGATCACCAGAGTCCTCGACGTCGCCGCGACGACGAACGCGATCATGGGCCTCGCCGACGAGCTTGCCGAGATGGGCATCGAGCGCACTGTTGTCGAGTCCACGTCGGACTACTGGCGGCCTTTCTTCTACCTGCTCGAGGCGAGAGGCCTCCTCGTCTGGCTCGTGAACGCGCTGGATGTGAAGCAGGTGCCGGGACGTCCGAAGACGGACAAGCTCGACGCGGTGTGGCTCGCGAAGCTGAACGAGCGGGGGATGCTCCGACCCTCTTTCGTTCCGCCGCGCGAGATCCGCGAGCTGCGCGACTACACGAGACTGCGGACTGACCTCATCGAGGAGCGCTCCCGGCACAAGCAGCGCCTCGAGAAGCTCCTCGAGGACGCGCTCATCAAGCTCTCCACGGTCGCGACCGACCTTTTCGGAAAGTCTAGTCGGGCGATGCTCGAAGCACTGATTGCCGGCGAGCGGGACCCGGAGGTCCTTGCCGATCTCGCCCTCGGGAAGATGCGCCCGAAGCGCTTGGCGCTGCGCGAGGCACTCACCGGTCGCTTCGACGAGCACCATGCCGAACTCGCACGCATGCTCCTCGATCAGATCGACATGCTCAGCGAGAAGATCGATCGGCTGACTGCCCGTGTCGACGAGCTCGTCGAGCAGATCCCCGAGGCGCATGGCCATGACGCCAGTGACGCTGGAGGAGGCCCCTCCGTGCTCGAGCGGTTGGACGAGATCCCCAGCGTCGGCCCACGGGCTGCCCAGATCATCCTCGCCGAGGTCGGCCTCGACATGACCCAGTTCCCGACCGCCGCTCACCTGGTGTCGTGGGCGAAGCTCTCACCCCGCACGATCCAGTCCGGCCCACGCACCCGTTCGGGCCGAACGGGGAAGGGCAACCCCTACTTGAAGGGAGCCCTTGGCGAGGCCGCCGCGGCGGCTGCGAGGACCGATACGTTCCTCGGCGAGCGCTATCGCCGCCTCGTCCGACGGCGGGGACACCAACGCGCCCTTAGGACCGATACGTTCCTCGGCGAGCGCTATCGCCGCCTCGTCCGACGGCGGGGACACCAACGCGCCCTTGTCGCCGTCGCCCGCTCGATGCTCGTTGTCGTCTGGCACTTACTCGCAGAACAAGACGTTCGCTTTATCGACCTCGGCCCCGACTTCTACGAGCGACGTATCAACAAGGAACGCCGCGCCCGCGATCTCGTCCGCCAGCTTCAAGCACTCGGTCACACCGTCACGCTCAATCCAGCGGCTTGAACATCGGGACTCCGTCCCGAGCGGGGCTCTGCCCCGCACCCCTGGACAAGCGTGCTCAAGTCGCAGAACCACTCACATTTCGTTTTTCCGATCAGTCGATAGGAGGGTCCCACTGCAGTGAGCAACGCGACCCTTTGTGTATCTGGCGGCTGATCGCGTCGAGGTCGTCTGGACCTTGGCTGGAGAAGTTCGTTCTCTTCGGCAGCCACCGCTGGACGAGTTCATTGCTTCGTTGCTCGGCCGCTAACAGAAGGGTTCAGCTCGCAGGAGTAGACGTCGATGCCGCGCAGCTCCTGGAGGTCTGCTAGCCCGCCATCTCGTCTCCCCAGCCCCAAGTGAGAATCCGGCGCGGCTCGACGCCACGGTCGAGCGCCGCCAAACCGGTCGGGGTTCGAGAGCCGTAGCAAGATGACCTGGTTAAGGCCAGGCCGGCCGCGCGCGAACATAAGCTGGGATTCCCAAGCCCAAGGGCGCGTTGTGAATCTTGAAGCGAGCGTTTGGGTTGGGCTGCTGGAATCCTGGAGAGTTCGATAGCGCCCGTGCTCGAGCAAGACCTGGTCATCAGGTACGGTCACGCCAGCGCTTTCCATCAACACGACATCGAGCGGCTCACACCCCGTGGTACAACCAGTCCCACTGCCAGCGGCCGACAATGGCCACGACGGGCGAAACACGGGGACGATCGCGCCCGAGGCCGGCATGTGCCTGGGCCGCGATTCTCGCTCTCGTCGCCCGATGGCACTCGACCGCAGCGCGCACCGCCGCCTGTGCATCACCACCGAGCCGCGCACCATCCGCTCAAGACCGCCGGCCCTTGTCTCGGTTGACGCCACGCTGTAAGCCCTCCATCCTGCTAGCGGCCGCTAGGAGCGTGGGTCACTAACAGGTAACGACAGCTGACTGTCGTCAGTCGCCCACCTGGCGGGCCCCGCAGTTGTTGGTC
>JBEKMZ010000148.1:0-5614 GCA_049523315.1 Acidimicrobiales bacterium | reverse complement strand
GATCTGCTTGATCATCCGCCTGGAAGAAGGAGCGGCCCGCCTTTGCAAGCGCGATGTTAGTGGTGGCAAAAATGGCAACCGAACGATCTATGGACCGTTGTGATCGGCCATGGCGGAGCCGCTGGACCGCGCACAAACAGCTAGCGTCGTGCCGAAGGGCATTTGCATTTCTATATGTAATGTGTTCTTGGAGTCGTTGTTCAAGCGAAGCTTCATCTATGTAATCTCCCGATTGACGTACAGCGGGATGATCTATAACTTGGACGTTCCTTGCTCGCATCCACCGTTCAAGGTCTTCAGCCCGTAACTCCATTTCACTTGAGCTGATTCCTTGACTTATGGCGTATCTAAGCACCCGAAAGGAACCGGCTGGCGAGTCTGGTCTTCCTAGGCGTCGGAGTTCGGCCGCGCACGAGTACATCACGGCTTGACACTCACTTAGAGTTTGGTCGAAACAGCCTAGGCGCGCCCCGATTGACCCTAGGAGGGATACGAGCTCCTCCACGGCCTCACGCTCTGGCTGTCCGTGTAGTCCGAGAAAACCTAGGATCACTGGTGTGTCGAGGTAAACGGTGAGGTTGTCGACGCGCCTGCGCTGGCTAGAGGGATCCGGCAGAAAGAGAGCCATAGCCAGGATGGACCCTTTGACGACGGTATCTAGGTAGCCGAAGGCTTGGGGATCGCTTTCCGCGACGTGTGCAATAAACGCCGCGGCGAGGAGGGTAATCTGCCTATCTGACGAAGCGCCGAAGGAGAAGGCTGTGCCTCGGAGCGACTTCCGAAGAAGAGGGAGCGAGTTGTCGCTGATGTAAGTGAGAAGGGCGCCCTCGGCCTCTTGTGTGGTGAGTTGGACGCCCCGCTTCTCAGTGAACTCCCGGAAACTCGCCAAGAGCGCCTCATGCTGCCGTAGAAATGAGGCTCGGGTAGTCTCGAGATGAAGAGACTGAAGTGCGGGAAGATGCCTTATTACAACGTCGTCACGCCTTGTTACGTAATCCTGTTTCGCGGCTCGCTTCACGATGAGGTTAAGCGCCGCCAGCGGGAGGTCAATGCCATAGCGGGCAAGAAGTGCCGACTGGAGTTCGTCAAGAGACACCTCGTCGTGGCGAGCCTCCTTGAGGCATTGCGCGACAAAGGGTACGAATCCGTCGACGTAGCTCTGTCCACGCTGGCTCCAGTTCACGTGCAGGATTGCGAGGCTTACTAGCACGGAATCGTCCACAGCGCGAGTTTCGCGCCTCGGTGGATACCTAGGGTGGACTGGGAGGGCAGGAGTCAGACAGCCTCTGACTAGAGCGCGGCCACGCTGCTTCAGGTTTGAGCGTCGAAGCGATCGAACCAGGCCTCTTGGACCTGAGGGACGATCCTGAGTCCAATCTCTTTGTCGCGGACAAGCTGACATAGCCTGTCGCCGTCAATCAGGTCCACGGTTGGAGTTGTCGCGATGGCGGCTTTGCGTGCGGGTTCAGAGAACCGCCCCAGCGTGACGAGCACAGCCCGCTCGGCCCCGGCGGCGGCCGCATCGCGCTGGAACAGCGCAACGACTTCCCGGCCCACTGTCGAGGTCGGGTCGTAGCGCTTGGCCTGGACAGCGACGCGTGACGACAGGACTGGACTGATCGGGGCGATGCCGATTCCGTCGATCCCTTGGTCGCCCGTGCCTCCTACGCGTGTGAGCTCGAGACCGTAGGTCCTGAGCAAGTACATCACGAACTCCTCGAAACCTTCAGCCGTGAGACGGTGCAACCTAGAAAGCAGAACATCCGTCCAGCCAGTATCTTCGGCTTCAACATCCTCCTCCGTCGAGGCAGTGCCATTGTCAGAATCCGAGTGTTTTCTTGCGCGGTTTGCCCGAACCTGCCGGTCCATTTCCTTGACGGCTTGGATTGCCTTGTCTTCAGGAAGGGCAAGCAACTCTTTGCCATAGGTCGTCAGCACGAACAGCCCTCGTTGAGGACTTTCAATTGCGCCGCCGAGCTTCGCGTAGGACCTTGCCCACTCCAAGCGGTCGATGAGCACCGACTTGGAGCGGTTCTTGTAGGTGATGGCCACTTGCTCATCTGGTGCGCCTATGGCTTCGATGACCCGTGCCGTGACCTCTCGACCCTGCGCGGAGCCGCCCAATGCCGCGACTGCCTTCACCGTGGGGTAGATCAGATCCAGGTACGTGGGGACGTCTGTGCGCTTGGTCGCCGACATGGGTCCTAGCCTGCCACCTCCAAGCCTTACGGCACGGATGGCGGAGCAGTTCACTCATTTTCTGTCGGAGGCGCTGTGAGTAGCATCGACATCAGTGCCCAGAACATGCGCGGCGTGTCGCCGAGAAGGTCACATCATCTCGCACGATGTCGTCGATCCGGTGCGTCGGTTGGCCCTGCTCCCACCGTCGGGAGGGATGGTGTGGAGTCCCGACGTCCATTGGGACCCCATGAACCCGAGGGGGCCAGACGCGGCGGAGGTTGACAGGTTCTGTGAACTGTGCGGGTCAGACGTGCTCACGATGTGTGAGAGTTGCGGCGCGGCCATAAGGCGGGGTCCGCTGATCGACGTCCGGCCCGGGCCGTTTTGCTGGAACTGCGGGCAGCCGCATGGTTGGGCGACGCGGGAGGAGAGAATCGACCACCTGAATGACCGGTTAGTCGCCGAGAGGAGACTCTCGGAGCCTGATCGTCAGAGACTGCGCTCGGCGCTCGATGAGTTGGCAAAATCCGATCCGTTGGACGAGGGCAAGCCGCACGAACGTCTCAGACGAGCCGTTGCTGTTGTCAAAGAGGTTGCCGGGGACGCGTACGACCGCCTTGTCGTTCCGGTTCTGGCCGAGACACTTTCACGGACCTTGCGAGCGAGCACGGGTCTGCCTGGCTAGACGTAGACTGCGTGCCTACTGCGGGTTTCGGCGGACATCTAACCGGAGGAAGCCCACGTCCTTCCGGCTCACCCGGGGGTCGTTGACCGTTTGGCCTTCTAGGGCTCACTTTTGAGGCTTTTCGGGCTGAAGTAGGCAGCCGCGCTTCCGCAACTCTCGCAGCGCGCGCACGAGCTGCCCGAGGATCGCCAGCGCCCGTTCACGGCTGAGCCCGCTCGGCGCTTGCGGCGGGAGCATCGCGATCGACCGCCTGAGCACTTCGGTTTCCTCCGGCGACATGTCGGCCATGGAACTAACCGTAGCGAACACCTGTTCGACTAGCTAGAACGGCGAATGGTGGCGCCTACTGCCCTCGGAGAGAGTTGAGAAGCTTGGAAACGGCCTGCGATTTGGGGTTTCGCGCTATCCCGCAGGAACGCCTAGCCTGACTCTGGGAAAGCTCGAGGTGCGCCGTGACTGACGTTGTGACTAACGGAGAGCGTTCCGACGTGGAACGACTTATCGACCTGATCTGGCGAAGCTACAACGCCAACGGGCTCTGGCCGACGTGGCGGGACGTGGATCGCGTGGCAGACCGCGAGATCCATCGGGATCTCATCGAACTCTCGCTGGAGCTTCCACGCTGGTGGCTGTGGCCTGACCTTTCACGCCAGCCGGTCGCGTACCCGCAGGACACCGATGTAAAGCTAACCCTGTTGAGCGTCGACCGGGTCGACGGCGGTCGTGCGATCGTCGAGTTGGCTGCGAAGGTTGTACACGAGATAGTGGCCGCCGCCGACTTGTTTGAGCCGACAACTCCAGGACAGGACCTAGTCATAGCCAGTAGCGATTTGGCCACTGTGATGAACCTCAGGCCAGGCCAGCTAACGCAACTGGCTGTAGTGGGAACCTTCTTCAGCAACAACGACCTGCCAGGTATCTGGCGCGGCTTAGGCAGCGCTCACGAGGGCTGGACGTTGGTCGTCGACGAGAGGGGGGTACGGAGGTATCGCGTTGTGAACTCGGCGGAAAGCCTGCTGCGACTGGTCGCTCAGATGCGTGAAGAGGACGAAAAAGCCCTGGGACGACATCTGGTGTCGCTCGACGCCTTCGAGCCCGACTCGACAGAAGTGTCAGCAGGCCCTGCTGTCGGATCAGGCCCCGAGCTCGACGTCGAACCTTCCGCCGTCGGGACTTCAGTCACTCCCGTGACGCCGGGATCCGAGCGCGAACCAGATTCCTCGTGCGTGTTTCTCGTCCATGGTCGCAACATGAGAGCTAAGCGTGAGATGGTCGATTTCCTGGCCTCGATCGGACTGAAGGCACTTGATTTGCAGAGAGACCTCGTCACTCTGACGGGCTCCGCAAGCCCGACGACCCTAGAGACGATCGTCGAGGGATTCAAGGTGGCGAGGGCCGTTGTCGTCCTGTTCACGCCCGACGAGGACTCGACACTTCGGGCCGAGTTCGCGGAGACGACTGAGGAATCAGCCACCGTGGCGCAAGCCCGACCAAACGTGTACTTCGAGGCCGGCTACGCCTTCCATTCGCATCCGAAACGCACGGTCTTGGTGGAACTTGGGCGGACGCGAAGGCTCTCCGATATTGCGGACCATCTTGCGGTGCCTATGGATGACTCTGAGTACAGCAGGGAGCTCGTGGTCGAGCGCCTGAGGATCGCTGGATGCAAGATCATCCTCAGCGACGACTGCAGCAAAGCGGGTGATTTCAGGGGCGCGCTTCTCGCGTCAGAAGAATCTGCAAATCACCCCGAGGACTAGGTTACGTAGAGCTGGGTCCGTCTTCGAACTGGCCGTCTGCCGGCTGGAGTCGCGGCGGTATTGGCGGAGCCTCCTCCGGCAACTTTCCTTTGAGCAAGGGTGGAACGTGTCGCTGCACCTCGACGCGAAAGGCGAGGCGCGCGTTGGCAAACTCTACGAGCGCGTCGTCCAACCTCTGCATCACCGCTGGCGGCCGCTCGGCCTCGTCCAAATCGACCGTTGCGGCCATGAGCTCGTTGAGGGCGTCCATAAGCCTGTTCTGCGCCAAGTCGATGCGGTGGCCGGGCGTAATCTCGAGCTGGAGGCTCGTCATAGCTTCGATCATCCGATCTTGAAGTGCCTTCAGCCGTTTGATGCTTGGCACATCTTGGGCGGCCAGCAAGCGGTGGACGAGCAACCCTGCCGACGAGGCGACGTTCAGGACCTCGGCAGCCCGACTGTGCAACCGATCAGCGAGGCGGTCTCTGCGACGATGCTCGGCCAGAACGAAGGCCGACCACACGGTCACGATGCCGACCGCCGGGCCGCCAATGGCCGCTGCGAGGGCAGGCCAGTCAGTCATTCAGAAGTGAGGCCTCGGCAGCAGCCCGCGCCTCCTCGAGCGTCGGATGCTCGGTCGCTTCGTAGCCCGGGCCGGTGACGATGAACTTCTCAGCGGGCCCGTTGACATAGGGACCCGCTCTGTTGATCGCGCGCACGACACCTGCGTCGCTGTTGAGGATCCACTGATCGGCTGTTATCCGGGTCCACTCCAAATCGCAGACCTCCTTTTGATCGCGATCCAGCGCGACGCGAGGCACGATAACTCGCGGCCCGAGCCGCCATGCGGATCCCGCAAGCCAGCTTCGCGTGTCATCGCCGTGTCATCGCAACTCTGCGCGGCGACCCCTAAATAGCCTCTCTAGACCTCATGAAGGAGGAGCGCACACCTAGTCTGACCTGGGCAAACACATTCAGACTCGGTAGACCGCACGAGCAGCACTAGCCT
>JBEKMZ010000147.1:0-5624 GCA_049523315.1 Acidimicrobiales bacterium | reverse complement strand
TCCATGCCAGGGGCGGCGAAGACGAAGGCATGGTCACCGCCTTCGTCGTCGTCTTCACCCTGGCGCTGTTGTTCATGGCCGGCCTCGTCCTCGACGGCGGACTGACACTCGCCGCCAAGGTTCAGGCCATCGACGAGGCCCAAGCCGCCGCACGTGCCGGCGCGCAAGCCGTCGACATCCCCACCTACCGGGCCACCGGCAAGATCACCCTCGACCCCGCCCAAGCCAACACCGATGCCGAGGACTACCTCGCCGCGAGCGGACACAGCGGCATCGTCACCGTGAACGGCGACCAGGTCACCGTCACCGTCTCGATCACCCAACCCATGCAGATACTGAGCATCGCGGGCATTGACCGCCTCACTGTCACAGGGACGGGTACCGCCACCGCCGAGCAAAGAGGCGGCCCGTGATGACCCGTGTCGGGCGCATCCTCAAAGGCCTCGGTGCTCTCGGTCTCCTAGCCGCCCTCGCCGCCGGTATCCCCTGGGTGCTCTGGCACTTCATCGGTTGGCCCCTCCCGCACCATGTCCCTTCGTGGGCCCAGCTCGGTCATGTCCTCGATCAACGAGGCATTCCCGACCAGGCACTCATCGACACCCTCGCCGCTGCCGTCTGGATCACCTGGGCTGTGCTCGTCGCCTCCATCGCCGTGGAGGTCCCCGCCGCCCTCGCCGGGCGACGGGCCCCCCGGCTCCCTATCGCGGGGATCTTCCAACCAATTACTGGCCGGCTTGTCGCGGCTGTAATCGTTGCCGTCTTGAGCCTTGCACCCCGAGCTTTGCAGGTGGCTACACCTGGATCGCTCGGCGGGGGCCTGTCGACGTTCAGCGGACGCCAACCAGTTGCCACGCTGGTTCTCACCGGTGCCGTCCAGCCGCTTTTGGTCATGTCCAAACCGGCCGCGACAGCCCTCAGCACCACCGATGTCGCGTCCCCCAACTCGTCGCGCACCTATGTCGTCCAGCGCGGCGACACTCTCTGGGGCATCTCCGAGCGACAGCTCGGCGACCCGTTGGGTTGGTCGGAGATCTACCAGCTCAACGAAGGTCGGCCCCAGCCCGACGGGCGTGCCCTCACCGACCCGAACTGGATCTATCCGGGTTGGATACTCGTGCTGCCGCCCGCCGCGCACCGCGTTGCTGGCGGACACGGCGCTGGAGACGCCTCGGTAGCCGGCCGGCACCCGAGCGTGCCGACGAACATCAGAGTGCCGACAGGCGCGAACGGCACCGGGGGAGCTGGCTCGGGCGTACGCGTCGGCCCAGCGGGTGCGCTCGCGTCGCACTCGACGACCTCGACCGAGGCGCGCCACGAGAAGCCGTCCAGTTCCGCTCCCGGGCGAACGTCTGAATCGAAAAGGTCCGGGGATGCCGGAGCTGCGGCCGAAACCGCGACAGCTCCCGCGCGCGCACCGATCGCGCCCATAGGGTTCGGCCTGCTCGGGGCCGGTTTGCTCGGCGCCCTTGTGCGCCTTCGGCGCGTCCAGCAACGCCACCGCCGCTTCGGCCGGCGGATTCCGCTCCCGACCGGCGACCTCGCACATGTGGAACAGGCACTCGCCGCCAGTCGCGACCCCGATGCGCCGTGGTTCGTCGATCGCGCCCTTCGGCTGCTCACCGGGCTCCTCCGCGACACGGGCCTAGTGCCCGCGATTCTCGGTGCGGTTCTCCGACCCGAGACCCTTGAGTTCATCCTCGACGGGGAGGCCACCGCTCCCGCGCCGTTCATCAACGCCGCGCCTGACCGTTGGCTGCTCGCGCGCGACGAGACGATTCGGATCGCGCTCGCGGATGCGAAAGATGAGCTCGCGGCGCTGCCCTGTCTTGTGACTATCGGAGCCGACGCGGAGGGTGTCGTCTTGCTCAACCTCGATGCCGGGGGCCGAGTCGCGCTAGACGGTGATCCGGTCGTCGCGACCGAGCTTGCGACCGCCATTGCGCTTGAGCTGGCGAGCGCCCCCTGGAACGAGACGCTTGAGCTCATCGACATCGGGGTCGGCACCGAACGGGTCGGCCGCGGCCGGTGCACCACGGCGTCGTCCATCGACGATGTGCTGCCGCTGCTGCGTGCTCATCTCGAGTCCGTGCGGTCCGAGCACATCGACGGCGGAACGATTGCTCCATCCCTCGTTGCGGCCGAGCCACGGACGCACTTGGTCCTCATCTCCACGCGCCCCATCTCGGCGGCTGAGCAAGCGATTCTCGCCGCCGAGCTCGGCGATCCCGGACACGTCGGCGTCGTCATCGTGGCTCCGGGCACCCTGCAAGGAGCGTCCTGGCAGCTTGTCGCGACGGCCGACGGGCAACTTGAGGTGCGACCGCTTAGTCGCCACGTCCAGGCGCAACGAGTCTCGACAACGCACCTCGCTGGAATTGCGGCGCTGCTCGGTCTCGCCGCGCGGCGTGGCGATGTCGCCAGCGACGCCGCCCCCTACGGCACGATCGCGTCAACGGGATCATCATCTACCGACGACGTCCGTCAGATCCAGGTCCTGACGACGGTGCCTCTCGAGGGAGACTCGGAAGAACCGTCGATCGTGCCTGGCGCCCAGCTGACACCTCGACCGGAGATCGAAGTTGGCGTACTCGGCCCGCTCGAGATCAGAGGCCTCGCTGCCCCGCCGCAACGTTCGAAGGCGACCGAGCTCATCGTATGGCTCGTCCTCCATGGGCGGCACGGTTCGACTGATGAGGTGGCGACAGCGCTGTGGCCGATGGGGGCTTCGGGAGGATCGCAACACAACGTCATCTGGGACGCGCGACGTGCCCTCGGTGAGGACGCCGATGGCAATTCGCTCCTCGTGCGAGCGGGCGAGCTCAAGCTGTCACCGCTCGTGACAAGTGACTGGGCGCGTTTTCGCGAGCTCGCAACGTGCGACGACCGCGACATGCGCGTAGCTGCCCTGTCGCTTGTCAGAGGCAAACCTTTTGGTGACGTCGATTGGCCGTGGAGCACGATCGAAGGCCTTGTCGCAACGATGGAGGCGGAGGTCTGTGACCTCGCGTCGGCTATCGGAGAACAAGCGCTGCTCGATGGCGACGCGAGCTTGGCTGCGAACGCAGCGGAACAGGGCATCCTCGCGAGCCCCTACGACGAGCGGCTCTATCGCCTCCTCATGCGCGCGTCCGATGCCCTGGGCAACCCCGCTGGCATCCGATCGGCCATGGGACGGCTTGCGGCCGTTCTCGAGGACGACGTAGAACCGCTCGAATCTGTGCACCCCGAGACGCGAGCGCTCTACGAGGCCCTCATGCGCCGTCGGCGTCCCGATGCGTCAGCCGACGTGATGGCGCCCCGGCGCTCCAGCGGTTCGAGCGCACGGCCAGCCCGTGGCGTTCGCGAACCGGAGGACGCCAAACCCGGCGTCGCGACCGACCTCGACGACCACAGGCGCCGCTTCGAACACCGCCCCTAGGCGAGCCGTAGCCGGCGGCGGGTGAAGTGATGGCGGGCACCCGCACATGTTCATTGGTCTGAGCTTCGGGTGCCGCGCACTGGGTCAGTTCGAAGTCCGAGGTGGTAGCCACGGGCGCTCCGATCCTTCAGGCTGGAGTCGTGCCCGCCACGGGGCCAAGCGAACCCCTGCGATGGCCGGGGGATCGCTACGCACCCGTGGACCCTCACGCAACTCGCTCAGTTGCTGGACTAGCGGTTCCGGCGACGTATCTTTGGTCCGACGCGGAACCCTTCGAAGTAGAGTCCGCGTGGTGCTTTTTGCGATGTTGGACGAGGCAATGCCAGCTGATCATCAGGGGATCTACTACGTCGTCGCTGCGGCCGTCGTCATCGGCGACCAGGAAGAAGCTCGGCAAGCTGCATCGGCGGTCATCGCTAATCCACGCCGCACACTCCCGTTTCACTGGTACCGGGAAGGCACGAGGGCACGCGATGGCATTACTGAATGTTTGGTCACGATGGGAGCTGTCGCCCATGTTTGCGTTCACTATCCGACGGGACGCCACAAACAAGCAGCGGCTCGTGAGCGAGGATTGGAGGTGGTGGTGCCACGCCTCGTGCACGATGGGGTAGACGAACTGCTCATCGAGAGTCGACGCGACTTCAACGATGAACGGGACGAACGTGTCATCTCACGGGTGCTGGACGGGATAGGCCGACCGGATGCTCTTGCGTGTGGTTGGCACACGAAAGCCGAGCCGTTGCTGTGGTTCGCCGATGCACTCTGCGGAATTGTTAGCGACTACCTGCTCAGGGGCTCGTCGCCGCACTACGAACGACTGTGCGCCAACAGCGTCATATCCGAACCCGTCTACACCAACGAATCCGTTTCCACACATGCATAAAGTCCCGGTTCCCTACCTAGACGACGCTTTCGCGTCCTCGGCCGAGCACTCCGGGACTTCGCAGCTCCATAATACGGGAAGGTAAGTACAGAGTCAAGCTAACTCCAGCCATCTCCCTGCACGATCGCTAACGCGCTTTGTCCTGGCCAAGGCCATCTCTGCTTCTAGATCTGCTTGTAAACCCAGTCAGATACCGGAGCGTTGAACATCTCGTGAGCGATGACGGCGGCGATTGCACCAACAGCGCCTGCCTCGGCTGGCTTGCCGAGAAGGGCCCTCACGACGAAGGCGGTTGCGGCCCCAACGATGCCCGCCCCAACGACCTTCGCAACGGTGCGCTTCATGACGCCAAGTGTACCTGCCACACTTCGATTGTGAACGAGAAGCGCCTTGTTGGTTCCTCAGGATGACCGGCTGACACGACGCCTCATCAGGGCAAAGGTGAGACCAACCTTGCGCGACAACGGACCGAAATGGATGCGCGAGGGTCGGCACGTCGAGGGTGGTGGGAATCCGAACCGCGGCGGGTTTGGCGGAGTGCGGGGACACGGAGACCAATCGGGCCGGCAGGCACCGACGGCGCCGCGGCGACGCCAGAGTCAAGTTGAGCCCTGCCCGGTGCCGAATGTGCGATCGCCGGCCCGTTCGATCACGCCGGACGTTCGCCGGCACTTGGTCGAAATGACGAGCTGAGCGCCGCTCTCGGTCTCCCGAGGCGACCCGCCCGCAATATCTCCTCCTGTCAGTGTTGCTTGCTGCGAGTGTTGCTGTGAGTAGTCCTGTGAGCGACTCGGCGTCTTCACCACAGGAAACCGCGCCAACTTCTCCTCCTGTGAGTGTTGCTGTGAGTAGTGCTGTGAGCGTTGCTGTGAGTCCCTGGGCGCAACATCGTCGTCGTCCCGCAACCAAGGAGCGACGAAATGCGCAACGAGGAACCAACCCGCACTGATCCGCCGCCGGTGTTAACCGGTGATCTCGAAGCTGACGCCGCCGCGTCACTCGGGTGGCTGAGGGCCCACCCCGAGCGGTGGCTCGAGGACCGGGTCGAGGACCACCGTGAGCTCGGGGGTGTGGCATGAGCGTCACATTCGCGGTGCTCGCCTCCGTCGTCACCATCACGCCGAACGCGTCGGGACTCCCGGGCAGCAGCACCCTCATCTCGATGCTCGGCGGGCTGCAGTTCGACTGCGTGCTCGCCGCGATCGCCGGCGTGATCATCGGCGCAGCGGTGTGGGCGCTGTCGGCTCATGCGAACAACTACCAGGGCGCGTCGCGCGGCCGCAGTGCCGTCATCGCCTCTGGTGTCGCGGCGCTGCTCAT
>JBEKMZ010000146.1:0-5799 GCA_049523315.1 Acidimicrobiales bacterium | reverse complement strand
GACGCATAGCCCAGGTGCGCCTCCAGCACCTGGCCGACGTTCATCCGGCTCGGGACGCCGAGCGGGTTCAAGATGATGTCGACCGGAGTGCCGTCGGCGAGGTGCGGCATGTCCTCGATCGGAAGGATCTTGGAGATGACGCCCTTGTTGCCGTGGCGTCCGGCGAGCTTGTCGCCTTCGGAGATCTTGCGCTTCTGGGCCACATAGACCCGCACGAGCTGATTCACGCCCGGCGGCAGCTCGTGGGAGTCGTCGCGCGAGAACACCCGCACGTCGATGACCTTGCCGGACTCACCGTGGGGAACCTTGAGGCTCGTGTCGCGTACGTCGCGAGCCTTCTCACCGAAGATCGCCCTCAACAGCCTCTCCTCGGGCGTGAGCTCCGTCTCGCCCTTGGGGGTGACCTTGCCCACGAGGATGTCGCCCGCGTCGACCTCGGCCCCGATGCGGATGATGCCGCGCTCGTCGAGGTCGGCGAGGATGTCGTCGGAGAGGTTCGGGATGTCCCGGGTGATCTCCTCGGCACCTAGCTTGGTGTCGCGGGCGTCCACCTCGTGCTCCTCGATGTGGACCGAGGTGAGGACGTCGTCGCGCACGAGACGCTCCGACAAGATGATGGCGTCCTCGTAGTTGTAGCCCTCCCAGGGCATGAAGGCCACGAGGAGGTTCTTACCTAGGGCAAGCTCACCGTTGTGGGTCGACGGGCCGTCGGCGAGAACGTCGCCGGCACGGACCTCCTGGCCCTCGGAGACGACGGGCTTTTGGTTGACGCAGGTGTTCTGGTTCGAGCGCTTGAACTTCGCGACCGGGTAGATCTTGCGTCCGAGCTCCTGGCGCAACCTGTCCTTCTCGCCCGCCTTGTACTCGACGGTGACGTAGTCACCCGCGACCTCGGCGACCTTGCCGGTGCCCTCGGCAAGGACGACCTCGCCGGCGTCACGTGCCGCTCGGGCCTCGACACCTGTGCCGATGTAGGGGGCCTCGGGCACGAGCAGCGGGACGGCCTGCTTTTGCATGTTGGCGCCCATTAGCGCCCGGTTGGCGTCGTCGTGCTCGACGAAGGGGATTAGAGCGGTAGAGACCGAGAGGATCTGCTTGGGCGAGACGTCCATCAGGTCGACCTCGGACGGCGGGACGTAGTCGACCTCGCTCGCTGTCCCATAGGACGTGGAGGTGGCTCCGACTCGCACGCCCGCGCCTTGCGGACCGCGCCGCACTAGCACGCGGTCGCCGACGAAGTGCCCGGTGGAGTCGAGCGCGGCCGAGGCCTGAGCGATGACGTACTCCTCCTCCTCGTCAGCGGCGTAGTAGACGATCTCGTCGGTGACCCGGCTGTCGACGACCTTGCGGTACGGCGTCTCGATGAAGCCGTGGTCGTTAACGCGCGCGTAGCTGGCGAGGTGGCCGATGAGGCCGATGTTCGGGCCTTCGGGAGTCTCGATCGGGCACATCCGTCCGTAGTGGGACGTGTGGACGTCTCGGACCTCGAACCCGGCGCGCTCGCGCGACAGGCCGCCTGGGCCGAGCGCGGAGAGGCGGCGCTTATGGGCAAGACCGGACAAGGGGTTGTGCTGGTCCATGAACTGCGACAACTGGCTCGTCCCGAAGAACTCCTTGATGGCCGCGACGACCGGGCGGATGTTGATCAGCGTCTGGGGCGTGATCGCCTCGACGTCCTGGGTCGTCATGCGCTCGCGGACGACACGCTCCATGCGTGACAGCCCGATGCGGACCTGGTTCTGGATGAGCTCACCCACCGAACGGATCCTGCGGTTGGCGAAGTGGTCCTGGTCGTCGAGACGGTACCCGGCTTCGCCGTTGGCGAGATGGAGCATGTAGGTGGACGCGGCGAGCACCTCGGCCGGGCTGAGCACACCGGAGTGCTCGTCCGGGTGCTCGAGCGCGATGTCGAGCAGCTGGGAGATGCGCTCGATCTCGGGCCCGAGCTTGCGGTTCAGCTTGTAACGGCCGACCCGCGTGAGGTCGTAGCGCCGTGGGTTGAAGAACGCGTTCTCGAAGTACACGCGTGCCGCGTCGAGCGAGAGGGGCTCGCCCGGACGGGCCCGCTTGTAGATCTCGAGGAGTGCCTCGTCGCGCGTCGGGATGATCTCGCGCTCGCGCTCCCACTGCGCCTCGAGGAAGTCGAAGTGACGGACGAAGCGGTTCAAAAACGCCTCGTCCTCATAACCGAGGGCGCGCAGCACGACGAAGAGCGACAGGCGCCGCTTGCGGGCGACCCTGGCGCCGGCACTCACGTCGCGGTTCGGCTTCGCCTCAACGTCGAACTCGATCCACTCTCCGCGGTAAGGGTGGATGGTCCCGGTGACGATCGTTTTCTGGTCGCGGCCGGGCTGGAAGATCACACCGGGGGACCTGACGAGCTGGCTGACGACGACGCGCTCGGTTCCGTTGATGATGAACGTCCCGCGCGCGGTCATCATGGGGAAGTCCCCCATAAAGACCGTCTGTTCCTTGATCTCACCGGTCGAGCGGTTCATGAACGAAGCCCGGACGAAGATCGGGGCGGCGTAGGTGATGTCCTTGGCCTTGCACTCATCGATGGAGAACTTGGGCGGCGGCCTGAGGTCAGGGTCAGTCGGGTCGAAGTCGAGCTTCAGGCTCAACTGATCGGTGAAGTCCGCGATCGGACTTATGTCGTTGAATGTCTCGGCGAGGCCGCGATCGAGGAACCAGTCGAATGAGTCGCGCTGGACGGCTATCAAGTCAGGAAGCGGAAGGACCTCGTCAATGTTGGCGAACGAGTAACGCTCCGGGGTGCGGGAACGTAAAGGCAAGGGTTTACTCCTCGCGAGTGCTGATCGAGCGGAAAACAGGGCTGAGAGATGCCTGGGCGCGCGTCAAGGAACTAGAAGTGGAGCGGTCACTTGACGGAAGGGCACGGCAACCGTTTATCTTACACGCGCGAGGTCGCGCGAGCAACAGGCACGCAGCGTCGCCGCGCGAAGGGTACGGGAACCGTGCCCCCAGGTCAAGATGGCTAGCCGCCGTGACGCGACGGCGAGCTGGATCGGCCCCAAGGGAGCAGCGGCCTGGAGCGGACCTTACTTGAGCTCGACAGTGGCGCCAGCCTCTTCGAGCTGGCCCTTGGCCTTCTCGGCGTCCTCCTTCGACACCTTCTCGAGTACCGGCTTGGGAGCACCGTCGACGAGGTCCTTGGCTTCCTTCAGCCCGAGGCTCGTGAGCGAGCGCACCTCCTTGATCACCTGGATCTTCTTCTCGCCCGCGGAGACCAGGATGACGTCGAATTCGTCCTGCTCCTCCTCGGCCGGTGCGGCCTCGCCGCCACCTGCCGGGGCCGCGGCTGCCACGGCGACGGGAGCCGCCGCGGTCACACCGAATTTCTCCTCGAACTCCTTCAGCAGCTCGCTCAGCTCGAGCACGGTCATGCTCGCAATGCCGTCGAGGATCTCTTCCTTGGTTGCCATGTCTCCTCCTGTTTTACGAATGGTTGTCTGGTTGTCGATCGTGGGTATGCCCGACCCGCGCTTTGGGCGGGCGGGTTAGGGCTCGGTGGTCTCGACCACCGCCTCGGCTGTCTCAGGCGCCTCGGCTGTCTCAGGCGCCTCGGCTGTCTCAGGCGCCTCGGGTGTCTCAGGCGCCTCGGCTGTCTCAGGCGCCTCGGCTGTCTCAGGCGCCTCGGCTGTCTCGTCAGGGTCGGTGGACTCCGCAGCTGCGGGTGGCGCGACGGTCTCGGCCGGCGCGTCGGCCTGTGCCGCATCGGTGGTCCCGGCGGGCGCGTCGGCCTGTGCCGCATCGGTGGTCTCGGGCGGCGCGCTCGCCGCGGTGGTCTCGGCCGCCTCGCTCGCCGCGGCGGTCTCGGCCGGCGCTACACCGCCGCGCTTGTCGATCAGAGCCGACAGGCCATAGGCGAAGCTGCGCGGCAGCGCCTGCAACAGGCCGGCGAATTGGCGCATCGGGGCGGCGATGGCCCCGGCGAGCTGGGCTAAGAGGGCCTCGCGCGAGGGAAGGTCGGCGAGGGCGCCCGCACCTTGGGCGTCGACGAGCTTGGTGCCGAGCAGGCCGCCCTTGACGATCAGCTCCGGGTGCACCCGGCTGAAGTCCCGCAACACCTTCGCGACCGCGCCGACGTCGTCGCGCACGAACGCGATCGCCGTCGGCCCTTCGAGGAACGGATCGAGGGCGGCCCGGTCCGTGCCCGCCGTGGCGCGTCGCACCAGGGTGTTCTTGAAGATCTTGTACTCGGCGCCGGCCGTGCGCAGCTGCCTGCGCAGCGCGGCCAGGTCGCCAACCTTGAGGCCGCGGTACTCGGTGAGAATGGCGGCGCCGGAGTTCTCGAGATGCTCACGCACCTCTTCGACGACGGCGACCTTCTCAGGTCTCGGACCTGCCATGAACGCTCCTTTGATCACATCCCCCGGCCGAGGGCCGGGGATTACGACTCCGCAGGGACCGCGACGCGCAAGACGTGAGAAGCGCTCAGCACTTCGCCTCGTCGGGCGGGTCGGGACCCTTTGAGCGCCCTCGGGCGCACCGGAGATCTACGGCGAGATATTCAGTTGTGTGCCATGAAGAGTAGCCGACCTGCGCCGGTGGGCCCATCAGCGGGGACGGGCGGAGCTCCTTAGGCCGTTGCAGCCAGGGTTTCGTCGGTCACCCGTGCCCTCATCGGGTCGATCTTCACGCCCGGGCCCATCGTTGAGCTGACCGTCACCGAACGAAGGTAACGGCCCTTGGCCGCGGCTGGCTTGGCACGTAAGAGCTCGTCGACCGCCGCCCGGTAGTTGTCGATGAGCTGGGCGAGATCGAAGGACACCTTGCCGATCGGGACATGCACGTTGCCGACCCGGTCCGTCCGGTACTCGACGCGACCGGCCTTGTACTCGCCCACCGCCTTCGCTATGTCGTTGGTGACGGTCCCAGTCTTGGGGTTGGGCATCAGGCCACGCGGCCCAAGGACGCGCCCGAGGCGCCCCACCTGGGCCATGAGGTCGGGCGTGGCGATGGCGACGTCGAACGCGAGGAAGCCCTCCTTTTCGATCCGCTGCACGAGGTCGTCCGAGCCGACGACATCGGCACCTGCCGCGCGTGCCTCTGCGGCCATCTCGCCCGCCGCGAAGACGGCGACGCGCACCGACCGCCCTGTCCCGGCTGGCAACGAGAGTGACCCGCGAACTATCTGGTCGGCGCGTCGGGGGTCAACCCCGAGGCGGACGGCGAGCTCCACGGTCTCGTCAAAACGAGCCTTGGCGAGCCCCTTGACAAGCTCGATCCCCTCGACGGGTGCATAGAGGCGGTCGCTGTCGTAGCCCTTCACCGCCTCGGCGTACCGCTTTCCCCTGTTCATTTGCAGAGCTCCCTTCGATGTTGCCCGCCGCTCGACGCCGAGGCGGCGGTCACTTTGCGACCGTGACGCCCATGGAGCGAGCGGTCCCCGCTACCTGGCGCTTGGCGGCCTCGAGGTCGTTGGCGTTGAGGTCAGGCATCTTCTTCGCGGCAATCTCCGCGACTTGGTCGTCGGTGATCGAACCTGCGGTCTCGCGCCCGGCGAGATTGCTGCCCTTCTCGAGCCCGGCCGCCTCGCGGATAAGGACCGTCGTCGGCGGGGTCTTGAGCACGAAGCTGAACGATCGGTCCTCGTAGATCGTGATCTCGACGGGGACGATCGTCCCCCGCTGGTTCTCGGTGGCGGCGTTGTACTGCTTGCAGAACTCCATCGTCTGCACGCCGTGCGGGCCTAGGGCCGTCCCGACGGGGGGCGCGGGTGTTGCGGCCCCGGCGGGCAGCTGGATCTTTACGATGGCGGCGACGCGGCGACGT
>JBEKMZ010000145.1:0-5969 GCA_049523315.1 Acidimicrobiales bacterium | reverse complement strand
CCGACGTGAAGTATGGCCCAGACTGGCCACTGTGCCCATTAAAGAGATCGCTGCGGCGGCAGGTTGCTCGAAGGCGTCCGCCAGCGATATCCGCCGGGGGATGTGGGCGCCGCACGTGTCGATGTGGAAGGCATTGGGAGAACTGGCCGGGCTCGACGACACAAGCGCCGGCTAGACGTGGCGTATGAACATCTGGTCGAGAAGTGGACCACCGAAGGCCTGGTCATATTGGTAACCTCCCACACGCGCCGAAAGAAAGTCGACCCAGTTCACGCTCACGAGCGGGACCCACGGAGCCGCGTCCGTGACCTCGCGGTCGACTCTTGCCCATGTGGCGGCTGCTTCGTCTGGGTCGGTAGCCTCCTCCCGCTCGGCGACGTCCATGAGGTGATCGATCGCCGGGTCGCAGAAGAAGGACCCGCCGTTCGTGGCATTCGGGTCGGCAAGTCGGAAGGACGAGCAGCGGAAGAACCTGGCCAAGAAGTCAGAAGCCGCCGGGTAGTCCGCCGTCCAGCTGGTGTCGTCAGCCTGCACCCTGCGGCGCGAATCGTTGACGTTTGCCTGCAGAACGCTCGACGGCGGTGTGATCATCGAGGCGCGGTAACCGAGCTCTCGAAGAACCGAGACGATGAAGGCACTTAGCGTCGCCATTCCTTGCTGTGCCCAGAAGGTGACACGCATGCCGCCGGTACCCGACTCCGCCACGAGCTTTCTGGCAGCCGCCACGTCCGGGCCCACCCAGGCTCCGGCGGGATTCGGATCGACAGTGAACGGGCAGTAAGGGCGGTAGCCGGGAATGCCCGGGGGAAGGATCTGACAGGTCGGACTGGCGGCGCCCGGTCCTCCGAGCATTTGCACCAGCTTTGCGCGGTCAGCGGCGAGGCTAAAGGCTTGTCGCACCAGCAGGCTATTGAACGGAGCCACTCTCGTATTGAACGATGCATACAAGACCCACAAGGCCGGGTTTACATGCAATTGAGCGGGGAAGCCGGCGAGAAGACCCGCGACGTCAGAAAGGCTGTCGTCGGTCCAATCTGCCCGCCCCGTCTCTATCTCCGAGATCTCTTCCGGTATCGAAGCCCCGAAGGTCCACACAATGCGGTCCGGAGAGCCTGCCGGCTCGGCCGCCGCCGACCACTCGTGGAAGTGGGGATTGCGAACAAACTCCACCGTTCGTCCCGGCAGGTAAAGACCAATCTCGTACGGACCCGTGGAGGGGACAGGGTGGACGTCGACGTCGTGATCCGGTACGTCAAGTGGAACCGGTGCGGTGAACTGAAGAGTCAGCGTGTCCAGGAACTCCGTGTCCGGGGCGATCAGGTGGAACGTAACAACATCCGCGCTGTCCGAGATTGTGATGCCTCGGGACAGGTTGCATGGTTTACCGATCCTGCAGGCGGCCGCTCCGATGATCCCGGTGAGGAATGGCGCGGCCGAGCTGTTCAGTTCTAGAACGCGCTCGATGCCGTAACGAAAGTCCTCGGGACGGACAAGTTGGCCGTTGGAGTATCGGATGCCCGGTCGCAGCACGAACGAGTACACGGTTCCACCATCTGTGGGCGTCGGCACCGTGAGGGCGAGGTCCGGTACCAGCTGAAGGCCTCCGGTTCCGCCCACCCTTTGAAAGGTCACCAGCGTGTCGTAAGTGCCCTCGAGGTACTGGAACGTCATATCCGGGTACGCGAGCGCCGGGTCGATCGACGGTGCGGGAGCCGACTGAACTACTCGCAGAACGCCCCCTTTCGGAGCCCTGTTGGCCGGCAGCCGGGTCGCTACCCAAAGACAGTTTCCGACGCTGGTGAGAGCAATCGGACTGCCGCCCATCGATATCGAGGTCGTGGTGTAACTGCTGGTGACGTCGATCCTCGTGAGCGTCGAGGAGAAGCCGTTCGCTACCCACAGCGAATTGCCGACAATGGCCAACGCGTCAGGTCCGTCGCCGACTGGGATAGTTGCAACGACAGTGTCCGTAGCCGGATTGATTCGCGAGACAGTGCTGTCGAGCCCGTTCGCCACCCACACCGAGCCCAGCCCGAAGGCGATCGCAGTCGGACCCGAGCCAACTGAGATTTGAACGGGTGGACCGCCCTGCTGGTCGATCCGCGTGATCTCGTTTTCCCCTGGGTCGCTGATCCAGACGGAGCCTGCTCCAAGGGCGACACCGAAAGGCGGAGTGCTGAGCTGCACTGTGGACATGACTTGTCCTGAGCTCGCATTGACCTCGGCCAGAGTGCCGGCGGTCGCATCTGCTACCCAGATGACCCCGTGACCGAAAGCGATGCCACTCGGTTCCGGGCCGACAGCAACGACCCCGACAACCGAGCTCGTCTCGCTGCTCACCTGGGAAAGGGTTCCGTCCAGAGCGTTTGCGACCCATACATCCGAACCCGCGACCGCGATCGCTCCGGCACCTGAACCGACCGGGATCGTGTCCTCGGTGAGTCCGGTAAGAGGGTCTATCCGATAGACGACGTGGCCTTCCGGGCTCGTGACCCAGACCGAGCCATCTCCTGAGGCGGCTCCACCCGGCTCGCTCGGAAGAGATAGGGTTCGCGAGAGGCTTCCGTTGGCGGTGCTCAACTCGCTCACGCCGACCGCGACCTGTGCTGCTCCTGCTGGCGTCGGGCTAAGGAGTCTCGGTAACCCGAAAGCGGCAAGCGAGGCAAGAACGGCTGCAATGGCAATCCATCTGCGCTTTGCTCGCCATCGCAAGCGGGAGCTCCACCCTTTCGCAACAGGCAACGGAACCGAACCCACATGCTCGTGGCCCGGAGGCACTCCTTCGTTATTGGGCCGCCTCACGGCAGCATCCTTTGGAAACGGCCCAACTGCCGGTTCGAGCTCCGGGGCTTGGCAGAGGATCGCTCGCTCGAGCTCGCGTAGCTCCTGGCTGGGCTCTATACCGAGCTCGCCCACCAGCAGTGCGCGGGCACGCTGGTAGGCGGCCAAGGCATCCGCTTGTCGTCGAGACCGGTAAAGCGCGGTCATCAGCTGGGCATGGAAACGCTCCCTGAACGGCTCATCGGCTATCGCGGACTCGAGGTCGGAGAGGACCTCGAGGTGACGGCCCATAATAAGACGGGCTTCGATCAGTGTTTCGAGTACGGCCAAGCGCTCATTCTCCAGCCATCGTGCCGCCAGGGGAACGAAGGCCGAATCTCGGACGTCGGCGAGAGCCGGGCCCCGCCAAAGCGCGAGCGCAGACGAAAGCAGGCCTTCGGCGCTCGGGGTGTCGCCTTCCGCGAGCGCAGTTCGGCCCTTGGCTGCGAGTTCTGCGAACCAAAGAGCATCTACTTGCGGCGCGTCCAGGTTCAGCACATATCCCGACCCGTTCCTCACGATCACGACGGGCTCGCCAGGTAGGTTCAGCACCTTTCTCAGCCGGGAAATGTAGGTCTCGACGGTGTGGGCTGCCGACGGAGGCGGTGACTCACCCCACAAATCGTCGATGATCTGGGGAGTCATTACGGGGCGACCGGCATGTAGGCCGAGATCGACTAGCACTGCCCGTGATCGAGGCCCGCCCAAGCGCGCACGAACATCACCGATGAGGAGCTCGGTAGGTCCGAGCAGTCTGAGTTGCACGAACCCCCCCCCCCCGTTCGTTCAACAGGACTCAGCGTCGCCGCTGCATCCGCATCGTCCCAAAACCCGACCTCTACCTGCACTGCGATGATAGTTCGACTGAATGTCGACCGGCCAGGCGTACCTTGAGCTGGAACGTGGAGCCGAGAAACGACGCTCAGAGGTGAGTCAGCGCCTTCAACGGAGACGGCGGGTGTGTTGCCCGCTCTAGTCGTGATACGGACCAATCGATTCGAGCCGCAATGCGAGGGGGACACGATGAACCGCTGGCGTAACAGGGCTGTGGTAGTGGCAAGCACGCTCCGCGGGGCGACGCCGCGCACCCGAAGTTGTTCGCGCTCTTTTGTGAGGCGTGGAGGCAGAGTTCTGGTCCTGTTGTCCTTCGTTGTCACCGCGATGCTCATTTCTGGAGCAGCACCGGCATCCGCGGCGACGCTCAATGTCTGTAAGAGCGGTTGCTCGTATACCCAGATCGCACCGGCGGTCGCGGCCGCGAACAGCGGTGACACGATCAGGATCGGCCCCGGTACGTATGTCGGGGGTGTCTCGATCGACAACAATTTGCAGCTGATCGGATCAGGACCCGGAGCAACGATCATCAAGGGCGGCGGCGGGTCGGTGCTCACTATCGGTTCCTACGGCGCCACGACCGAGCCGACCGTGACGATCAGCGGTGTGACGATCACCGGTGGCGTCGCGCAGACGAGCCCGGAGTCGATCCCCTTGTTTGGTATCCCAGGTGTGTGGGCGACCGGTGGCGGTGTCGACATTCCGCCGAGCGCCAACTTCTCGGTCGGCGCGACAGTCACGATCTCGAACAGCGTGATCAGGGGCAACCGCGCCGATCCGACCGCCGAAGTCGATTCGGGTATGCCGTGTCCGGGTTTTTCGGACGGTGAATGCCCGGACGCGGCGGCGTTAGGTGGCGGTATCAACAGCTGGGGGACGCTCACGCTCCTGAACTCGACCGTCAGTGACAACAGCGCGGGATCGGCAGGAACGTCAAGCAACGCTGAGGGCGCAGGGATCTGCAGCGCGGCGGGAAGCGTGACGCTGACCAACACCGTGATGTCGGGGAATCACGCGGTGGCGACCGCGCCGAACGGCCTCTGGGCAGAAGGCGGAGCAATCAACCTCGCCTGCACGGCCGATATCCAGCTACCGGGTCCGGGTGAGAATGATTCCCTAACGGTGACTAACAGCGTGATCACCTGCAACACCGCGACTGTCACGAGGAATCTGCCGGTGTTCTACCGTGGGTCAGGCCCCATCTCGATGGGGGCGGACTCGGCCGGCATCTTTGACAACGAGTACAGCTACCCGGTCACGATCGAAAACACATCGGTGACAAACAACGTGGCCGTCGCGAACGATCCGATGGGCGAGCCGCAGGGCTTCAACGCTGCGATCTCGGCGGGGGGGCCGCTCAGCATGGCGAACTCCGTCGTTTCGGGCAATCAGTCGATCACCTACGCCGCGACTTCGGCCGACGTCGGACCGGAGGGCGGCATCATTGGGACGGCAGACGGGGGAACGATCGCCAACACGGTCATCACGAACAATGTCGCCAAGATGTTCAGCCCCGGAATCGCGGCGGTTATCGGCGCGCTCGAAGATTTCGGTGTCACCAGTTCGTTAACCGTCCAGAACAGCACGATTAGCGGCAACACTGCAGAGGCGATAAGTACCAGCTCGACGGGCGTGGCCAACGTCTTTGGTGTCGGAATTTCAAACGGAGGTCCGATCGTGCTGATCGGAGACCAGGTGAACGACAATCTCGGAACGGCCACAGGACCATCGGGCACGGCACAAGGTGGCGGAGTTTGGAGCAGTTCCGAGGTGTATTCCCCGGTACCGCCTCAGCTGACACTCGAAAACACGACGGTGACGCACAACGCTCTCATCGGAAGTCACGGCATCACCGTGCAGGGCGGTGGCCTGTTCACCGACCCGTCGGAGTCCGTCACCTTGACGCACTCACTGATTGCGCTGAACATTCCCGATCAGTGCTTCGGCATCTGCTGAGAATCTGATCCAACGGACACGAAACGGCGCGCTGCCTTCCGGTGGCGGGCAGTTTGCGCATTGGGCCACTCGTAATTTTGAACGCGTCCGATTATTCCGGACTTCCTGAGTCACGCCGGCTCTTCCGGCATCTACTACCTCACCCCTGCCCCGAGGTTTGATCGTTTCGGTCGGGTTGAGGTTGACGAGTACAACGAACAGACGGGTGCTGTGCGTGTTCTTGGGTCAGGACTGCCCTGGCTGGACCGGGGGACCTACGAGCCGGCATCAGCGGACTCTTTCCGCACTTGGCCTCCGCTGGAGCCACCTTATCGAGGATGGAGCCACGTGGCAGAGTTGGCGGCGGTCAAGATCACGGA
>JBEKMZ010000144.1:0-6033 GCA_049523315.1 Acidimicrobiales bacterium | reverse complement strand
TTTTGGCAGCCGCCGTGGCCGGAAAGTCACGAAGGAAGTTCTCCATGCCGAGCATGGTTCCTACCGCGATCCCGTCCGTCTCGTGCAGGCGCCCAAGCTCCGCGTTGACTGCATTGTTGGTCACTGTCCAGCCATCTCGCCTCAAGCTGGAGGCCGCTGCCATCGGTGCGATCGATATGGCTATAACGGCGACTGAAGAAGCCACCGCGACAACAGCCCTTCCGAGCCAGGTTGCTCGAGCCATCCGAACCGACCGCGCCTTGCCGCTCGCCCTTGGGATTGGAGCGTGATTCGCGGTGCTGCTCCCGATCGGCTGAACCAGCCGCGCCACCTTCTTGGTCTCCATATCTGTTCCCCCTCGGTCTGGCTCGCTCGTTGCGAGCTCATCCTCAGCATGGGCATTCAGGAGACCGGCGTCTGTGTCCTCGCGCACGCTCACAGCGACGTCGCCGACACACTTGTTTCAGGGCATACGTGCCCGAACGCCTAAGCCAATCGGGTCGACTAGCTCGATCCGACTCCTGTGCAGGATCAGCAAACCAGCGAGTTCCGCCTGGCGCAGCGTCCGGTTGACGGTCGGCCTGGTCGTTCCAGCTAAACCGGCGAGATCTTCCTGGGTGAAGGGCACGACCAGTCCTGGTCTTGCCCCGCCCCAAAGCTCGGCTACTGCAAGCAGGCGGCGCAGCACGCGGGTCTCGGCCGGAACATGGAGCGATTCCACAACCAGGGCAGAAAGACGTCGCACCTCGGTCGCGAGCGCAGCTACCAGCACCTGGTTGACAGAGCTATGGAGTGCCCGGAGCCGCTCGAAGTCCGCACGCCCGACCGAAAGGGTCTCGGCTGGCTCCAGAGCCGCTACCGTCGCCACGCGACGGCCCGCATCTGCCACAAGTGCCAACTCACCGAAAAAGCCACCGGTACCGATCACACGCAGCATCGTTGTGTCACCGGCTGGAGTGCCGGCCCATACGGCAAAGCGGCCCTTCGCCACCAGGTGAAGTGACTCTCCTGGATCCCCCTCGTGGAAAACGACCTCGTTCTTGGCGAACCTCCGTCGACGGGCTATGGCGAGGAAGCGGCGCCGGTCCTCCTCGGAAAGGTCAGCGAGCAGCGGCCAGTCCATGATGGAATTGTCTCACCGCCCCCACCGAGCGACCGCGACGAGAGCGGACACGACAGGAGGCAGACAACCTACGACGAGGTCGTCGGTTGTCTGAAATCGCGGCGAATCTCTTTCGTATCCACGACTCAGGTACGGCTCGTGGCGCTCCGCTACCGAGTACTTGGGACTCGTGTTCTCAAGGGCATCGCCGTGCCTTATCACGCCATGCTCTAGTGCCGCCCCTCCAGGTTCTAGTGCTGCCAAGGGTGCGCCAGGCGCCAGGCAGACCGACGGGGACGGGCGGTGGACGCTGACCGGGCGGTCAAGGCGGTGATGTCGGGTCGTTGACACGAGCCGCCGCGCCAGCCCGGATCGATCTCCTAGGCTTTCCTCACGGAGACCTTGACCTTCCTCTTCACAGACATCGAGGGCTCGACCGCGCTCCTCACGCGCCTCGGTGACGTTACCTACGCAGAGACTCTCGCTCATCACCACCGCCTCATCCGTGCCAGCCTCTCCGCCCATGACGGGAAAGAGATCAGCATGCAAGGTGATGGGTTCTTCGCCGTGTTCTCCTCGCCGAGGGCCTGCCTAGCAGCAGTAATCGACATGCAGAGGGCGATCGCCACACATGAGTGGCCGTCCGGTGAGCAGCTTCGCGTACGGATGGGTGTCCACTGCGGTGAGGCGTCCGACACAAGCGCGGGTTTAGTCGGTCTCGACGTGCATCGCGCCGCTCGTATCGCCGCTGTTGCCCACGGGGGTCAGATTCTTCTCTCGGCAACAGCAGCCGGCCTCGTCCGCGACTCGCTACCGGCGGGTACCTCTCTGCGAGACCTCGGACTCCACCGGCTGAAAGACCTCGGCCGTCCCGAGCAGATCTTCCAGTTCCAAGGCGAAGGCCTCGAGTTCGAGTTCCCCTCGCTCCGCTCGCTCGACAACCCGGAGCTGCCGAACAACCTGCCTGCACAGCCGGCAAGCTTCGTCGGGCGGGATGTCGAAGTGGCCGAGGTCCGACGTCTCGTCGAGTCCGCCCGGCTCGTCACCCTCACCGGGGCCGGGGGGTCGGGCAAGACCCGACTCGGTCTGCAAGTGGCGGCGGAACTGCTCGACGGGTCCGGCGACGGGGTCTGGCTCGTCGAGCTCGCCTCGGTCTCAGAGCAAGGGGCCGTCCCGGCGGCGATCAGCGAGGTGCTCGGGATCACGAGCCGGGCCGGTCGGCCGGTGCTCGAGACCCTGCTCGACGCCCTCGAGCTCCAATACGTGCTCATCGTGCTCGACAACTGCGAGCACCTGATCGGGGCGTGCGCCGATGTCGCCAACGCCGTCTTGCTGAGGTGCCCAAGGGTCCACCTGATGGCGACGAGCCGTGAACCGCTCGGCATTGGCGGCGAGACCATCTACCGTGTGCCTTCGCTGTCGCTGCCCGATCCCGACGGCGGCGACATCTCCGCGACTGGGGAATCCGACGCCGTCGCGCTGTTCGTGGATCGGGCGAGGGCACAAGGCGTCGAGTGCACCCTCGACGAAGAGACGAGCCCGCTCGTCGTTTCGATCTGTCGGCGACTGGACGGGATGCCGCTCGCCATCGAGCTCGCCGCGGCCCGGTTACGGTCGATGTCACTGGAAAGCCTCAACAACCGACTCGACCAGCGCTTTCGCCTGTTGACCGGGGGGAGCCGAAGCGCCCTTCCGCGCCAGCAGACCCTGCGGGCAACGGTCGAGTGGTCCTATTCGCTGCTCAACGGTCCCGAGCAGTCGCTGCTTCGTCGCCTTTCCGTGTTTGCCGAGAGCTTTGATTTGGAAGCTGCCGAGAAGGTCTGTTGCCTCCAAGACATTGAGGAGATCGACGTCGACGACTTGTTGGGGTCACTCGTCGACAAGAACCTCGTCGTCACAGAGCCGAGCGGAGGAAGGGCCCGCTACCGGATGCTCGAAACGATCCGACAGTTCGCAGCCGAACGCCTCGTCGAATCGGACGAGGTCGAGGCCGCCGCCATCGGCGAGGCACACGCCTCGTACTACCTGTCGCTCGCCGAACTCGCCGCAGCGCACCTCTTCGGACCCGACCAGGGCCGGTGGTTCGCCCGGCTCGATGCCGACCAGGCGAACCTGCAACGCGCGCTGGAGCACTCGACGGTCGAACGCGACGGGACCGAGCGAGCGCTCCGCTTCGGCGCGGCGCTGCAGCGCTATTGGCGGGTGCGCGGCGGACGAAACGAGGAAGCGATCAGTCTTCTCACGTTCGTGCTCGAGCGTCCGGAAGCCCAAGCGGACCCGAAGCTGTTCGCCGCAGCCCTGGTCACCGTCGCGTTTGTCTCCAGCGATATCAGAACGTCACTGTTGGCCGGTGAACGGGCGGTTGAGATCGCGCGCCAGCTCGATGATGACCGATTACTCATATGGTCGCTTGGTCATCTTTGTGCTAAGTGTTACTTCGGCGGCGACCCTAAGAGAGGGTTTCCACTCGGGAAGGAGGCTGTCGCGCGCGCCAGGTTGCTCGGCGACGAGGTCTTGTTGGCCAATAGCTTGAGAATGTACCTCCTCTGCAGCACGATCATCGATCCAGCCCGCAGCGAAGAGTTGTTCACCGAAGCCATCTCGTGCGCCGAACGGTCCGGCGACCAGTACTCCATCGCACATATAGAGAACAATGCTGGTACCTACGCGCTGGAGGAGGGAAACATCCCTGCTGCGCGGGCACACCTTGAAGAGGCGCTTCGAGTCAGTCATGCGATCGGGTACGTAAACCACTATCAGCCGATCGTCAACTTGGGCGAGGTGCTGCGTGAAGAGGGCGACCGCGAAGGTGCTCGCTCCAAATTCCAGGATGGGTTGCGCATCCTTCGTCGAGTCGGAGATCGTTCCGGGATTGCCCGCGCGAACCTTTGGCTCGCTTGTCTCGCAGTTGACGCGGGTGACTGGCATCGGGCGACTCTGCTGCACGGTGTGGCGCAGGCATTCATGGACCAGGCGGGTGGATCGTGGCAAGAATCCGAGGCGCACCATCGAGAGATCAGCATCAACGAGGTGCGCGCTCGCCTCGGTGATGCGGAATTCGAACGCGCCTATGCCGAGGGCAAGAGGCTCAGTGTTGAAGAGGCGTTCAACATAGCGCTCGGCAGGGTTCGCTCAACCTGAGGCCCCCGCGACAGTCTCGATCGACTCATCGAGTGTGCGAGAACCCGCGGCTGCTGGCGACACATCAAGTGATCGCGTTCCAATGAGGTCCGGGCACTCTGTGCCGAATACCTCATCTGTGTCAATTCCAGAGCTCTCCTCGCGACATATCGCCGGCCCGGCGCTCACCCGACAGTGCGCTACCTGCCGATTATCCAGAGCGTTATTGCTCAGGGGTGCAGCCTTCGGTGGCGAGAGATCTGTGCGCCTTCTCCGAAGTGCCGCCAAGTGGCCGGGCGAGGGCTCCACTCACCCCTCGGAGTCGACCCCTTCACTATCGGTCAGCAACAGCTTTGCTCTATCTCGCACCAGTGAGGGTAAGCACGGCGAGTGCGGCCGCCATCGAAAGTGGGACTGCGACGGCTCCGATACGGCTCGCCGTGGCGATCGACGGCTTGGCCCCTGCAGCCCGAGCTGTCCGTAGCCACAGTAGCCACGCCAAAGAGCCAGTTACGAACAGGTTCGGGCCGACGTTGAGCCCGATGAGCAGCGCGAAGGGCTGGCCAGGAGTACGGGCGGAGAGCAGCGACGCAGCAGGCAGGTTGTTGACCAGCACCGAGCTGACAGCTGCAAGCGCGCCCGTTCCCCATATATCGAGGTGCGACAGGAGAGTGGCCGGTCCTGACCACGTCCGTCCCAAGGTTCCGAGCGCCACAGCCACACCGAACAAGCCGACGAGCACCGGCACACCCAGCACAGCGATGACGTGGCGGAGTTGCTCCCTCTTTGTCGCGAGCCGAACGACTACGACCACGAGACCAACGATCGCGACCGGAAGAGCCGGCGAGGGCAAGACCAGCACCAGCACCGTGGCTAGTACGACGGCCATCAGTCCGAGCCCGAACTTTGGCCTTACCGCCCTGGTCAGCTCCCCGGCGCTGAGCCGTAGCGTTCGGCGCTCGAGCACGGCAACTACGGCAGCGGTCACCACGAGGGCCGCCAATGCCGGTGCCCACATTCTGGCCAGGAACTCCGCCCCGCTGAGATGGTGGTGACCGAGGACGATCAGGTTCGTCAGGTTCGAACCGGTGAGGAACAGCGACCCCGCGTTCGAGAGGAGAAGACAACCGTAAAGAAGCGGGGCTTCACCCCCGCCTCGGCTTCTTGCCGTGTAGACGAGCACCGGAGTGAGGAACGCAACCGAGGTGTCCAGGTTCAACACGGCGGTGACGACACCGACCATGACGGTGGCGCCAAGAAACAGCACAACCCCGCTGCTCGCGACCCGGGCGAGCTGGTGCCCTGCTGCGGCGAACAGGCCGTCATCGGCGACCACCAGGCCGATGAGGAGAAGCCCGGTCACGAGCACGAATGGCGACCAGTCCTGCGATGCGGCCGCTCCGGCCTCAGGTGGGCTCGCCACTATGGCCGTCACCAGCCCGACTATGCCAACGCCGGCAAGGAGCCACTCGAGGCGACCGCCGAGGCTACCAGAGCCGACGTCCTGTGACTCCTGGCCGAGAGACGAATCTCCGACGCTCGGGCTAGATCCGCTCACGTCGACCAGCATGCCCGAGAAGCGCCCTTCGCCGCGAAACGAAGGGTCCGGTACCCTATAACCGAACCGACGCGCAGAACACCGCTACGTCTCAGCCCGACTAACTGGCATCCAATCGCTGGCTACAGGCGCGGTGGCCGATCACCTGCCGATTACGCGCCCGTCGGGGTGAGCTGATCGCCTTATTCCTATTGTTGTTCTGAGCCCGCGTCCGGCCGGAATGTGATCGAGGGTCGTAGAACTTCTGCAGTTT
>JBEKMZ010000143.1:0-6041 GCA_049523315.1 Acidimicrobiales bacterium | reverse complement strand
GGGTCGACGTCTCACAGCAGCTAGCGACGGTCGAGGAACAGGAGGTCTCCGAGGAGCCATCGGCCCTGGCGTTCCGATGAACCCGCGACACACAATGGAGCGAGAGACGTCGCACTGTCGGTGAGATGCGTGGAGCCGAGTTGCTCCAGGGATCATCTCTTCGGCAGGCTGAGACTGCAAGACGAGGAGGCCATCATGACCGAAGATGAGGACCAGGCCAAGTGGAACGTCGCCGAATGGCACGGCAAAATGCTCCTCGACCGCAACGGCGAGAAGATCGGCAAGCTGCAAGATGTCTACGTCGATGTAGAGACCGACGAGCCGCAGTTCGGCACCGTCAAGGAAGGCTTCATCGACCGTCACTTGACCTTCGTCCCGCTGAGCGGACTTCAGATCGGTACCGACGACCTGCAAGTCACTGTGACCAAGGAGCAGGTCCGGTCCGCGCCCGACATCGAGATGCACGGCGAGGAGCTGTCTCAGGCGGACGAGTCGACCCTCTATCACCACTTCGAGATGAACTACACGCCCATCGACACCGAGAGCGGACGCCGCCTCGCCCGCCGCTGAGGACTAGACAAGGCCGATCCCAGACGGAGCCGGCACTACCTCTCGGCAGGCGTCGCCAAGGACCACGCAGGCAAGAGCCGGGGCCACCAAGAGCCACCCGGCAGGGCGGTATGGTCGGTAGCGTCGATCTCGAAGACGATCGCACAAGTCATGTTCCTTGCGCCGTAGGAGCTTTGCACAGTTGCGCAAGACACGTGACCTGCTTTCACTGCGACAAAGGAGGGGAACATGGCTGGGTCAGGACGACGATTTGGCCGGGTCCCGTGTCTGGAGGTGGTTCTTGGTACAGTTCGGGCAGTGGGTTCTCGGGCAACGTCGAGTATCAGTAGTGTCCGCAGTCACCGCTGGCTGATGTTCGCTTGTCCGCCGCGGATCGGAGAAAGCTCGTGACATCGGTGATTCGTCGTCGTCGTTGGTTTTTAGCTGCGGCCGTGGTCGGTGCAACGGTGATTTTGAGTGGGGTCGTTGGGATGCTGGCGGCCTCGGCGGCACAGCCCCCGGTGGGCTTGGGGACGGCCGCGTCCTTCGCGGTGTTGGCGGGCACGACGGTCACCAATACTGGCCCCTCGACCATCTCTGGGGACCTAGGCGTGAGTCCAGGCACCGCGATCACCGGCTTCCCACCAGGAAAGGTGATCAATGGAACGCAGCACGCCGCCGATGCTGTCGCGCTGCAGGCCCAATCCGATCTGACGACCGCATACAAGGATGCGGCGGGGCGAATTCCGGCTACCACGGTGTCCAAAGACCTCGGCGGGCAAACCCTCGCCCCGGGCGTGTACAAGGCGACCTCTGGGCTGGGTCTTACCGGCACGCTCACACTGAACGCGCAGAACAATCCCAGCGCGGTGTTCGTCTTCCAAGCGGGATCCACCCTGATCACCGCTTCGAGCAGCACGGTCAAGCTGACCGGCGGGGCCGAAGCCTGCAACGTGTTCTGGCAGGTGGGTAGCTCGGCGACCTTAGGCACCAACTCCACCTTTGTCGGAAGCATTTTGGCCTTGACCTCGGCGACGGCGCAGACCGGGACCACCGTGGAGGGGCGGGTGTTGGCCCGAAACGGCCAAGTCAGCCTGGACGACAACACCATCACCTTACCGACGTGCGCCGCAGCGACCACGACCACGACGTCGGCGTCCACCACGACCACGACGTCGGCGTCCACCACGACCACGACGTCGGCGTCCACCACGACCACGACGTCGCCGACCACGACCACGACGTCGCCGACCACGACCACGACGTCGCCGACCACGACCACGACGTCGGCGTCCACCACGACCACGACGCCCGGCGTTCCGCCGACGACTGTTCCTCCCTCGCACACGGGCGAGCCCTGGGCTGGCTGGCCGTACTGGGCGCTCGTTGGCATAGCCGGCTTCCTCGGTCTCGCGTTCATGGGGCGCGCGGTGGCCATTCGGCGAAGGCGGGCATAGCTCACGACAAGGCGTCATCGACGTCGCCGGTCCTGGCCAGTGCTCGTGGTCGGGGGTGTACTCCTCGTCGCATGCGCGGTCGGGATCGGCTACCCGCTTTGGTGGATGCACCGTTCCGAGGCGGGCGGTGACGCGCTCTTAGCTCAAGCTCATCATCGTGAAGGCTTGGCCGATCCGTCTGGATCGGGATCGTCCTGCAACACAAATCGGACAGGCACATCCGATCCGACACCGAAGTTGCCGGCCATCCTTGCGGTTCCTGCAATCGGGCTCGAAGCTCCCGTGCTGCAGGGCCTAGGCGACCCGGTGCTCAACGAAGCTGTGGGCCACGACCCCGCCTCTGTCTGGCCAGGCAGCCACGGGATCAGCCTCCTGCTGGCACACGACGCGAGCTACTTTTCCGGCCTCGGAGCGGTCCACGCCGGTGACCGGATCTTCTGGATCGACGGCTGCCGAAGACTCGTGTTCAGGGTCGATCGGGTCGAGGTCACAAGGCCCGGAGCGTCTCTTCCGCCACCGCCAAACGGGATCGGCGTGTCGCTGATCACCTGCTGGCCAACTGATGCACTATTCTGGACATCTGATCGCCTCGTCGTTCTGGCTAGCTTCTTAAGCACGCAGGTGACGCAGCCGCGAACCATCGCCCAGCCCGCGCCGCTCGATATTGCCCTTCCCGTGCCTTCGGCAGTGGCGTCCCAGGGACTCGGACTGTCGCAGAACGGCATTCTCGTCGGGCACCTCCGCTTGACGGGCAAACCCGATCGATCGTGGGCAGAAGGCGCCGAGCCGCTGCGCGTCGCCCGCCTCGCATTCGACGAACTCGCCGCTGCGAAGCTCACCGTCAACGCCGGGAACGAGGGCTGGTGGTCAGCCATCGCCCTGCCCAGGGTTCCAATACCTTCGTCGCTCTCGGTGGCGGGGGACTTCGACGCCACCCTCACCGTGCACGGGACGCGAGTGAGCGCGGTGATCCTGGCGTCGCCGACAGAGACAGTCGGCTTCGTCGTTCGATCAGGCAAGCTCTATGTATCAAGCATCGGCTAGCTTGCAGCGCCTGCAGTGCCTGATCTGGTGATCAGAACCAACATCGTTTCCGGCTGATCCGCTGCTCGGGCGCAGTAAAGCGCCAGCGTCGTTCCGCTCGGCCCTAGGAACTCAACCGCGTCTGGGCGAGGGCTGCCGCGCCCTACCTGAAGGCCGCGGCGCCGTCATTGTTCGGACCTGTCAGTCACTCACACGACAGTAGGTGACACTTGCCGTTCCGCGCCCAAGATCTGACTTTCTTTCGTCCTCCCTCCGGCCCTGCCCTCTCCCTCCTCTGGCCCGCTCGCCCCCGTCCGTCGTCCCTAGTCTTGCCCCGGTGCCGCCGGTCCTCCGGGCCGCGTCCCCGGTCTCTGGCCCGCGCTCGCGCTCCCGGCCCCTCTCTCCCATGACGTCGGTGTGGGGAGAGAGAGAACCCGGAGCCACCAGGGCACGAAACGGCCGCGCAGCGAGCCCGGGCGACGACGGACGCCCCAGAGAGGGGCAGGCCGGCGAGCGCACGGGCGAGAGGGCGTGAGGCCCAAGGGGCCCGCCAGACCGCCGGAGTGATCGCAGGGGCGGAGGAGACGCGGTTGGGGCGAGAACCGATTGGGCACACAGGCGCCCACGTTCGCCCACGTGGGGCTGGAGATGGCGGGTGGTAGGTCAGGTGGCGGTCAGAGGGCTATGGGGCCGGACGTCGTCGATGTGGCGAGGCGCGCACCCCTAGGTGCAAGATGGCTGCCCAGAGGCCCTTGAGGAGTGAGCCCATGATCGGAGGGTGACATGCGTATGTCACGCATCGCCAGTCTCTTCGCAGGGGGAGCGATCTCCCTGCCGTTCCTCACTGGTAGCACCTCGCCGGTGGTTGTGAGTCCACGGACCACGCCGCTGCTCGGGACGCAACTAGCAGAGTTGAAGGGCTCCGACACCGTCGCCCAGGAGGACTTCGGCTACGCGGTGGCCGTCTCGGGCACGACAGCGGTGGTGGGTGCACCCGGCCACTCGGAGGTTGCCGGTCGGGCGTACGTGTTCACGAGGACAGCGGCGGGCTGGAAGCAGGCCGCCGAGCCGAACGGTTCCGACACCATCGCCGGCGACGCGTTTGGCTACTCGGTGGCCGTCTCGGGCACGACCGCGGTCGTGGGCGCACCGATCCACGGCGATGCTGGCAGCGCATACGTGTTCACCAAGATCGCAGGCCGCTGGAAGCAGGTGGCCGAGCTGGAGGGCTCCGGCACCGTTATCCAAAACGAACCGCCGAGCTGAAGAGCCGTAACGGTGGCGTCTTGAGCGGCGACGAGTTCGGGTCCTCGGTCGCTGTCTCGGACACGACCGCCGTCGTGAGTGCAGTCGGCGGCCACCGGGCGTACATCTTCACAGAGAAGGCATCCGGCTGGAAGGGGGTAGTCCAGATGACGGGCTCCGACACGAACGCCACCGACTACTTCGGCGACTCGGTGGCCATCTCGGGCACGACCGTCATCGTGGGCGCACCATTACACCGCGCCGGCCGTGCGTACTTGTTCACCAAGACAGCGAACGACTGGAAGCAGATCGCTGAGCTCGAGGGCTCCGATGTCGGCCAAACGAGCAGTGAGTTCGGTTACTCGGTGGCCATCTCGGGCAGGACGGTTGTGGTGAGTGCACCGGGTCGCGCCACGTTTGCCGGCCGGGCGTACGTGTTCGAGGGCTGAAGCGCCGAGTGGGCTGAGCCGTGAGCGGCCGCTCGCGATCCTCGCTCAGCTCATTCGAGCGCTGAGGGAGCTGCGTCGACCTAGCCAGCAGTGACACCGCGCAAGGGGCAACCCGGCGGCCACGTTGGGCCGGAGAGGCGCCCACGTTCGCCCACGTGGCGGCGTAGGGGGGCGGGTGCCATGGCGAACGCCTAACCGCTGCTCTCCCTACCCGATGACGAACCAGGCGACCTTCACCGAGCTTGAGTGAGCCCCGGTTAGGTTGATCGTGAAGTACCCAGAGGCCGGAACGGCATTCGCCACGGCAAGGTCACCGGCGTCGCTCCGCAGCGTGGCGAGGATCACCGACGAGGTCGTGACACCGCCCAGGGTGACCTTGACGCTCTTCTTCTTCGCAGCCACGGTTACAAGTCCACTTCTCGAAAAGGCGACCTTGCCGACGACCTTGATGGCGACACCCGAGGTGCTCTTCGCGAAGACACCCATACCCGTGTCGCTCAGTCGGTAGAGGCCCGTCGCCCCGTTCGTGCCTTGCCCCGTCGTGCCGCGGCCGGCGGCCTCCGACGACTCGCCGTGGACGCCGTGGGTTCCACCGGCACCGACGATGCCGTAGGTGCCGCCGCTGCCCTGAAGACCGACGGCAGCGCCGGTGCCGGAGACGCCAACACTGCCGGTGCCGGTGCCCTCAGTTTGTGCCTGTAGCGCTGGATAGGCGTTGAAGGGGTCCGTGATGGAGGCGCCTATTGCGATGGCACTTGACGATGCATCGGTGCCGAAGACGCCGTAGGTGTCGCCTTCGCCGTAGACGCCCCGGTGTTACCCATGGCGAAGACGCCGTTTCCGCTGGCGTCCCAAGTGAGTCCCTGGAGACAATCGCCGGAGGAGATGGTGATCTCGGTCGGGGCGCTCGCCGAGTTCGAAGTCCCTAGCAAGACAGTGTCGCCATTGGCAGCGTTTGCGGGTTGGGCTGAGATAACCGAGTCGGCCACGAGACCAGCAAGCCCGGCAGCTGCCCCGGCGATCAGCGCCCGGCGAGTCGTCAAAGAGCCTGGATGATCCGCCTCGTCGGGCTCAGCTGGCCCACGCGCCAGCTCGTCGTTGTTGTGGTTTGTTCTCGTCATCGTTGTTCCCCCCCCGTTGACGCGATCTGCAAAAGACCAGACTCTCTTGGCTTCGCCTGTCGAGCGCAGTCAGCAACTGGAAGAGTAAGAGGCCGCGCGGATAGGCGCGGTCAGCGACTCCATCGGTTTCGCCAGTCGATGAGCTTGGCGGTGATGAGGAAGACGATGGCGAGCGCGAGCTGCGCGAGTCGGTGAGC
>JBEKMZ010000142.1:0-6168 GCA_049523315.1 Acidimicrobiales bacterium | reverse complement strand
GTCTCCTATGGATGGCACATTTCAACACTTGTAGGACTCGGAAGGCAGGACTCAATTTGGCGAGCCGGCTCATCCGTCGACTGCGCCGTCACCGCCGGAATCGTCTTTGGATCAGTCAACCTTGTCACGCAATGCGAGGTTCGGTCCGGCGGCCGCAGAACGCCTTACCTTGGCGTGCGCGTAACGCCGATTCGGCCGCCTGTCGACCACGGCTCCTGACGCCGTTCAGCGGAGCGATCTGTACGCCCCCGTTGTCCCTGCGGCGATAACTCTGGCCCCCGCTCCTCGAGAACCCTTGAGGATCAAGAGGGCTTGTGTGCGGGAAGCGGGTCGGGATCACTGGATGTGAGATACGACTCGATTCTCGGCGCGACCAGCGCCACGATTTCGTCCCGCTTCGCGCGTGCGAGTGGTTCGACCTGTATGACGTGGCGGAGCATCGCGATGCCGATGAGTTGCGATGCGATGAGCGACGCTCGCATCCGTGCATCGGGCTCATCGCAGAGCGAGGTGACCACGTTCAGGAACTCCCGGCTCAAGAACTCTCGAAGCATGCCGGCGGCTTTTTCATTGGAGACCGCGGAGCGAACGAGGCTGAGGATGGCATTCCGGCTCTCTGCGCTATCGACCATCTCGAGATAGACCCGGACCACTTTCTCCGCGGCCTCTCGAAGGGGGAGCGACCCGAGATCGCCCAACAGCTCCGATGGACGTTGACCCAGGCCCACCACGGCGACGAAGAGCCCTTCTTTCGTCGAGAAGTAGTGGATCAGCAGTGCCGGGTCCACGTGAGCCTCGGCGGCGATGCTGCGAAGCGACGTCGCGTCGTAGCCGCGGGCGCCGAACCGCTGGCGCGCCACCGCCAGGATCGCCTCTCTGGTGTCGAGATTCCCTGCCCGTCGCCCAGTGCGCGTCATTCGGGCGATATCTCGGTGACGATTGCGACAAATGCCTCTTCGAGAGTGGCGGGTACGGCCTCGACTTCCGCGGAGATGCCGCGACGGGTCAGCAACTCGCTGGCTGCCGCAGCGGTCCCGACGACCCGAAGCGATGCACCGTACGCCGTAACGGCGAATCCGCCGTACTCGAGCGCAACGAAGGCCTGCCTCCAGTCGTCGCTCCGCACTTCCGCGACCGTTCGATCTCCGACGATCTCCGCGGCGGTACCACGCACGGACACCCTCCCGTCAGCCATCACGACAAGGCGGTCACACTGCTCGGCCTCCTCCATGTTGTGGGTCGTGACGAGCACCCCCACCCCGCCCTCTGTCGCCTGCCTGACTTCCTGCCACAGGCGTGCGCTTGCCAACGGACCGACTCCCGATGTCGGTTCGTCGAGCACCAGGAGCTCCGGTTGGTGGGAGAGCGCGATGGCAAAGGCGGCTTGGCGCTGCGTGCCGAGCGGAAGCGCGCCCACCAATTCCGTCCTCCACGGAGCAATGCGCTCCGGGATCTTCGCCTGGCTGACATGGAACGCTGCAGTCGAGAAGGTCCAGTTCTCTTCGACGGTGAGATCGGCGTAGAGGCCGAGCGTCTGTGGCACGTACCCGAGCCTTCGTCGCGTGGAGAGCGTCGGAGCGGCGCCGAATAGCTGGACGGTGCCCCCCGAGGGATTCAAGAGCCCGAGGAGGAGCCGGATGAGCGTCGTCTTTCCGGCGCCGTTCGCGCCAAGGAGCCCTACGATCTCGCCATTCTCGACGGCGAGATCGACGCCGTCGACCGCGGAGAACTCTCCAAAGGTCATCGAGGCTTTGCGGGCCTCGGCGAGAATCGTCACCGGGGTGACCCCGCGAACTCGTCCGCGAGGGAGGCGACGACGACCGCGTCCTCGAAGTCGGGCGCCGATGACTCGACACCGGGGGGGAGACCACCCGACGGTGCCCAGACCCGCCACTCCGAGCCGCGCCGCCACGAACGCTCGGTCGGCTGCGATCCACCGCGCTTTCGTCCGAGTGTGCCGGGTACGCTCGCCAAGATCTCCTCGGGTGAACCCGCGGCGATCGCCCTCCCGGACTCCAACAACACGACCGAGGTCGCTCGCGAGGCCTCGTTGACGTACGTGGTCGCGACGACGACCGCAGCTCCTTCGATCGCCGCCGACGAGATAAGCCGCCACAGCTCGACTCGGCTAACGGGATCGACGCCGGTCGTGGGCTCGTCGAGCACGACCAATTCCGGCACATGTAGGAGCGCCAGTCCAACTGCGAGCTTGCGCTTCATGCCTCCGGAAAGCTCGCTACCGAGGCGCTGTCGAGTAGCCGTCAGCCCGATCCGCGCGAGTAGCTCCTCGGTGCGCTGTTGGTACTCGGCGCGGGGGATCCCGTAAGCGTGCGCCGAGAACGCGAGGTTTTCCTCGACGGCCAGGTCTTCGTACAGCCCAGAGGTTGCCGGGACGTACCCGATCCGCTCCTTGGCCGGCCGGCGCACCTCGCCGTCATCGGGATCGACCAAGCCCACGAGGGTTCGAAGACACGTCGTCTTGCCCGCCCCGTCGCCTCCGACGACCACTGTGATCTCGGACGGCCGTGCGGGAAGCGACACGGCGTTCAACACCGTCCGCCCCCCGAAGCGAACCTGGACCTGATCGAGTCCAAAGGTCATGTTGCGACGGGTTCTGCGAAGAGAGCCTCCACCTTGGTCTCCCGGCTCCGCGGTGCGAGGTCGCGCCGGAAGCGGAGGACGGCGAGTCCGAAAACGCCCACTCCGAGCAATGCCAGGATCAACAACGGCATCCAGAGTGCGGAGATCGGGGTTGCCTTCAGCATCTCACCTCGGCTGATGTCGATGAAGTACGTGAGTGGCAGCACGTAGGAGATCCAGCGCACGCCGGCCGCCATCGAGGAGATGGGGAAGATCAGACCCGACAGCAGGATCTGGGGAAGCGTGATCATGAACGAGAGCTGGATCGCCTGTCCCTGGTTCTGCGAGACCGTAGAGATCAAGACGCCGAGGCCCAGGGTGACGAGCAGGAACAACACGGAGCCGAGGGCGAAAGTGCCGACGTTGCCGACAAAGGGCACGTGGAACACCACCATCCCGATGAGAACGATCGCAAGGAGATCGAGACCAGCGACCATGAGATAGGGCGCGATCTTGCCGGCGATCACGTCGAAGGGTCGAAACGGCATCACTGCGAGCTGTTCCAGCGTCCCGCTCTGGCGCTCACGGACCACGCCGAGGCTCGTGATCAGTGTGCCGATGAACACGAGGATCAGTCCGGCCAACCCGGGGACCATGACCCACGACGTCGAAAGATTCGGGTTGTAGAGAATCTGGACGCTCGGCCGGAGGGAGCTCACCGCGCTTGACGGCGAGCTCGACAACTGCGCAAGTGCGTCCTCGGCCTTCTGCACGGAGAACAACTGCGTCCCGTCGAGGACGACCGAGAGCCCGCTTGCGGTCGTTACGAAGCCGACGATCGCCCGCCCGTCTTGGAGCCAGGACTTCGCAGTCGACTTGTCGCCGCCGGCGTCGACACCCACCACGTCGAAAGGCGCCTTGAGCGAGGAGGCGACCTGCGAGGCGCCGGGGCCGACGACCACCGTGGAGATGTTGTCCACGTTGAAGCGCGCCGCATAGCCGAAGACGACGAGCAAGAGCACGGGCAGGACGATCATCATCGCGAGCGTCCGGCGATCCCGCTTCAGCTGGCGAAACTCCTTCGTCACCATCGCCCACATGGACGCCTCCCCTTAATTCAACAATCATTGAAATCTACGGGTGTTGACATCTACGGTCAAGAGCGGGCGGCCTTGACGACCTTGCTACACAGAACGTCGCCCCGAATCCCGACTCGTCTCGTCTCGGCCATCGCGCCATAGCGACGGATACTTCGCCGACAGCCGCGGGGCTGGTGCAGTGCCAGCCCCAATTCGTGGCCGCCCAGATCCATTAGGTCAGGCCTTCCAGGAGAAACCTGTACGAGCGAAAGTGCCGGTCAAGCTAGGATCACTCCCCTTCCGCCGCTGACTGGTCCCTTGCCACCTTCGAGCACTGCACCTACGTGGTGTTTCCCGTGGATGGCACATTTCAACACTTGGAGGACTCGGAAGGCAGGACTCAATTTGGCAAGCCGGCTCATCCCTCGACTGCGCCGCCACCGCCGGAAACATCTTTATTCGGTGGACTTGACCCGATTCGGTGGCGCCATCGAGTGGCCGTCGGTGGGAACGCGACGTGGGCTGCGCTGCGCTGCCAACTCAGCGCTGGTGCTGAAACAATTCGCGGGCACCGCTATTTGCGCGACCTAGCCGGGTTGTGGGACACGCAAGAACCCGCCCGGTAACGGCACTTTTCGATCGGTACCCGAACCTCTCAGGGATGACCTTGCTCCTCGTGCTTGGAGCCCCCGTGCACCGCCGACGGGGACGTTTGAGGCACCCGCTGGTGATCAGATATCGATCTGGCCCTCAGGGTCTGGCTGCTGGCCATCGCTGCTGGCCTTGATCGCCTGGAGCGTATAGGTGGCTGGCAGACGGGCGGGTGCGTAGCGCAGCCGATACTCGCCCATTCCAACATCTTCCATAGCATCAGCAAGCGGGTTCCACGGGGCGGTGTCATGCTCCTCGATCGCCGTCAATGACATCCCTGAGTCCATAAGTGCGGTGATCACTTGGGCGAGGCCGTGGTTGAAGTGGACGATGTCCGGCGACTCCAGTGGCTCGTCGTGGTCGACGTAGCTGTGTGGTTCCGAGAAGTGAACGCCTTCGGTCTCGAAGTACGGATACTCGATCACGAGTAGTCCGTCGGGTCGTGGGTCGCTCAGCGTCCCCAACATGGGGTGACCCTCTCGGATGAACAGGCGGCCCCCCGGTCGAAGAAGTGCCGCCACGACCTGTGCCCAGCCTCTGATGTCCGGCAGCCAGCACAGCGCTCCAACCCCCGTGTAGACCAGATCGAATCGACCGGCACCGAGGGCGTCGACAGCTCCGTACAGCTCGCTCTCGACGTAATCGATTGTGGCCCCGCACTCACGCGCTAGGCGGGCGGCGGCTTCCAGCGCAGGCGGTGAGAAGTCGAGCCCCGTGACGCTGCGGGCACCGAGTCGGGCCAAAGACAGCGTGTCGGTGCCGATGTGGCACTGAAGATGCACCACGTCAAGGCCGTGGATGTCTCCGAGCCGAGGGAGGTCGAAGCGGACGACCTGAGACAAGTGACCTGGATCGGAGTGGAACAGATCGAGCCTGTACGCCTCCACATGGTGCGGAACCCGACTGTTCCAGTTCGCCCGATTGACCGACACGTAGTCATCCATGCCGCGATGACCCACCGGACACGTCCGCGAGGCAAGCAGGTGGGTTCGCGGTCAGCGCGCCAAGGGCACCGGCATGCCCACTAGTTGACACCTACTGCTCCTCGTCTTCCCACGCCTTGTTTCGTGCCACAACGCGCTCACGCCAGTTCTCAGCGTCCTCCACGGTGGGGTACGGGCCCATTCGATCCATTCGGTGGCACTCGTCGCGCGTTTCGACCTTCGTGTGCTTGAAGCAGTAGTACCACTCACCCCGCGCGTCGCCGAGGTGAATTGATTCGTCGCTCATGCCCATCCAAGCTACGGCTGCCGGCGCCGTGTGCCCAAGCCGCCCCTCGTCACCGCCTACAGGGCCGGTGGCCCCCCCCCACTCCACCCTCCGCCCGCTACGTGCCACCAGGGCGAACGTGGAGCGTGTCGTGGCGCAGCAACGCAAGGAATGGGAGAGGAAAGAACGTTTCCACCCGGTGGTGTAGCCCTGTCGTGCTCGTCGCCAAGTCCGGCGCTCACTTCCTCCAGTCGTCCCCCGGCGGGGGACTAGTGCTGGGTCAGTATGTTGACGTCTCGGTGAAGCAAGTAGGTGGCCGAGCTTCGATCCGCCACGAGACCCCTTTACTCTCGTGTCGGCTGTCAGCGCATAGTCGCCACCAGGGCGACCCCCATCGCCACGTTCCGCCCCCCTTCGACTCATCCTCTCCCTAGTGTTGTTCTGACTTGCCCACCGGGGAGCGGAGGGGGTACATGATGGACGCGGTCGAACGCGACAAGCAGGTGCGGAATTTCATCAAGGAAGTTTGGAATGGCCGAAACTACGAAGCGGCCGCCGACCTCTACGGCGAGAACTACGTCAATCCCTTCGGGACAGGTCCTTCCGCAAGAGTCGAGCCCATCCGCCACTACCACGCCGCGTTCCCGGA
>JBEKMZ010000141.1:0-6263 GCA_049523315.1 Acidimicrobiales bacterium | reverse complement strand
CGGAGTACTGGAACGATGATCCGAAGCCGTTCGCCTGGCACAAGACCGCAGCCGAAATCATCGCCAAGGTGCGACGCGGAAGAGCCGCACTAGCCGAAGTCAAATCAGCGACGGACCACTAGAGAACTGGCCCGCCGCTTACGAACCCAGGGGTGACGGGCCGCTTCGCTATACGCCGCACCGAAACGAACCACCGGCCGGTAGCCTTGCGGGTAAGGCGCACACGGCGGCCCCCGGCATCTTCTCACCAGTAACCGGGGGCCGTTGCGCGCGGTGTAACTGGCTGTGACGGGGGGTACGGTGAGGGTGCACGCCCCTTTTCCCCTCCCTCAAGCGCCAACAGGGGTCGTGCATATTGCCACCCCCCCGGCAATCCCCGGTCCCGGTGCCTGCGGGTGCCGGGACCGTCGCATCCGAGGCGAACTGACCCCTGCCCCGTCCAGCGGGATACTGAAGCGGGTGCACGCCCAAGGGGTGCTTCCCTGCGCGACCGAAGGGCGTGCACCCAGCCCCGAGAGCGCGTTCGTTTCGCGTCATGTAACCGACCGCGCCGATAGCTACGGTGAGGGTCCCAAGTTGGTCCTGGGCGAACGGTCCGTTGCTCTCGGATTAGGTCCCTAGGGGTGGCGGGCCGCTTCGCGTCCAGGGTGAACTGTGCTGGACTCTGAGCGCTCCTAGCGAGTCACTGGGCGCACTCCCATGAGTTGGTGTAAATCGCGCAGAGGATCCACCACGCAGTGGACCACCGGAGTGAATCTCGACGTGTCCCTTGCAAAGACACGAGAAGGAACTCACACCGGTGGCCCAACAAGAGTTTGATCCTTACGAACTGCTCGACGCGCTCCGCGCCGGAGGCAACGTCGATGTCATCCGCCAAAGCGTCGAGGCGGCCCTGCAAGCGCTGATAGAAGCCGAGGCGACGGTGGTGATCGGCGCCGGCCGATCAACGGCGACACAGGAAGGACGCTCAGCTACCCGTGGCACCCCCAGGCATGAGCGCGGTGGTCGCCGCCACGGCACGTAGGTGGCGGACGGCCTGATGGTACGAACCGACCAGGCTGTCCTCGCAGTATCCGAGGTCGCTTTCAATACAGAATGCCCGGATGATGCTCTGGGCGCGCGCCAGGTTGGGGCGTGGCATCGTCGGGAAGAGGTGGTGCTCGATCTGGTAGTTGAGACCGCCGAGCATGAAGGCGGTGAACCGGCCACCGGTGACGTTGCGGGCGGTGATGACCTGACGCCGGGCAAAGCTCATCTCCGTATCGCCTTCGATGATGGGCATGCCCTTGTGGTTGGGGGCGAAGCTGCAGCCAAGGTACAGCGAGAAGAGTCCTTGCTGGACGGCGATGAAGGCCAACGCCTTCAGCGGGGAGAGCACCCACAGCACCGCCGTCATATAGAGCGCGGCGTGCGCGGCTATAAGCAAGCCTTCCATGCCCGCAGCACGATCTCGTTGCCGGAGCAGCCTCTTCATACCCGACACATGCAGGCCCGCACTTCGAAGGAGCATGAGGGGGAAGAAAAGCCAAGCTTGCCAGCGCGCCACCAACCGCGTGAGTCGGCGGCGTTCCCCGCCAAGCCCGTCGGTGGAGGTGAAAGCCACGAGGCCCGCCTCTAAATCGGGGTCGCGGTCGACCTGGTTCGGGTGTGCGTGATGGGCATTGTGCTTGGAAACCCACCAGCCGAAGCTCAATCCAATCAACGCGTTCCCGACGATCAGCCCGAGCAGCCAGTTGGCCCGGTGGGACCGAAAGACCTGCTGGTGCCCCGCGTCATGGCCGAGGAAGCCCAGCTGGGTGAACATCACGCCCAGGAATGCCGCGACACCGAGCGTGGCCCACGAGTTGCCCACGACAAACAATGCCGCCCATCCGGCGGCGAACGCGGTAATGGTCAGGGCGATCTTCACGCTGTAATAGCCCGGCCGGCGGTCGAGAAGGCCAGCGTTGCGGACCTGGGCGGCCAGTATGCGAAAGTCGCTGGGCGCGCTGTCGATGGTGGCCGTCTGCACGAGTCTCTCCCCCGGAATCGGTCCGAGAGCGCCACCAGCGTCTGGAACAACGCAAGAGACAACGCTCTCATTGGAACGCCTCAGGGTACTCCCCCGATCAGGCCAGGATCACAAGGGCTAGTGAAGCGTTTTTCCGCTACGAGTGTGGCGACCTCAGGTCCGTGCCATCGGGTGGGCGCTGCCTTTCACCGTCCACGGCTGAAGCAAGCAACCGCCGGGCGGTCACCGGCCGCAACCACCAGGGTCCAACCTTCCACCCCGCAAGCTCGGCACGTGAACAGTCGCCAGGAGCGCCTGCGGGCGACAGGTGTGGGAACACCCTGGTCAGACACGCCGCGCCGTGGCACCATTCCGTGTATGGCAGTCGTTGGCGATCGCGTGCAGGTGCCTTCGAGGAAAGTCGGCGAGGCTCCCCGCGATGGAGTCGTGACCGGCGTGACCGGGTCCCTCTTGCGGGTGAGATGGTCGACGGGGGAAGAGTCCACTTTCGTCCCCTCGATAGGTTCGCTCACGGTCGTCGGGAAGATACGGCTGCAGTCGGGCGGTGGCGGTCGCACACGGCAGACAACGAGTGCTTCCACGGCGAATGGTCATGTCGGGATCCAGGCGGCACCAAGGCGTGTAGCGGCGTCGAAACAAGCGAAGAAAGCGGCCAAGGAAAGTGGCCAGGCGACGCGGTCGCAGACCGCCCAAAAGGCTGCCAATGTCGTCGCCACGCAGCTAAAGAAGGTCACCAAGCTCCCGCGGTGAAGACCAAACGCACAGCAAAGAAGCGCGGCAAATGACCGCGGCCCCGGGAAACGGAGCCGCTCTTATTGAACTAGGGCCGCTTCCTCAAGCGTCGGCCAAGACTGCCTCGACGAGCTGGGGCACGCCTCCTGCGTAAGCGACCTCGACCTTGCGAGGCTTGGCCTGCTCGATTGCCGGGATGGTGATGATGAGCACGCCGTTTTCGTAGGAAGCCGTGATCTTGTCACGATCAAGGCTCTCCCCGAGGAACAACTGGCGACTGAAGTCACCTTGGCCCCGCTCTGCGATCAGGATCTGATCGTCCTCGGCTTGGGTCCAGGTGCGCTTCGCCCGCACGGCGAGGACATCCTTCTCTACGGTCAGCTCGATGGAGCCTGGATCTGTACCCGGCAGGTCGAGCAGTACCTTGAACTCATTGCCCCGACGGTACGCGTCCACCGGGATCTGCCACGAACGGCGTTCGCTGAGCAATTGCTCAGTGACGTGGTCGAAGGGTCGGAATGGCTCGAATCGCGCCAACATGGCTGCATCCTTTCGCTGACTCTCGATCAACTCGGGTGTCGGCGACAGGCGGGTCTCGATGTCTGAGGACTACCATACTCTAGATATCTAAAACTAGCAATATACTTCCAGAAAAGATGAACTATGCTTGGCGCCGATGTCAAAATGGAGTTTTCTGACCAACCATGCATAGGTCCTGGTATGCATCGCGCATGACCCCGGGGTGCGCTTGCGCGACATCGCCACGATGGTGGACATCACCGAGCGAAGTGCCTACGGCATTGTCGACGACCTGGCCGCAGCCGGCTACGTGGTCAAGGACAGGGACGGCCGTCGCAACCGTTACCAGATCCAAGCCCACCTGCCGCTGGGAGAATCCATAGGTCGAGAACGGACGATCGGTGAGGTGCTTGAGCTCTTGGTCGACACAAAGGTCCCCGAGCGGGCCGGAGGAGGCCACCGGTGACGAAATACGTGCAAAACCCGCGGGCTGGTGGCAGGACTCCAAGGGCCGCATGCAGCCGCCTGGCTCATATCTGGACCCATCGCTACGCGTCCATTCTGAGTTGCCGAGAAAGACGGCAGACGGTCTGTCTGCGACGAGACTGGTCCGCCGCCTCATCGCGGCGATGCGTCGTCGTGGCGCGTGACGATCCCCCCTTCTGGAGTCCGTCGCCACGCTTCGTCGCGGTCGAATCCGAGCCAACATGCCCGTGAGTCGCCAGAGCGACGGCCTAGAGCGGGTGAGGCGATGACGGTAGCCAAGAGCTACTACGAGAATGCCGAGGATTGCCCCTACTTCCTGATCAAGCCCGACCCGCGTTGCCCCAAGTGCGCCGCGATCATGAACTGGCGGTTCGCGCACAGCAAGATCGTCATCACCAACGGGGCGCAGATAAAGCTCGCGGACTTCGGGTGGGGAAGTCGTCACCTTCACGCGCGGGACGCGCGGGATGCTCACCACAAGATCCGCGTGGAGCGGGAACGCAAGCAACGGGAGAGGAAAGAATGTTTCCACCCGGTGGCCTAGCCCGGTCGTGCTCGTCGCCACCTCAGTCGCTGACTTCTTCCAATCGTCCCCCGGCAGGGGACTAGTCGACGTACCGCAAAGCACGAGGATCGGGTAAGACGCCGACTCCTCGCGCCGTTTAGAAACTGGCCCGCCGCTAACGGACTCAGGGGTGGCGGGCCGCTGCGCGTTCTGCGGGGCTTGAATCGGTATCTACTGCTTCCTAGTATTAGCACGAAGTACACCAACGACCTCGGCGCTTGCGAGGAGTGCCGGGGCCGTTGCGCGTCCGACTGGCCTAATGCCTGATCCCCGATACCGTCGCAGATGGGTGCACGGCTCCCGGCTTCTCCTCGCATAGGCAAACAGGGGTCGTGCACCCAGCCCCCCCCGTTTGGGGCGAACGGCCCGTTGCCCTAATCTCCGGGTGGCGGGCTGTTGCGCGTCCGAGGCGAACTGACCTCCGCCCCGTCCAGCAGGATACTGGAGCGGGTGCACGCCCCTGAGTGCTTCCCTGCACGACCGGAGGGCGTGCACCCAGGCCCCGAGAGCGCGGGTCAATTTCGGGATGTCAGGCCCCTCCGGGCGCTGACGAGGTAGTGGGCCCTCGGGAGCGTCCCCAAGGAGGGAACGACATCTGTGGTCAAAAGACCTGCCAGCGCGGCCGGATCTCACCCTCAACCCCGGCTCTTCGGTGCGGGTTTACCCTCGAGGGCCCTGGGACCAGGCTACGCCGAACCCCGCTCGGCCCGAAAGAGCTTTGTGCCCTTGGCGGCTGGACGTGAGAGCATATCCAAAGTATCTGCAGCACCCAGGGGGGAGGATCAAGAGATGAGTTTCTCGGTCAAGGGTGATTACTTCGAGACGTGCAACTGCGACGTCAGTTGCCCCTGCATCTGGCTCGGACCGGCGACGAAGGACGCCTGTGATGTGCTGCTCGCCTGGCACGTGACCGCCGGCCAGAAAGACGGCGTCGACCTATCGGGCCTAAACGCAGTTATGGCCGTGCACACGCCCAAGCAGATGACCGAAGGAAATTGGAAGGTCGCCCTCTATCTCGATGATCGCGCTACGCCAGAGCAGTCAGAAGCATTGGGCTCGGTCTTCTCCGGCGCCGCCGGCGGGCACCTCGCCGCCCTCGGCCCGCTGATCGGAGAGGTCGCAGGTGTCGTGCCTGCGTCGATCTCGTTCAACCGCGAGGGCCGATCACTGAAGGCAACGGTGGGTGACGTAATCTCGATGGAGTCTGAGGAGATGGTCGGCATGGACGGCTCGCACCCTCCTGTCATCACCAATGCTCTCCTTGGCGCCGTCGTGCAACCCATGACCCAAGCAAAAGCCGGCGCGGTCTATTACCACGACCACTGGGACGCGGAGTTCTCCGGTACAAACAGTTTCGTCACCGACTTCGCGTATGAAGCCTGAGAGCCGCGTCGACGCGGGCGTACCACTGGAGGTCCCGCTTCGCCAGCTCCTCCACGGATGGATCTGGCTGTGCCTGATCGCTGCGCTCGGTTGGGCCGCGACTATCACGTGGGCTCGCACGATGGGTGTCGGTCCCGGCACGATGGGGATGTCCCTGGCGGCGTTCCTATTCCTTTGGGTCGTGATGATGGCCGCGATGATGTTCCCGTCGGTGGCGCCGATGGCCCTTGTATGGATTCGCTCCGTGGCAGCGCGGCCGAGGACACGAGAACGCGTAGCCGGCATTACCTCGTTCCTCGCAGGCTACCTCTGCGCGTGGGCGACGTTCGGTGCCGCCGTGTACCTGGTGTTATTGGGCGCGGGGAGACTCGCCGACGATGCACCCGCCGCTGCTCGATGGGTCGGGTCGGCGATCTTCGCGGTGGCCGCCGTGTACCAGCTGTCGCCGCTGAAGGGTGCGTGCCTCCGCCATTGCCGGACGCCGGTGGGGTCGCTCTTCCACTACGCGAGCTACAAGGGCCCCGCACGCGATCTCCGCGTCGGGATGCACCACGGGCTTTACTGTGT
>JBEKMZ010000140.1:0-9140 GCA_049523315.1 Acidimicrobiales bacterium | reverse complement strand
AGTCCGGACGCCGGCTACGAGGAGGAGTGCTGCCAGCAAGAGGAAGATCACCCGGCCAAAGACCGCCACGAGTCCGCGGACAGCTCGAAAAGCATCTTGACAAACAAAGAGGACTCGGTATGTATCCAGGGACACCGCGTCACTGCGTGCACACGGCCGTTCCAGATAGATCGCTCTGGCGCGCTTGCTCAAGTTCGCACTCCGGTTCTCCGGCCCTGATTAAGGGATCACCTAGCCGGCGATAGGTGACACGTCATCGGCCTGTGTTCACCGATCTTCTGGGGCACCCTGTCGATCCGGCTCAGACCTTCGGTCGCGGAGCGAACCGTCCTGTCAGGGCGAGCCCAGAAAGGTCTTCGTGCGACCTTCGGGAACCTCCGGCGGTGCGGTGTTCCTAGCCCAGGCGTCGCGCCAGCAACACCACGTCATGTTTGTGATGGGCGCCGGCCCCGGCAGTCACGTCACGTGGTCGCCGCTCGTCGAGGACAACGTGCCAGCCCTGGCCGAGCAACGCGCCGACGTCGGTCGGGCTCACAGAGTCGGTCGGATCGAACCCGTGCGCTTTCGCCTCATCAACCTCGACATCGGCGTGATGCACAACAATCAGCATCCCCCCGCGCGCGACAGCCGCGCGCTCAGCATCGTGGCCTGGGGTGCGCAGCAGCGGGGGGTACTGCGCTGACACCAAGTCGAAGGTACCTGAAACGTTGCGGTCATGGGGTAGGTAGTTCAGAAGACGGGTGCGTCACAACTAGAACTCCTCAAGCGGCTAGGACGACGAGAGAGATGATGGGCCCTAACCGCCTCCGAGGGTATGACGGACCTCGATGGATCCGTATGCGGCTGCGGGAATGCGGGCGGCCCACGCCAGGGCGTCATCGAGGCTGGTGCAATCGATGAGGAAGTAGGCGATTGGGCTGGAGGTGTCATCCCCGTCGCTTGAGGGCGGCCCGTCAACTACCTTCGAGGTGCCGGCGGTAACCCGCACCGTCTTGGAGTCGCTCCGGGCAACGAGCTGGCCCATGTCGACGTATACGCCGGCTGAAGAAGGCCACCACCAGCAGGGAGAATGCCCGCCAGCGACGGTTCTCGGTCTGGGTGGGCCTTCGGGCCTCCAACCGGACCGGCCATTCGGATCCGTGGCGCTGGGCCGCCAGATGTCGCCGTCGGTCGTCGACGAGTGCCTTCTGAATGCTGAGCTGGGTCATGTCGTGCCTCCTAACGTCGCAGGTCGGGTGCTACGGAAGTTCAAACACCGATTGACTCGACGATTCAGCGATGATTTTGCGGAGCCGCTGGTGTTGCAACATGCAGGAGGCTTCAATCCGAAGAGATGAGAGGAACATGACCGATACCCTTGCCCTGGCCCGGGCAGGCGACAGCGACGCCTTCCGGGAACTGACAGACCCGTATCGCCGCGAACTCCATGTGCACTGCTACCGCATCCTCGGGTCGTTCCAAGACGCCGAGGACCTACTCCAAGAGACTCTGTTGTCGGCGTGGCAAGCACTTGGTCGCTTCGACGGCCGATCGCTACGAGCGTGGCTCTACCGCATAGCCACGAACCGTTGCCTCAACTACCTCCGGAACACCGCCCGCCGACCAAAGGTTGCGCCCATGCCCGAATCAAGCTCCCGCTTCGCCGAGGCCATACCGTCTGATGAACCGTGGTGGCTCGAGCCCTACCCGGACGCCTTGATGGATGACGTCGACCTCGGCCCCGAAGCCCGCTATGACGCGCGTGAGTCCATCGCGTTGTCCTTCGTCGCCGGCCTGCAACGCCTGCCCACCCAGCAGCGCGCGGCTTTGGTCCTGCGCGATGTGCTCGGGTTCTCAGCGTCCGAGGTCGCTGAGATGCTCGAGTCCACTCCAGCGTCGGTGAACAGCGCCCTGCAGCGGGCGCGAGCCAGGGTCGAACATCTGGGAGGCGTTCCGGACCATGTTCCTCGAGTGCGATCTGAATATGAGGCAAAGGCCGTGGACCGGTTCGTCGACTCATTCCAGCAGGGCGATCTCGAAGGAGTGATCGCCCTGCTGAGCGATGACGCCAGGTTCACGATGCCACCGGAGCCATTCGAGCTCCGAGGCCCGCTGGTCATCGCCGAGTACCTCCACAGTCGCTTCTGGGGTCAAGACCTCAAGCTCGTACCGACCAGAGCCAACAGCCAGCCAGCGTTCGGCTATTACCTCCCAGACCCGAACGCAAACGTCCATCGGGCCAGCGGGCTCCTGGTATTGACCGTGCGTGCAGAGCAGATTTCAGTGATAACCCGATTCGGAGACAGAAGCCTGCTCTCCCTTTTCGGCCTGCCACGCACAGTGCCCAGTGGCTAGCAACCCCCGGGGAGGCGCAATGGCAATGTTCACAGTCACTAGGGCGAAGGGGCCGAACTGGGATCACGCCCGTGGCATTCGCGAGCAGCAAGCCTGGGAAGAACACGCTGCATTCGCTGACGGTCTCGTTGATCGAGGCATCGTCATCCTTGGTGGGCCGATTAGCAGCGGCAGCGATGACGATGTGGTGTTGCTCGCCGTCAACGCCGTCGTCGAACAGGAAGCGCGGTCGATCTTCGGCTGGGCAAGCGGCGCGGCCAAAAGCGTCCCTTACCACGCACGTCGAGCATCCCAATATGCCAACAGTGCGGCGTCTCCGAAGTGCCGTACCGGTCGCAGCAACTCCCGCGAGCGCGACCGTTCGATTCAACGGCTCGACACCCTCCAGAACGCCGAGCCGAAGGCCTCCAACTGCTTCTGAGCATGCGATGCCGCTGGCGGCCGAATCGGCGTTGCGCGCACGCCAAGGTAAGGCGTTCTGCGGCCGCCGGACCGAACCCGGCTCGCCAAATTGAGTCCTGCCTTCCGAGTCCTACAAGTGTTGAAATGTGCCATCCATAGGAGACACCACGTAGGTGCAGTGCTCGATGGTGGCAAGGGAGCAATCAGCGGCGGACAGGGAGTGATCCTAGCTTGACCGGCACTTTCGCTCGTACAGGTTTCTCCTGGAAGGCCTGACCCGATGGATCCGGGCGGCCACGAACTTCGGCTGCGCGGCTGTAGGCGCAATATCCGTCTCGCTATGGCGCGCTGGCCTCGGCGAGGGGCCGGGCGTTCGGTGCGACGTTCTGTCTGCGAAAGTCTTCGGTTAATCCTACGGACGAACGGGCAGGACGGACCGGGACCCAGGCTGGCGGCGGGGAGGGGGGACGACGGGCGGCGTGCAACGCCTTAGCCAGAGCCGATTGAGTTCGATCACCGCCAACCTGTTCGGCCCTTTGAGATCCTGCGTACTCGCGTGTGTGCGCTAAGCATCTGCTGCTACCAAGTTCCGGTGGGCGGGAGGGGGAGTCTGGCGAGGCGTTTGGCTTCGGAGGCGCGGACGCCGAGCAGCCGCAGGCTGGCTTCGGCGAGTTCGTCCACGGAGCTCTCCTCGACTCGGTCAGGGTGGCGCTCGCGCAGCCGCAGCAGCCCAAGCAGCCCGCCGGATACGGCGCTGAGTGCGATCTCAGCATTCGAGATGGTGAATTGGCTTACAGCCTGGCCAGCTTGGATGTCACGCAGCGCACGCGGCGCCAAGCCGTAAGGAACGTCCAGGATCTGGAGGCCGGCACCGGTCAAGAACCCGGCCATCTCGGGGTGTGTCCAGGCCAGTCGCCCGGAGATCCGCAAAGAGACGGAGAAAAGCTTCGCTGGGTCGCTGATGCCCGCGCAAGCACGGTCGATCATTTGTCCCCAGCGTTCCAGCACTTCTTCGGAAGCGGTCTCGAACAACTGCTCCTTGCTGTCAAAGTGGTTATAGAAGGACCCGAAGCCGATGTCGGCGGCCTCCGTGATCTCCTGGATGCTCGCACGATCCCCACGGCCGTCGGCGATCAGCCCCACTGCGGCATCGATGAGAGCCTGCCGGGTATGGGCCTTACGCCGGTCCAGCCGGTTGGCACTCGGCGCTGCATTTGCTGATACCGCCATTCGTCCTCACTTTCCTCTGGCTCTTCACGGTCTCGTGAAGGCATCCTCACCGAATGCAACAGGGCCCTCAGTACCGATGAAGAACTACAATACTGACTATACCACGCTCGATTGATGAGCCCTCTTCCGTCGTCTGCAGATCTTGACAGTTCAGTAGCTTTTCCCTTTAGGGCCACGGCGGCCTAAAGCTCGCTAGGGCGCCCATCCAACGGGAGAAGCGGCGTGGCGAGCACAAGCGAAGAGCCCGAGCCACTCCTCGCAGTCCGCACGAACCGAAGACTCGTCGCCCGCCCTGGCGCGCCAACTTGGTCGGCCCCCTAAGAGTCTCGCGTCAAGACGCATCGCCCCTCGGCCTCACGGGAGGTGGACGGCGCGCCGATGGCGACATCCCTGGGTGGCGCGAGGAGATCAGTACGCGCAGCGCCCGCGGCCGGACAACGAACCGCAGCGGCGAGCTAATGTCCATCGCCTCGCCGTCGACTCCGGCATGCACCGCCTCAGCGGCGGTCATCTCCAGGCGGGGTGTGGTCCAGGTTCTCCCTAGAGAGCGGTGACCTTCGCCGGGTACGTCGAGCAAGAGGATCCCGAGATGACCGGTGTCGAGCGCCGGGCGGGTACCGCGAGCCAGCGGATAATCCAGCGCGTAGGGGTTGTTGGACACAAGAACGATGGCGAGATGATGGTGCTCGCGTCCCAGGTCGTCTATTAGGTGGAGTGCAGGTAGCACCGCGCCTTGAGCCATCACCTCACCGGCAGTCTCCAGAACCGTACGCACCTTGGCATCTCGATAGGCCGACCTGCGGACTGCGTCACCGTAGATCCCCAGCGAGACGTTGTTAACAAACGCGCGGCCATTCACCTCCGCCAGGTCGATGCGGCGTTCGATGCCGTCGGTGAATGCGTCGAGGGCACCGGTCAGGTCGTGCCGGTCCACTCCCACGTCGAGCGCGAAATGGTTGCGCGTCCCGGCCGGCACACACACGAACGGAAGCTCATACGCAGCCGCCGTCGCGGCCACCGCCGCCAGTGACCCGTCACCACCAGCCATGCCCAGCGCGTCTGCGCCGCCCGCTGCCGCTGCACGGGCCGCCGACACGAGGTTCTGGTCCTCAGCCAAGACGACGGTCTCGATCCCTCGCCTGCGTGCCCGCTCGGCGAGCCCGGCCTGGGCAGCCTTGCCGCCGCCCGAGTTCGGGTTGATGAACAAAACCGGCCGACGCGGCGGATCGGCGCGCCGCCAGCCTGAACTGGCGTCCACATCGACGCGGGGTGGATGCAACGGTGTATTCATCGGGACTCTCCGTGATTCGAGCTGCGCCTACCGTGCGGTGATCGCTTGAACGGAGCGAGACATACCCGGGACTTGCCGGACCCCGCTAGGGGTCCGGCAAGTTGGCTGCTCCGCTCAGGCCGTGACGGTGCCATCAATCAAGCCGCCTATGCGTGCCTGAAGATGGAATGCAAGCTCTTGCTGGTCCGACGCAACTCGATGCCGTGCACCAACATCCAGGCTCCGTATATCAGGTTGAACAGACCAAAGACCAGCGCGAGGGTGACCGCACCCATGCCGGGACGGGCGAGCAGCACCAAGCCGAACACGATCGAGACCAGGCCGCCGAGCAGGAACATGGCCCGGGTCCCGGCGGACTCGCCTGCGCGGAACGAGGAAAAGATCTCGACCAAACCGCTTATGACCGCCCAAGTGCCGACGATCAGCACCAGTACGAGCGCGGTGGGCAACGGCCATGCGAGCGCGATCACCCCGGCGGCCAAGCTGACCAGGCCTAACAGCAGGTGAGCGAAGACTGGTCCAGCGGTGTCGCTTCTGAACGCACGGAGGGTTTGCAAGCCGCCGGCGACGAACGCGTACACGGCGAACAAGATGACCAGCGCGAAGACCGTGACCCCGGGCCAGGCCAGCGCCAGGATCCCGACGACCGTGGCGAGCACGCCACGCAGGATCAAAGAAGTGCTGAGGGACTTCAACATGACAGTGTTCCTTTCGTTCTGTCTCTCGGAACAGGTCCGAGAGATTCCATATCCAGCAGTTAGACGGTGATGCTCATCACCGCTCCGCCCGTGCCACCCGTTACCGTTCGGGGAGCCGAGGTACTTGATAAACTATCACAGATCTGATTATACTTCACAATAATGATGACGACAAGGAGATCGTGATGGAGCGCAACAGTCAGAGGCAAGCCTTCGAGAAAGAAGGCCAAGTGTTCACCAATCAGCCCAGCGCGGCTGGCCCGACGCCGGCGGAAGACTCCTCTTCTTCCGGCGTGGACGCCGGTGGGGCTAGCCGACGCTGGCATCGCCGCCAGACGTCATCGACCCCGCCGCCCTGGCGGGTCGAGGGCCTCAAGCCAAAAGACCAGGATCGATCGGGCGGGCGCTCGGGCTGGTCCCGGTTCTTGTGGCTAATGCTGGGGCTACTGATCGTCAACTGGCTCCTGTCGTCGTTGTTTATCGGAGCGACCTCTCCCACCACGATCTCCTACAGCTTCTTTTCGACCCAGGTGAGATCGGGCAACGTCCAGTCCGTCACCTCGACAGGAGACACCATTCAAGGGACCTTCAGGCACGAGGTCGCCTACCCGTCCAAGGTCGCGAACGCCCAGCATGTGCAGCAGTTCACGACCCAGCGGCCGTCGTTCGCAAACGACAATCTCTTCCAGCTGCTGCAGGCCAGTGGAGCGACGATCAATGCCAACGCGCCGAGTCAGGGTCCCCCGTTGTGGGAAGACCTCTTGCTTTGGTTCGGCCCCGCCTTGCTTCTCGCCGGCCTGCTCGGGTCACTAAAGCTGAGTGGCCGGTCCATGGGAATGGGCGGCCTCGGCCGGTCCATGGGAATGGGCGGCCTCGGCCAATCCCGGGCGCGCCAATACGACCCTTCATCCGCGAAGCGGACGACGTTTGCAGACGTCGCGGGCATCGAGGAAGTCAAGAACGAGGTGACAGAGATCGTGGACTTCCTGCGTAATCCCGGTCGGTACAGGCTGATGGGCGCGCAGATCCCCCGCGGCGTGCTGCTGTCGGGCGCGCCAGGCACCGGCAAGACGCTGCTTGCGAGGGCGGTCGCGGGCGAGGCGGAGGTCCCCTTCTTCTCGATCTCGGCTTCAGAGTTCGTCGAGATGATCGTCGGCGTCGGTGCCAGCCGGGTACGCGACCTGTTCGACAAGGCCAAGCAGGTGGCCCCGGCAATTATCTTCATCGACGAGCTGGACGCCATCGGCCGGGCCAGGGGTGGCACGGCTTCGGTTGGAGGTTATGACGAGCGCGAGCAGACCCTCAACCAGATCCTCACCGAGATGGACGGCTTCACCGGGAGTGAGGGCGTCGTCGTCCTGGCAGCGACGAACCGACCCGAGGTCCTCGACGCGGCACTACTGCGCCCAGGCCGCTTCGACCGGAGGGTGACAGTATCGCCACCGGACCAGCGTGGGCGGGCCCAGATCCTCCAGGTGCACACTCGGGGTGTCCCTCTGGATCCGGGCGTTGACCTGGATGCCCTCGCCTCCTCGACCCCGGGCATGGTCGGCGCGGACCTGAAGAACCTGGTCAACGAGGCTGCGCTGCTGGCAGTTCGTCGAGGCCACGACCAGGTGATGATGGCCGATTTCACCGATTCCCTGGAGAAACTCGTTCTCGGCACCGTTCGGGGGATAGTGCTCTCCCGGGAGGAAAGAGAGCGGACGGCCTTCCACGAATCCGGTCACGCCCTGCTCGGCATGTTGACCGCCGGTGCCGACCCGGTGCGCAAGATATCGATCATCCCGAGGGGCCAGGCTCTCGGAGTCACCTTCCAGGCACCGGAGAGCGACCGGTACGGCTATTCCGCCGAGTACCTCCGCGGCCGGATCACAGGTGCGCTGGGTGGGCGCGCAGCAGAGGAGGTCGTCTACGGCGATGTCACCACCGGTGCGGAGAGCGACCTGGAACACGCCAGCAACATCGCCCGACAGATGGCGGGTCGCTGGGGAATGTCACCAGCCATAGGGCCCGTCTCGGTGCTGCCCTCGCCCGGTCAGGAGTCGCCTTTCGGCTTCGACGGCGTCGCCCCCGCCACCAAGGACCTCGTCGATGCCGAAGCGCGTCGGATCATCGAGGAATGTTACGAACAGGCAGTCACAACCCTGCGATCAAGCCGGGATCGCCTTAATCGCCTGGCACAGACGTTGTTGGACCGCGAAACGCTAGACGAGGACGAGGCTTATGCCGCCGCTGGCATAAGTCGAGAGACCGATCCTGTCGCGGTTCGCGCCTAGGAAGGCACATGAAAGCCCGGTATTTGAACTTTTACATAGAGCCCGATCGTCTCGCGGAGGTAACGAGAGTCCTCGATGAGCAAATCGTTCCCGAGTATCGAGAGCTTCCCAACTTCGTCGGTCTTGTCGCGCTTCACGCCGATCACGTCCGCAGAGAGGTTGTCGTCCTTTCGATCTGGGACGGAGACCTCGACGCCTCAGAAGACGCTATTGCCAGATTCAGAAAAAGAATTACGAATGTCTCGGGCGCGTCAGTCGCCACCGAGACCTTCGACGTGCTTCGGCTCGTTTCAACTGAGCGAAGTTAACTCTTCGCTCTATCTCTCTGCCTCTCGGCACGATTCTGTAGGAGGCTTCGATGTTTTTCACCGTCTCGATAGTCCTAACAGTGGCCTGCCTGCTGCCGGCCACTGGCAAGCTCTTGGGCAACCCGAAGATGCGGCAGTCAGCCACACGCTTCGGGATCCCTTGGCGCAAGTATCAATCGATCGCACTGCCCGAGATCGCTGCCGCCGCCGGCGTTGTGAGCGGCCTGCGGTGGCATCCCCTCGGGCTCGTTGGGGCGGTTGGAATGGTCCTTTTGCTCCTTGGGGCTCTCCATTACCACAGGAAGGCGAAGGACAACGCTAAAGAGATGTCACCAGCATTGGTCGCTTTGGCCATCACCATCGCGTACCTGGCCATCGCGATCGTCAGGTAAGCGGTACGAAGGTCGGCTGCAAATATTCGGCAGGGCAAGGTAAGGCACATCGCCCTCTGCCGATGGATAGCGCGACCGAACCTCGCATTGCGTGACTAGGTTGACTGATCCAAAGACGATTCCGGCGGTGACGGCGCAGTCGACGGATGAGCCGGCTCGCCAAATTGAGTCCTGCCTTCCGAGTCCTACAAGTGTTGAAATGTGCC
>JBEKMZ010000139.1:0-10150 GCA_049523315.1 Acidimicrobiales bacterium | reverse complement strand
CGCTTGAGGCGTGGTAAGCCTTTTTTTGCCAGAGCTCAGGCGGGAAGGTGCAGGCGCTACCCAGGCAGGGTTGTATGCACACTGATGGAGTGGCCGCGGCTCAGGTACACGGCATCACGAAAGGGGCTACGTCCTAAAAGGGGCCTACGTCCTAAAAAAGGGGGCTGATAATTTTATGAGGTGCTTACGACGATACTTAGTGCCAGCACTGGCTTTGGCACTTGGCCTGGCGGCGATCCCAGCCACGACCGGCCTAACGGCCGGCACCGCCGGTGCCAGTCGAGTTTCCCACTCGACGACGGCGACAACACTGACTTATCTTGGCTACGACTCATCACCTGGTACAAACGCGTGGATACGAGGCCAGATCAAGATTTTCGAAAAGAGCCACCCCGGTGTCAAGATCACTGTGCAATACACGACACCTTCGTACATCATCGAAAAGATCAAGACCGCTGTAGCATCAGGCGAAGCTCCTGACATCGCTCAAACGCTTCCCGGGTCAGCGCAGAATGAGCTCTTCGCTGCTGGGAAGCTCCTCAATTTTACGAGTTACATCGATAAGGACCCGCAGTGGCTATCCTGGACGAAGGGGTGGGACGTAATCCCGAATACCCAGTACAAAGTGGGTAACCAGGTCGCTGCGGACAACATCAGTATTGCACCCATGTACGTCTGGTATTACCCGAGCGAGCTGGCTAAGGTCGGCTGGAAGAGCTTCCCGACGACGATAGACGGGCCCCGTGGCCTGATAGCCCTCGCGGACGCATTGAAGAAGGCCGGCCTGCCTACAATGGCTCTCGGGCTCAATTCGCAATCCTTGTTCAATTACGACTACACATTCTGGACGCTCGAGGCGAACTTCGATCCCAACGGCGTCAAGGGTCAACTTGCGGATGATGGTGAGTACCCATGGACCTCTCCGATCTTTGCGAAGGCGGCGACGCTATTCAAGGAGCTCTACCAAGATGGCGTCTTCTACCCGACCGCGCTCGAACGTAGCTATGAGCCCGACTCGGAGACGGACTTCGGAGACGGCAAAGCTACGATGGCGTGGCCATTCGGAACGTGGTTGGACACTTTCTATCCTACCAGCCTCTACCCGAAGATCGCTGCTGCGCTCTTCCCTAGTCTGAACTCCGCGACTCCGCAAGTCCTCACGGCATCCAACGGCCTTGCCTATATTGCCCCTATTGTCACAAATACCCAGAAGAGCTCTTCCCACATAAAGCTGGTTCTCGCGTTCGTGAAGCAACTGAACAGCCCGCAATCCGAGCATGAGATCTGGAAGGTGGGCGAGCAGCCCGACATAGCCTCTTATGCCACCGGCCCAACAGATGGCCCTCCCGCGCTGCTCAAGCAGCAGGTCGCGCTGGCGTCGAGCTCCGTTAGTCATTATAAGTACGCCATCGACGAGAATACTTACAGCCCTGCCACTGGGAGCGCACTAGACAACGGGCTCGAAGCGGTGTTGGCTGGGACCTTGACGGTAAAGGCGCTGTTGCAACGAGTCGCCCTGGCGAACCGGGAAGACTACGCCTGCTCACCCAAGTGCAAATGAGCTTCGCGAGCCGACTCGTCTTGAAACACTCGTTTCGAGAGCGCCCGCTCGCTGACGACTAGCACATGCCGGGATGCACTTAGCAACTTTGGGCCGGGCGGCCTCGGATCGAAGCGAGAGCCGAGGCCGCCCGGCCCGGCGACCAACTACCATCCACGACCGACGGAGGCGGGCTGCTCGTGAGCTATCGATGGACTTGAGCGTGAATGGATGGCTGACTTGAGCGTGCATAGATGGCTAATCGGCCGCCGGTGGTTGGCGCCGAAATGGCTCGCCCGGCGTAGACGACGCAGTAGAGATAATGGACGGGAGCCAGCGGGTAGACGGGCACCAGTTGCTTACCTCTACGTGCTGCCTGCGGTCGCTATCTTCGCCATGTTCATCGCGTTTCCAGTTGGCTTTGCTGCATGGCTCTCCTTCCATCAGTGGAACGGCTTCACTTCCATGGGCGCTGCTCCCAATGTCGGTTTTGCCAACTACCAGTTACTCACTCAAGACCCCATCTTCCACGAAGCCTTAAAAAATACGATTGAATACACCATCGCCTCAACGACAGCACAGATGGTGATCGCGTTTATGCTCGCGTTCACCCTCTGGTATTACCGAATGCGGTTCGCCGTAGTGTTACGTGCGCTCTACTTCTTCCCAGCTGTACTCTCGATGGTCGTCATCGGCCTCGCTTGGCGGCAACTCCTTGCTCCCGGCGGACCCATCGATTTGCTCATGCATCACCTTGGCCTGCCGCAAGTTGACTTTCTCGGTAACACCTCGTTGGTTCTGTGGGTAATAGTCTGGGTCTCGACCTGGCAATGGAGTGGGTGGACGATGATCCTCTACCTTGCTGGAATGGTGGGCATCCCCGAAGAGTTGGTCGAGGCCGCGACGCTCGACGGAGCAGGCGGTCGCACAATACTGCGCCACATTGTCATCCCGAGCATTCGCCACGTGACTGCGTTGGCTCTACTTCTCAACATAGTCGGCGGGTTCCAGGTCTTTACGACAATCTATGTCATGACCGGCGGTGGGCCAATTCATGCTTCAGAGGTGCTCGGCACCTATTCATGGTGGGTTGCTTTCTCGGGGTACGGACCGGGACAGCTGGGATACGCCGCCGCAATCGCGATGGTCATGGTTGTCGTCCTATTTGTGTTTTCTTTCATCCGAGTTCGGCTCAGCCGCATCGTATAACGTTATGTCATATCCGGCTGTCTCGCGGCCTAGGCGTGATCTGTTCGGTCGATTCTGCCGAGGATTCGCTTGGCTCTGGGCTGTTGTCTTGCTCTATCCGGTGCTGTTCGTGTTTGCGATGTCTGTCAGCACTGGGGTGGAAGCGAACAACCTCCCTCCGTGGCTAGTTCCGAGCCATTTCGAGTTCAGCAACTATGGCCAAGCCTTTAGTTTTTTCGCTAACGGCGGGGTGTCGATCCCGACGATGTTGATCAACAGTGGGATCGTCGCAGGCGCCACAATCACGATCACGCTTGGAATCGGCGTATTGGCGGCATATGCATTCGCGACGATGGAATTTCGTTTCAAGCAGCTCGTGTTCTATGCCGTGATGCTAGCCCTGATCGTCCCGATCCCGGCACTATTGATTCCGGAATTCATCACTGACAAGACATATGGTCTGATCGGCTCTTTGCTATCGCTGATCCTGCCGTATTGCGCGTTCGGTCTGCCGCTTCCGCTACTGATCCTCACATCCTTTTTCCAGGAGATACCGAAGGAGCTGTACGAGACAGCTCGTGTCGACGGGGCATCGCGCTTTCGTACGCTGAGAAGCGTCGTGCTGCCGTTAGCGCGACCGGCCCTTGCTACGTGCGTGATCTTCCTGGGACTCCAGGTGTGGAACGAGTTTTCGCTGGCCTTAGTCGTGATTCAAAACGCTTCTTTGAGTACAGTCCCCCTTGGGCTAGCTTCCGTGGAGGGAAAAGGGGTGTCCCCGTGGCAGTTGGTATCGGCGGGAATGCTGATAACCAGCTTGCCCGTCGTGATCATATTTCTCGTTCTTCAGCGTCAATTCCTCGAGGGTTTGATGAAGGGAAGCGTCAAAGGATGAAGAAGCAACTCAGCGAGTTAACGACGCCAGCTCTTGTTGTCCAGTGGTCGGACTTGATGCAGAACCTCTCGGCAATGGCTGCTCTACAGGCGGAGGCAGGACATCGCACGTTCACGTGCGCCACGGTGAGGGAAGTGGAAGGCATGGCGGGCGTCGGCCTCGGGGCCGATCTCCTGCTCGCAAACGAGGTGATGGACTGTCGGCGTCTTCGCTCAGTGTGCGAGGCTGGCGCGCGTGTCACCCTCGCGGTCGACTCGCCAGAGACCATCGCTGCCGCGGCCCGAGGAGGCGTACAAGAAGTCTTGATTGACGTAGATGTGGGCTTACGTCGTTGCGGATGTGCTCCTGCCGAGGCTGGGGAGCTTGCCGCGGCGGCCAGAGCGGCGGGTCTGGACGTACGCGGCGTCATGGGCTATGAGGGTCACGCCGTAGGCGTCGCCGATCGCGCCGATCGCGCCCTCTTGGTTAATGCTGCGATGAAGGAGCTCCTCGAGGCGCATCGCGACGTGGGCGGCGAGGTCGTCAGCGCGGGCGGAACGGGCTCATACGATCTGAACAAGGTCGCTACGGAAATTCAGGCCGGCTCGTACGTGCTGATGGATACCGCCTACGCCAAGTTGGATCTCCCCTTTCGCCAGGCCGCTTACATTCTGGCGACGGTGATCTCGACGCAGAGGGACTACGCGGTCGCGAACTGCGGACTAAAGGCGCTCGGGATGGACAAGGGCCTTCCGGATGTGGAGGACGCCGAAGTGTTGCGCTGCGCAGACGAGCATCTGAAGTTTCGGCCCTATGGCTCGGTACGCGTAGGGGACTCGGTGCGTGTGTGGCCCGCCCACATTGACCCTACCGTTGCCTACCACACCACGATATGGGTTGCAGACGACGATTCGGTCAGGGCGATCTGGCCTGTCGACCTGCGAGGCTGGTAGAGGAGCTTGCCGACCTTGCCAACGACGATGAGCACGCGACATTCTCCGGCTCTCGAGAGCAACGTGGACGGGATAGTGTGGGTTCCGCCAGAGGGCTTGGAGTATCTTGCGGCCCTACCGGCAGAATGCCATGTCGCGGCGATCCCCACGAAACCTCTCGAGAGCTCCGTCCTGGGTCGCGTCCGATTCCTCGTGCCTCCACAAGGCGTGCCCTCGGCACCGTTCGCCCGCGCGCTGCGTCCGCTCTGGAGCAAACTGTCCAGCCTCGAGGTCGTACAAACTCTCTCCTCGGGGGTCGATTGGATCGTTCAGGACATTCCTGCTCACATCGCCCTCTGCTCAGCCAAGGGCGTGCTCGATGCGGCCGTGGCCGAGTGGATCGTCGGCGCGATCCTCGCGGGCCTGAAGCTAATTCCCTTCTACCGGGATGAACAGACGGCGACACGGTGGACAAGAAGGATGGTTCGGTCACTGCAAGACTCCTCAGTGCTGCTTGTTGGATACGGCTCGATCGCTCGGGAGGTCGAAGCAAGGCTTGCCCCCTTCGGTGCGACGATCGCCCGCGTTGCACACACAGCACGCCCGGGTGTCGCGGGGCGAGACGTCCTGCTTTCCCTCCTGCCCGACGCAGATGTCGTCGTCCTGCTCTTGCCCCACACGCCAGAGACTCGTGGGCTCGTAGACCACACCTTTCTCGACCAGATGCGTCCCGGAGCGCTACTCGTCAACGGTGCCCGGGGGGCGCTGGTCGACGGCGCCGCGCTAGTCGCAGCCGTGCGCGGCAACCGGCTACGCGCGGTTATCGACGTTACCGATCCCGAGCCGCTGCCCGCGGACGATGCCCTGTGGCGAGTACCGGACATCCTGCTGACACCACATATTGCGGCGTACGTCTCTGACTGGATGCCGAAGACATACGGCTTCATAGCCGAACAACTCCTACGTTGGCACCGCGGTGAGCCACTCGCCAACGTCATCGCCCATGGCTTCCCGTCCGGCATGACCTCGCGCGTTTCAGACAGTCCACCCCGACCGAACCGCCGGGGTGACCCCGAGGGTTGATGAGCACACTAAGGAGACGACATGTATGACACAGTGCTGCTAGACGGCGTCCTTGTTGATGGCACTGGGTCACCGGCGCGGCGCGCTGACATCGCTATTCATGCTGGCCGGATCGTTGAGATCGGTACCCTGAGCTCGACCGCCGCCCGTCGGGTGCTTAGCCTCGAAGGAAGGACGGTCGCCCCAGGCTTCATCGATCTCCATACGCACGCTGAGTTCACGATATTCGCCCACCCTGACGCCCCCTCAATGCTGCGCCAGGGTGTGACCACCTTGGTGGTCGGCAACTGTGGCTTCTCCGCCTTCCCAATCACAGATCGGAATTGGGAGCTCATACGCGACTACACTTCCTTCTTCGGACCAGCGTTGCAACGGGAGTGGGATACTCCTACGAGCTTCTTAAAATCCCTATCCAGCCTTGAGCTACGTTGCAACATCGCCGTGCTGATCGGCCACGGTACCGTACGCGCCGCGGTGATGGGGTTTGAGGACCGGCGTGCGACTGATGCCGAGATTGAAAGCATGGCCAAACACGTCGAGCTCGCACTGTCCTCAGGAGTGTTCGGCATGTCCTCAGGACTGGTCTATCCGCCGGGCTGCTACGCCGATCGGCGCGAGCTGAATGCGCTTTGTTCACTTGTGGCCAAGTATGGTGCGTTCTACGCCACTCATGTGCGCAACGAGTCCGATGGTGCTGTAGAGGCCATTGACGAGGCCATCGAGACGGCAAGGGCAACGAACGTCAAGCTCCAACTCAGCCACCACAAGGTCACTGGAAAGAACAACCATGGCAAGGTACAGGACACCCTTGCCCAGATCGATAGTGCACTGACTGACGGTATGGATGTGCTGGCTGATGCCTACCCCTATCCGGCAACCAGTACTACCCTCTCTGCCGTTCTGCCGAAGTGGGCGATGGACGGCGGCGTCACATCGATGCGCGATCGCCTCGCCGACCCCAGGAGCCGCGAGCGAATCCGGACCGAGATCCTGCTGGCCGATAACCACGAGCGATCGACGACGCGTCCCTTCGACGCTGAGGCGATCATCGTTGGATCCGTGGCGCGACCAAACCACAAGCGCTTCGAGGGCTCATCGCTAGCCGAGATTGCTCACGTGGAGCATCGTGCACCAGTCGACGTGGCGCTGGATCTCCTTGCCGACGAGGGCGGCGCAGTGCAGATGGTGGTATTCAGCTTGGCGGAGGATGACGTACGCGCTGTGCTCCGGCACCCAGCGGTTGCCGTTGCTAGCGACGGCTGGACGCTTCATCCAGACGAGGGCGGTTTGCCCCATCCGCGTAGCTACGGGACCTTCGCGAAAGTGATTCGACAATATGTTGTCCAGGAAAGGCTGCTGAGCTTGGAAGAGGCTGTACACAAGATGACCGGTCTTCCGGCTCGGCGGCTTGGAGTGCCGGACCGTGGCACCATCCGTCCTGGGAATGCGGCAGACATCGTGACCTTCAGGCCGGAAGCCGTCACCGACCGGGCAACGTTCAAGATGCCTCACCAGTTCGCGACGGGGATTGACGATGTCATGGTCAATGGTGTCCTGGCAATTGACCGAGGGGAGATCTCCGACGATGTCTCGGGCCATGTTCTTCGCTTCGCCTAGTTTCTTTCTGTCCCCCCGATGGAGGAGTCAATGTCGATGACCGATGGGGTTAGGCCAATGTGCCCCGATGACATAGTGGGGGCACAGGAGGCGTGGTATCGAGCGGTTGTCGCCCTCCACGATGAGTACCCGCTGCAGACCTCGCTGCCGACAGCATCTCCTGTCGCGTATCAGCAACGGCTGAAGCATCTCCTCGACAGTGATGCGGCTGGGTGCTGGGTCGCCGAGGTAGACGGTGAGGTCGTCGGCCTCGCGCAGGCGCTTTGCCGCGGTGGCCTATGGGTATTGTCGGTGTTCGGAGTGGCCCCTGGCTCGCAGGGCAAGCACCTTGGCGTTGCACTGCTAGAGAGGGCCTTGGACTACGGAGGCTTCTCGAGACCCGGCCTAATCCTTTCGTCGGTCGACCCGCGCGCGATCCGCCGATATGTTCAAGCGGGTTTCACGCTTTTACCGGCAATGGCGGCCGTCGGGACGCCGGTCGTCTCGACGCTTCCGGCAGCACCCGATGTCCGTCCGGGGGGCGACCGCGACCTCGGGCTCGCGGATCGCATCGATGTTGAGCTCCGGGGAGGGGAACACGGACCTGACCTCAGATACATCCTCGGGGCACCCGAAGCTCAATTGCTGGTCGTCGAGGAGCGCGGCTACGCAGTCTCGCTCGACGGTAGGCCAGCGTTGATAGCGGCAAGAGACGAAGACGCCGCTCGTCAGCTGATTCGTGCCACCCTTGCACAGGCACGCGGACCTGTCACGGTTCCTTGGCTGACGGCATCGCAGCAATGGGCGATGAGCGAGGCGCTGGGAGCGCAGCTCCGGTTGCAGCCGCATGGGCCGATCATGGTGCGAGGATGGCCAGGTTCTCCTGCGACGTACATTCCCAATACCTCGTTTGGCTGATGAGTTGGACGCGGTGGATGCACGTCAACGTTCCTAACGTTCGGCGCGCAACTCGTCCTCTACCTTCAGAAACAGCCCGCCCGCGGTAGTCATAGCTTCATATCGCTCGAGCCGTCGAGTGACGGCATCACCGGAAATGTTAGCTACCATCATGCCAGACAGGAGCTCAGCCACTCCAAAGGCGGCGAGATAGTCATCGGTCGGAAATATCGATTCCAGGCTGACGACCAACGCGTAATTCGCCAACATGGCAAATCGCGAGGTCGCGCTATCGGTGATGGCAATAACCTCCGGTTGGGTCTCGCCGATCAAGCGCGCGAGGCTAGAGCCAGCCCGCGGGTAGCGACGAAAGTCGCAGACAACGGTTAGGTCGTCGGCTTGAAGGTCGAGCAATTGGTCAACGATCTCGAGCTCGGAACCCTCGGTCAAGCGCGCGTGAGGGCGTAACAAATTGACCGCGAACCAGAGGTATCTCGCGACCGTTAGACCCTTGCCCAGGCCGAGAATATAGATTGTGCCTGTTGCGTTGGCGATCATCTCGCTGGCGGCGACAAGGTCACCGTAAGGGATACGCGTCACGGTCTCGAGATTCTTCGTTGCCTGGCTGAGCCATGCTGTGCGAAGATCATCCGACCGAATGGCTCCTTGCTGGAAACGCAAGATGGGCGACGACAGCTGAATCTCCATGTCATGCTGGAACTCTCGCCTTAAGTCGGGGAATCCTGAGTAGCCGATCTTCTGAACTAGCCGCGTCACGCAACGCTCGCTAGTGCCAGCTCCAGCCGCAACCTCCCGGATGGTCCCGAACCCTACAGCGGGCTTGGAATCGAGCATGAATCCCGCCGCGGCACGTTCGCTGGTCGTAAGGTCAACCCATTTAGCCTGGACCCGGTTACGAAACGGGACGTCAGCGTGATTCGCACTTGCTCGAGTTGATCTCGCCATTAAGCCTCCACCAGCCACCCTTCTGTCAACCGAGCTTCGCGCTCAGGTACCTGAACGCGTCGCGTGCCTCGTCCTCGCCAGCCGATCTGGGGGAGTGGACGGTTATCCAACCCGTATAACCGATATGACGGAGACAGTCGATAAAGCCACCGATGCAGACGTCCCCATGTTCGGCAAGACCGACATGGACGTACGTGGGGCTACCTGGGTCGCGGTTTCCCGCATCCGTTTGCAACAGGTTCTGAAGGTAGACGTTGAAGATATGCGGGGCAATCATCTCCGTCTCACGCTCGCCGTAGGAGCTCCCGCTGAGGTGCAGGTTTGCTGGCTCATAGATGATGCCAAAGTTCGCTCGAGCGATCTCCTGCAACACATCACAGCTTCCCTCGACCGTCTCGAATGGCGTCCGAAGATGGGTCTGATGGGCCAAGCGCATTCCGCGCTCGGCGGCCTGATCAGCGGCGCACTGAGCGAGCGGTATCTCATCGCGGTGGCGCATGCCCACTCGCAGCAAGTCTACTCCCAGCGTCGCGGCGATGTCGAGCTGCCACCCGATGTCGACAAGCGACAGGCCAGCGCTCGCGGTGTTCTTCACCACATCGAGCGAGCAGGTCACCATAGAGACTTGGAGCTGCGCTGCGTCCAGACGCGCTCGCAATGCAGCCATACCCTCTGCTCCCTGCATCCCAGCAAGGTACGTCGGCCTGACGCAAACACCACGGTAGCCGAGGTCCTTAGCGAGATCGGCCGCGTCCAGGCCGCCAGCCATCGTGACCTTCGACACTGGATCCTCCGTAATCCTGGTAGATAAGGCCAGCATTTGCCCAGTCACGTATTCTCCACGAGCGTCTCGTGCAGGAACTCGAAGCTCCCCTGTGCCCAGATCCGGTGAGGCCCGGCAAAAAGCTCCAGTCTCAGCGCGTCCACCGCTCCAGCGTTCTCGTAGACAGCACGAGCCTCGGCGAACTCTTCGTTCACCCAATCTATCGGAATTGCCGAGTCAAGGAGGCCCGTTTCTACCATCGCCGGTCGCGGCACACGCGCAGACAACAGTTGCGCGTGGTCGAGCTCATTCAG
>JBEKMZ010000138.1:0-7067 GCA_049523315.1 Acidimicrobiales bacterium | reverse complement strand
CCACAAGGTCATCGCCTTCATCAACGACTACAACCGCCGGGCAACACCGTTCCGCTGGACCTATGACGGCAAGCCCCTACGAGTCGCGTAAGTCACAATGATTTACGCGCGAGACCACTAGTGCCCTAGGCGCCTCGGCCACTGGTCAGATGAAAGGGCTCTCCGTTGAGCCCTCGGTCTCGGGACTCAAGGGCGCGTTCGCGCGGATGATCGCTTCGACCGCGTCGGGGTTGTCCGGGGTGACGAATGGCTTCACGTAGCGTCCGAGATCCAGGATGAGGGCGACCGACTTGTGCCGGCGCTGAGGGTCCAGGCTCGCCCAGTAGTGCGGGTTCGAGGTGCCCCATCCCCTCATCTGTCCTCTGAACGTGCTCATCTCGACGCGCCGGAGAGAACGGATCTTGCTGTAGGGGATGCGCTTGGTGCCCCAGGGGAAGTAGTAGCCGCGGATCTGGATGCTGTCGGCCCAGCATTCGATCCAGCGGTCACGGTATTGGCTCTCCATGGACGCTGCCTCCGGTCATCGGCCTGGTTTCCAGGCCACACATGGCTGAGATTACTGAGACCTCGGCTAAAAAGCGGGGGCGCGAGAGCCTGCGGCGCCGCATATCAGTTGTCTATCTGGACCGAGCTGACGTACCAGCCCGTGGGAGCTCGCGACACGTATATCTCATAGAGCGGGTCGTTGCGCGAGCTGCCGCCCCGGCGGCCCGTACGAGCAGACGACGGGTGGGACCGGCGGGTCGCTGCAGCCCCGAGAGCTCGCGAGGCCGCTCGGGTACGCGACGGCGAAGAGGGTCGCGACAGCTTTGGGCGTCGCTATCGACAGTGCTTCTTGTCGGTTTCCTGCTGCCCAGGCGTCGACGAGAGTCGCGGCGGCATCCACGCCGACTGTTTCGGGAGCAGGGGGAATGGCGATCGTGGTCGTCGTGGTCATCGGTGGGTGGTCGTCGTTGTTGTCACGGTTGTTGGCGGTGAGGTCGTAGATGATGTCGACGGCCCAGCCGCCGGAGAGGACGTGCAGGCGCCGACGAGGGATCCCACAGCAAGCAGAGGAGCACAACGCCTAGGCGAGCGGTCCACATGTTCCGCAAACTACAGCTCCGTGTGTTCCGCGATGATCGACGCCCGGGTGGCGACACGCGTGACGGGGCGGCACGGTGGTGCTAGTACGTGCGCGCGCAAGCGGGGCACCCACCTGGAATCGAACCGTCGGGCAGGGCACCCTTCAAGGGACAAGAGTCGACACCTTCTCAAAGGTCCTCTGACGCCATGCACCAAGTTCTCCGTGTAGCGATGTACAGGTTCCGGGCGACTCTGGGCCGTCGCTTGGGCGGCTACCTGAGCATCGTGGTGCTAGTGACGCTGATCGCTGGCGTGGCGATGGCTTCGATCGCGGCGGGGAGGCGCACCCAGTCGTCCTACTCGACGTTCCTGTCCAGCACCGCACCTTCGCAGCTGACTGTCGCGGTCGACAGCAACAGCGAGGTACCTTCGTCGTATTCGGCCGCCTTGGAGGACAGGATCGCCCGCCTTCCGGGCGTGAAGAGGGTCGTTAGTCTCCTCACGCCAGCGATTGCGCCGCTTAATCCCAACGGAAGCCCCAACCTGGGAGGGTCGAAGGCCAGTCTCGATCAGTTCGTGGCCAGCCCAGACGGCATGTTCTCCACTCAGGACAGACTCAGTCTGGTGGAAGGGCGCCTGGCGGACCCGGGCCGCGCCGACGAGGCGGTGATGAGCGTGAGCGCGGCTCACCTCGCCGGACTACACGTCGGCCAGGTGCTAGCCGTCGGCTACTACACCGGTGCCCAGATCGCATCACCAAGCTTCGGCACTCCCCGGGTCCGACCCCGTCTCCAGCTGAACGTGAAGCTGGTAGGGATCGTCGAGCTCAACAGGCAGGTCGTCCAAGACGATGTCGACCGCTCCTCGGGTTTCGTGATTTTCACCCCGGCCGTGTTGCGAGCCGCGAGCGCGCTGTCGCCGGGGGATCGTGTCGAGCTGGCCCCAGGCGCGCCGGTGCTCTACGGCCTGCGGCTCGACCGACCGGGCAGTCGCGACCTGGAGACGGTGGAGAAAGAGTTCGCAACTGTCGCCCCGCCCGACTCGAGCTACACCTTCAACGCCACGTCCCGTGTTGTCAGAGAAGTCGAGCTCGCGCTCAAACCGGAGTCGGTAGCGCTCGGAGCCTTCGGGGCGATTGCCGCCCTGGTCGCCTTGGTCATCGCCATACTGGCAATCTCGCGTCAGGTCCGTTACGACGAGGAGGACCGCCAAGTCCTGAGGTCCCTGGGCGCCGGACCTGCCGTCACCGCCGTCGATGGCCTCATAGGCGTGCTGGCCTCGGTCGTCCTCGGCTCGCTTCTAGCAGTCGCCCTGGCGGTAGTTCTGTCGGCGCTCGCCCCGCTAGGCCCGGTGCGTCCGGTTTACCCCGACCCGGGGTTCGCCTTCGACTGGACCGTGCTCGGCCTCGGTCTGGCGGTGCTCGTCGGTGGGCTCGGTGCAGCCGCCTTCGCGCTCGCCTATCTGAGAGCGCCCGACAAATTGGCCCGAAGAGCCAGACGCACAGCTCCTCGCGGTTCCAGCCTCGCCCACCAAGCCGAGTCTGCGGGCCTACCCGTCGCCGGCGTCGCCGGGATCCGGTTCGCCCTTGAGTCGGGCCAAGGGCGCACTTCGTTGCCAGTGCGCTCCGCACTGGTCGGCACAATGCTGGCGGTCGCCGTGGTGGTGGCTGCCCTCACCTTCGCGAGCGGTCTCAGCACTCTCGTCTCCGATCCGCCGCTTTACGGATGGAACTGGAACTACATGTTCTCTACGAGCAACGACGTCCCGCCCCAATCGCTAAGGACGCTCGATAATGACCCCGCGGTTGCCGCCTGGTCAGGAGCAAACCTCATCCCGTTCCAGATCGACGGCCAGTTCGTGCCAGCCGTGGTGGAGAACCTGAGGGCGGCTGTGTCCCCGCCCCTCCTCTCCGGGCACGGCCTGGAGGCCAACAACCAGATCGTGATCGGGTCCGCCACCCTGGCGGCGCTCCACAAGCATGTCGGCGAGTCCGTCGAGATCAGTTTCGGGACCCCCGGTGAGGCTCCCGCCTATATCTCGCCAACTCCCTTGCAAATCGTGGGGACAGCCACTTTCCCCGCCATCGGCTACTCGAGCCTCATCGCCGACCATCCATCGATGGGCACGGGGGTATTGCTTTCTGCGGGCATCGAACCGCCTTCGATGGTGAAAGCCGAGACGAACGCCGACCCGATCCTCAACGGTCCGCAATACGTGTTCGTGCGGCTTCGCGCCGGGGTGGGCCGAACAGCCGGACTGGCCAACCTCCAACGGATAGCGACAGCCGCCAACAAGGCCGTTGCCGCCGATCCCAGAGCTGCCGGCAACGACGAGGTCGCTGTGCTAGGGGTCCAGCGTCCGGCTCAGATCGTGAACTACCGCAGCATCGGTGCTACCCCGGTCGTTCTTGCCGCCGGACTGGCGGTCGGGGCGATCATCGCCTTGGGCCTCACTCTCATGGCCTCGGTCCGCCGGCGCCGACGTGACCTTGCTCTGCTCAAGACCCTCGGATTCACTCAGCGCCAACTCTCGGCGGCCGTTTTGTGTCAGGCGACCGTGGCCGCTGTCATGGGCCTCATCGTGGGCATTCCGCTCGGCATCGTCATCGGCCGGGAACTGTGGACGCTCTTCGCCCGGAGCCTCGACGCGGTGCCCGACCCGACCGTCCCAGTGCTATCCGTGCTGATCGTCGGCATTGGCACCCTCGTCTTCGCCAACCTGGTAGCGGCGCTTCCCGGGCGCAACGCGGCCCACACGCCGATCGCACTTGTGCTCCGGGCTGAGTGACCCAGTCCGCCCAGGCGATCGTCGCGCGGACCTGTGTCAGCTCGCAGAGCCAAAGCCGTCTCTCTCGACGATCTCGCCCACCTCGACAGGCGGGATCGCGCGCGGTGCAGGCCAATTCGAGCTGTAGTCGGTGAGCACTCGACCGGTCGACGGCCGAGTTGGTCCGCCGCAGCGCGTACGCGATGACACGCGGGAGCGCCGAGTCGTAAAGCGCCGAAAGCGCTCCTTTCATGCGCGTCCATCGTCACCCGGTCGGCCTCTGCTTTCGTGTCTTCGCTGGTCCTGTTCCAGGGTGGCCGTGACTCCCGATGGACGCGGCCGTTGTTCCGTTCCTGAACTAAGTCCAGGAGGTCCGCAGACAGCTCTTCGCGCCGCGGGTGCTCACGGGATTTGCAATCGAACCGTGAGGCGTCAAGACATCATGCGATTGAGCATGCCGGCTGCGCTCCGCCGGAGATCGGACCAGCCACAACCCGCTTGGCCCCAGTCCCAGTTGACGAGGACCCGCCGCGATGTGCCTCACGACCGAGCGCTCGATGCGAGTGTCCGGATCAGCCGAACTGGACGGTGGCGCCCTCCACGTGAGGCATCCTCTCGACCCTGGAAAGCAGACTGTCGATCTGGGCGACCGTCTCGGACGACCCCATGTAGATCTGGACCGTGTCGGGCGAGACGGCGCTCCAATCCGTACCCGTGATGTCGCCACCGAGCTTCAGTAAGCGGCTTGTCAGGGCACTCGCCTGTGCGTTGGAAGTTCCCGCATTCAGGTGTACTGCGACGACGGCCGGGCGTGGTTGGTTGAGCGCGGTCGTCGGCGGGGCACTGCTGGCAGAGTTGCCGGAACATCCGCCTAGAACCACCGCGAAGGCGACAGGGAGCAGGACGAGAGCGCTCACCGATCGCATAGCCGCTTTCACAACAGCCACGCTAGGACATGGCCTTCGGCCGTTGTGCAGTGCATGGCCGTGGCCCGGATCGTCGTTAGCTGCCCCCTCGGGTATCACCCGGCAAATCCGGGACTAATAGCCGGGTATCGATGGGGTGGGGCTTCTTTCGGCCCCAAGTTGATGACCCCTCGTTGGTGTCAATGAAGACTGGCCACCTTCAGCACTGATGATCGAGGCTGCCAGCAGGGCACCGCGTGCCACCGCTTCCCCGTCTCTAGGTCGAACGCAACTCAGAGGATCCCGCGTCTCGCCGGTGAGGATCCACATGTCGGCGGCCCCTCTTGGCCTTGGGATTCGGTCGGGCCGCTTCGCGTCACCTCTGGGGCCCCCGATCCATATCTCGTCGAACCGGACGTTCGCGGCCTCGGGCGGCATCCCTGCCACATTGATCCGAGCGACGCCTTCGTCGGGCGCTGTGTGTTAGATGTCGCGGATTACGGCCCCCGCCCTGGGGCCCCACCTGGAGGTGGTCGCCCCGGAACGCGAGGCGGCAACCCTGTCACCTGCCGAATCTGCGTTCTCTGCGTGCGAAGTCGCGCAGAGCACGCAAGAAATCGACGCGGCGAAACTCCGGCCAGTAAGGATCGACGAACACGCACTCGGCGTAAGCCGCTTGCCACAGCAAGAAACCTGACAAGCGCGCCTCGCCGCTCGTGCGGATCACGAGATCAGGGTCAGGAAGGCCGGTCGTGTACAAATGCGTCGAGATGCCCGCGGCGTCGATGCGCTCGGCGATCTCAAAAGCGGACAGGCCCTCGGCGGCGAGCTTGGCGACAAGTGACCTGCACGCATCGACGATCTCATCCCGGCCCCCGTATCCGAGAGCCAAGTTGAAGTGCCACGAAGACGGGGAGCCCGGTCTTGTTGCCTGGGCTCGCTCGGCTGCAGCAAAGAGGCGATCGGGCAGGAGCTCCAAACTGCCGATGACCCGAACCGAGCAGCCGAGCCTGGCTGCGAGACGAGGCAGGTTCTCCAACAGCTCGATCAGCACCTCGAAGTAGGGATCCAGCTCCTCTTGCGGCCGCTGCAGGTTGTCTGTCGAGAGAACCCAGGCCGTCACGGCCGGGAGGCGCAACTGGGCACTCCATTCCAAAAGCTCGCCCAGTTTGGCCATCCCGCTGCGATAGCTGGCCGTGTAGTCGGAAAGACCCTCCGCGCGTGCGAAACGGCGGTGGCCGTCGAGGATCACGCCGAGGTGCGACGGCAGACAATCGGGCCGGAGGGAGTTGAACAGGCGTCGCTCGTAGACGCGGTAGAGGGGGGCAGACCATGCCATGGAGACATTGTCGCAACTATGAGCCGTAAACGCCACGTGTTGCGTCGAGCTGTTCGATCGAGGTGTCGAGCATCCACCGGGACGCACACGGCCGCGCCCCTGAGGCGCACTGCCGAGAAGAAAAGACGGGTTGTCAGTTGCCGCCGTACGAAGCGCCTCAACGGGGAACCACGTTCAGCACCCCCAACCAGTTTTGATTGGAACCAGATCTGGGAGTGGCTCCAGCACATGGAGAATCTTCGTCGTACCCTCGCATCCGACCTTGCTGGTGGGCTAAATGTCGCTTGCCAGTCTTAAGGGACCAGGCCGTTGCCAGAAGCATGGGACCACGTCGCGTCCACATCGACCGGCTGACGCGATGATCTCGGCAGCCAAGGAAGGTGTCAAGTAGAGCGACGGCGCCGCGTCGAAGAAGGTTCGTTTTCGCCGGGACCGATGAGCGGCTTCTCCCGTCCGCGGTAGGACTCTCCTTCGATGACGAGCTCCCAGGCGGCGCTTTTCAGACGGTCGACGGCGGACTGGGCGAGGAGCGGATCGGCCATGACCGCCAGCCACTCAATAGGGTCCCTGTTCGAGGTGAGCACCGTGGCCGCTTTGTGGTGGCGCTCGACGACAAGCTCGTAGAGATCGGCCGTTTCGGTCGGATCCAGTGCCTGGAGGGCGAAGTCGTCAAGGATCAAGAGCTCGACCCCGATGAGCTTTCGCATCTCGGCGTCGTAGCTCGCGTCGAGGCGCGCTGCTCGAAGGCGCTTGTGGAGCCGGTCGGCGCGTTCGAAGTGCACACTTACCCGTCGGCGACAGGCGATGTGACCGAGCGCAGTGGCGAGAAACGTCTTACCCACTCCGACTGGTCCCAGGATCAGAGCGTTGCGGCCCTGGTCGACAAAGCGCAGCGACACGAGCTCTGAGAGCACCGCCCGGTCGTAGCTGACCGCGGCCGTCTCGTCCCAGGCCTCGAGGTACATCTGGGGATCGAGATGGGCCGCCCGGGC
>JBEKMZ010000137.1:0-7864 GCA_049523315.1 Acidimicrobiales bacterium | reverse complement strand
CTTCGCAACTGTCTCGACCAACACCCCCTTTCGGAATGTCGCACCTGCACGCACGAGAGCGACGAGCGCGGCGCCGTTGATGTAACGCCAGCGGTCCTCCGCTGCCTCGATGAGCTTGAAGGCCATGGCGAGCCCAGCAGCTCGTGAGCCCGGGCCCTTGGTCACCTTCGTCCTGAGCCTCACGGTCGAAAATGTCGACTCGATCGGGTTCGCGGTCTTCAAGTGCACCCAGTGCTCGGCCGGGAAGTCGAAGAAGCACAGCAGCGGCCCGAGATCGTCGCGGAGCTTTTCGGCGGCCTTCGGCCACTTCGCACAGAACTCGTTGTCGAAGGCCTTGGCGGCGTCGCGGGCGTGCTCACGGTCCTCGGCGTCTCTCACCTCGGCGAGCATCGTCTTGGCGAGAGGCTGGATGGACTTGGGCAGGGCATCGAGGATGTTCGCGACCTTGTGCACCCAACACCTCTGCTCTTTGGTCTCGGGGAACACGTCTCGAAGCGCTGCCCAGAACCCGAGCGCACCGTCTCCGACAGCGACGACCGGGGCCCGCATGTCGCGGTGGCGCAGGTCTCTCAGCAACGCCGCCCAGGAGTCGGTGGACTCCCGGTAGCCGTCCGCGATCGCGACGAGCTCCTTTTTGCCGTCGAGGCGCACACCGACGATCACGAGACAGCAGAGCCGTTCCTCTTCGAGGCGAACGTTGAAGTGGACCCCGTCGGCCCAGACGTACACATAGTCCCGGTCCGCCAAGTTGCGGGCCATGAAGGCACGGTGCTCGTCCTGCCAGGCCGTGGTGAGCCGGGTGATCACAGAAGCCGACAACCCAGCTGCAGAACCGAAGAACCCCTCGAGGGCCGGGACGAAGTCGCCTGTCGAGAGTCCGTGCAGGTACAAAAGCGGCAGGACCTCGGTGACCTTCGGGGACCTGCGGCACCAGGGCGGGATGATGACGGAGCGGAACTGGGCCTTCTCACCGGTTTCCTCGTCCAGGTGTTTGTCGTTCACCCTCGGTGCAGTGATCTCGACCGCGCCGGCCACGGTCTGGATCTTGCGGCTCCGTGCGTGGCCGTTGCGTGTCACGAGACGGTGCCCGTCCTCGTCACGCTCGTCAGCGAGCTCGGCGAGATACGCCTCGACCTCGGCCTCCAGGGCAGCGGCGAGTCAACATCGGCGTCCCTTCCTCGCCGGCGCGCTAACGCCGGCTGCTCGTCTTGGATTTCAACGAGGAAGGTACGTCGCGCCTTTGGACGAGTGGGTGATCCACAACTTCAGGTCATACCTCCCTGTACCGAGGGCTGAGGCTCTGGGAGGCTGCCGTGAAAGAGGCAGGCTCGCCGAACCAAGAAGACGTCATCAGGGCATTAGACCATGCAAGATCGGCGAGGGGCCAGGAGGTCCAGCTGAAATGGTTCCCGGTCAGCATCACGTTCGAATGAACATGTATATCGCCAAAGCAATCGGCGGTGACTTCAAGATTGTCAAGAGCCTAGGGGTCATTGATCCGAAGGAGTGCGTGCAAGTCGTGAAGCAGGCAAGCAACAGCTCTCTGTCCTGACGCTCAGGCTCTGCGATGGTAGACGTGACCTCTTAAGAGGAAGCGGGGCTCAAGGGCTCGGCTCATGAGACCTTGGGCTGCGAGCGACCCCCGGTTGTGGCCGGGGGGTGTTGCGCGTCGGAGCCCGAGGTCGGCAGGACGAGTTGTTACCGCCACCGCCGTTCAGTATCACCCTAAGACAGAACGCCGCTACCGAACGCCGCGCGTCGCTGCTCAGGAGAGCGCACCTATCGACGGACATTTCTCCCCGAGCGCCCTCGGCTCGGCACGGGGCACGCCCCGGAGGCGCTCCGCCAGTTCATTTGACCGGCGGACCACTAGCCTTGCCACATGACCCGGTTTGTTTGACGACTGGACGGAGAGGCATCGCCGGCCGAGATCCTGGAGCTAAGCGGGGCGCCGCACTCACCACAGAAAGCGTCATCGGGCTCGTTGAGAAAGCCACACGCCGCGCACGAGCGGGTCAGCTCTGAGCCGCACGTCTTGCAGAATTTGCGGTCTGGACGGTTCTCCGTCTGGCACCGTGAGCAAAGCATCGCGGCGATTTCCATGTCCCCCGATAAAGGTGCAGCGCAAGGCTAGCTTTTAGGCGAGCGAGCCGAGTAGTACCGGCGCACGGCCACACCGCTCCACACGGTCTCCACGACACCGAAGGGCCACGTTCCCGCCAGGAAGCCGTAGCTGCTCGAAAGTGCACAGCCAATGGCGAAGGCGGCGATGAAGTGCGGGCTGCGCGACTCGAGCGCGTACATCACCATATGAACGTGACCGCCGTTGCGCCGTACACCGTGAGCGCCACCGCTAAGAGCCGACCGCAGCTGTGCCCATATGTGGAGCGAAACGCTATCGGGCGCTAAAGGGCTCCAGGCAGAGACCGACTTGTTCGTTAGGTGAGCTCAAAGCGGAGCGGCCCCGGGAGCGCGTGGACCTAGTGGCGAGCGGGCGCGTCTCCACGGGGGTGGGCCTCGACAAGGCGTATGCGCACGTCTGCCGCCACTGCCCCCTTTTCGAGGACGAACACGGGATTGAGGTCCATCTCCGCGATCCCCGGCAGGTCCTCGACGAGTGCGGAGACCCGCTGGAGCACCTCACCCAGAGCGTCGACGTCGAGAGGCGGTGTGCCTCGAAACCCGGTTAGCAGCCGGTAGGACTTGAGTGACTTCAGCATGTCCTCGATGTCGGCATCGGTGAGCGGTGCGACCCGGACCGCGACGTCCCCGAGCAGCTCGACGAGCTTTCCACCGAGGCCGACCATGACGAGGGGACCGAGCAGCGGGTCGTGGTTGACACCGACGATCATCTCCTGGCCCGATTCGATCTGCTCTTGCACGAGGAGCTCGTCTGCCATCCCGTTCATCCCCGCCGATCGAAGGTCAGCCCTGATCGCCCGCACCGCGTCCGCGGCCGCGGCCGGGGTGTTCACGCCGAGCCGTACGCCGCCGACGTCGCTCTTGTGGATCGCGGCCGCGACCTTGACCACCGTCGTGCACCCGAGCTCCGCCTGGGCCAGCGCGGCCTCGTCCGGGGTGCGCACCCGCACGACGCGGGGCAGGGTGACGCCGTAGGCGCTGAGCAGGGCTTCGGCGTCGTCTGTTGTCATCCATCCGTCGTCGGAGCGCCGCCCGGCCCTGGTCACAAGCCGGACCACCTTTTGGGCGTCGACATCCGGGCGGAGCACCCTTCCGCGCGGCCGCTCGTGGCGCTCGCCCCACGAGATCGCCCGAGCGAGGGCGCGAACCGCGTTCTCGGGGAACGTGAACGCCGGGACACCCGCCTCGCGCAGGGCCCGCGGAGGGCCCTCCCTGTTCATGAACACGGCCAGCAGCGCGAAGTCGCCGCCGACCTGGGCCTGGGAGCTGACCAGCTCGGCGGCGACATCCGAGGCACGGGTGAGCAGGGGAGTGTTGAACATGACAATCAGGGCGTCGATCTCGGGTGCCGAACCGAGGATACGGACGGCCTGGCCGTACTGGAGCGCGGTCGCGGCCGCGATCATGTCGACGGGGTTGGACACGCTGGCCTCTTTGGGGAGCAGGGCCCGCAGCGCCGCTGCGGTGAGATCGCTGAGCTCGGGTACGACGAGGCCGTTGGACTCGCAGGCGTCCGCGGCAAGCACGCCCGGCCCACCCCCATTCGTCAGGATCGCCGCGCGGCGACCCCGAAAGTGCCGATGCGAGCTCAAGACGGTGGCGAGGTCGACCATCTCCTCGATGGACTCGGCCCGGATGACGCCTGCCTGCCGGAGCAGGGCGTCGGTCGCCACCTCGCCACTGGCGAGCGCGGCCGTGTGCGAAGCCGCGCCACGCCGGCCCGCTTCTGTCCTGCCCGCCTTGACCGCCACGATGGGGATACGCCTCGAGACCTCCGCGGCGATCCGGATGAACGCCCTCGGGTCCGGGACCGACTCCAGGTAGAGAAGGACCAGGTCGGTCGTGGCGTCCTCGCCCCAGTACGCGAGCAGGTCGTTGCTGGCGACGTCCACGCTGTTGCCGACCGACACGAAGGCACCGATCCCGAGGCCCCGGACCTCAGCCGCCTCGAGCACGGCGAGCCCGATGGCGCCTGACTGGCTGAGAACTGCCGTGCGCCCCGGTCGGGGGACGGTCCGGCTGAAGGTCGCGTTGAACCGTGTTCCGGAGCTTCCGCTCAGTATCCCGGTGCAGTTCGGCCCGACGAGCCTCACACCGCGGGAGCGAGCCTCCTTCACCAGGGTGTCCTGCAGGGCGGCCCCGTTCGGGCCGGTCTCGGCGAATCCCGCCGAGATGATGCAGACCGCCTTGACGCCGAGGTCTCCCGCCTCTGCGACCATCTCGGCTGCGGCGTGAGCAGGCACGCAGACGATGACGAGATCCGGGACGACGGGACACGAGGCCAGGTCCGGATAGGACACGACGCCCTGTACAACGGGATGCTTCTTGTTCACCGGTAGCACCGTCCCCTCGAAGTGGCTCTCGAGGAGATTTGCGAAGAGAAGCCCTGAGATCGTGTCCGGATCGGTGCTGGCCCCGACGACGGCGATGGAGCGAGGGCGTAGGAACGCATCCAGTGCCACCTTCGTCGCGCTCGACGGCTCCGAGGGCACGGTGTCTGGGCACAGCTCACCTTCTGCGCCGTGACGCGGACCATTCACGACTCCACTCTGCGGCAGTTGCTGGCGAGCTTCTAGGGTCGAAGGACCCTGGGACCCCGCACCCAGGGCCTTTCGGCCCCGAATGAGACCCCGAAAGGGTCTTTCGGGCCTAGCAGCCCAATCGGACCAGGTTGAAGATGGAACAGGTGACAGAGTTCTTGTCCCGTGTGAGCGCCGGAGGCGTCTGCGAGGAATCCGCGTAGGCGATGCCGACCTCTCAGGAGGTGGTGCCATGACTGAGGTGGCCGAACGACCGAAGCCCTTCGTCATACCGGAGTATTGCAAGGGCTGCGGGCGCTGCATCGCCTCGTGCCCCAAGGGCTGCATTTCCTTCGGTACGGAGATCAACCCACTGACCGGGCTCGTGCCCATTGTCTTGGACCTAACGTTGTGCAACGGCTGCGACCTGTGCATCTATGCCTGCCCCGAGCCCTTCGGCCTCCGACCGGAGGGCGACAATGAGCCGGTGTTCGAGCTTGTGGATCCCGCTACCGTTCTTGGCCCGCGGCCGTCGGAGGCACCTGTGCCAGAACCCAGGCCGGACACGACAGTCGCCCTGCCCGAGCGCGAGCCCCTCATCGTGAAGGGGACCTACGCCGTAGCGGTCGGATCGCTGCTCGCCGGGTGCCGGCACGTCTTCGGCTACCCGATCACGCCCTCGACAGAGGGCGCCGAGCTCATGGCAAAAGTGCAGCCCAAGCTCGGAGGGATCTTCGTGCAGGCGGTCAGCGAGGTCGCGACGGTCAACATGATGTACGGGGCGGGCGGCGCCGGGAAACGCTGTATGACCTTCACCAGCTCGCCTGGCTTCAGCCTGATGCTGGAAGGCATCTCGTACATGATTGGGGCGGAGGTCCCGGCGGTGTTCGTGAACATCATGCGCGGGGGTCCTGGCCTGGGCAATATCGGACCCGAGCAGGCGGACATCAAGTTGGTCTGTCGCGGCCTCGGCCACGGGAACACTCACGCCATCGTGCTCGCCCCGGCGACACCCCAGGAGATGCTGGACATCGCGATGCTCTCGTTCGAGCTCGCCTTCAAGTACCGCAACCCGGTCGTGATCGTCGGCGACGGCTATCTCGGCCAGATGACCGGGAAGGTCCGGCTGCCACGCGAGATGGTGGTGCCGGGAATCCCCGAGTGGGCTGTTTACGGCGACCGCTCGCACCGGCGGAACCTGATCTGCTCGATCGACTTGGCGGAGACCGAGCTCGAGCAGCGCAACATCCGGCTGAACGAGAAGTACGCACGCATGACGGCCGAAGAGCAGCGCTGCGACCTCTACCGCTGCGACGACGCGGACACCGTCCTCGTGGCGTGCAACACCCCGTCGCAGCTGGCCAAGGGTGCCATCAAGGAGCTGCGGGACAAGGGCCTGAGGGTGGGCTTGTTCCGCCCCATCACACTGTGGCCGTTCCCCATCGACGCCCTCCGCCCGCTGCTAGAGCGCGTACGACGCCTGGTAGTAGTAGAGGCGAGCAGCGGACAGCTCGAGGACGAGCTCCGCCTGGCGCTCAGCCATGCCGGCGTACATTCGCCGCCGCCGATGACCCACGTCCGTCGCATGGGCGGGATCCTTCCGTCTCAAGGCGAGATCGTCGAGCACGTGCTTGGTCTCGAGGAGGTGCGCTGATGCCGACTTCGGTCTTCTATCGCGACTTCGAACGCCACGCCCATGGCGAGGGACTAAATGCGCACTCGACGACCTACTGCCCCGGCTGTGGGCACGGGCTGGCGCAGAAGTACCTCGCAGAGGCCATCGACGAGCTCGGAGTCCAGGACCGCACGGTCCTCGTCTCGCCGGTCGGCTGCTCTGTATTCATGTACTACTACTTCGACGTCGGGAACTCACAAGCCCCGCACGGGCGCGCCCCGGCGGTAGCGATCGGCCACAAGACGGCCAATCCGGACTCGATCGTGATCAGCTACCAGGGAGACGGCGACCTCGCCTCCATCGGTCTGGCCGAGATCGTAAGCACCGCTCAGCTCGGCCTGCCGATCACGGTCCTGTTCATCAATAACGCCATCTACGGGATGACGGGTGGCCAGATGGCACCCACAACCCTTCTCGGACAGGTGACTACCACAACACCAGAAGGCAGGAGCCTGCTCGCCGGCCAGCCGCTCAAGGTGGCGGAGCTGATCGCGGGCCTCGACGGGCCCGTGTACGTCGAGCGGGTCGCGCTCTATGACAACAAGCGCCGGACCCACGCCAGGCGCTCCATCAAAAAGGCGCTTGAGTTACAGGTCAACGGCACCGGCTTCGCCTTCATCGAGGTCCTTTCCGAGTGCCCGGTCCACCTCCGCCTCGAACCCGAGGACGCCGAGCACTGGGTGAGGGACAATATGGAACCGGTCTTCCCGCTCGGGGTGAAAAAGGACATCACCGCTACGGCGGCGTTCCCCGAGATCCCGACCGGTAGCTTCGACCCCGAGTACACGCTCGAGGCTGTGGGGGCGACAACTGAATGCCCGCCTCGGTATGCCGACGGGTTTCCGAGTAATGTCGACCCTGAGGACATCAGCTTCAAGCTAGCGGGCGCAGGCGGAGACGGCGCCCAAACAGCGGCAATGATATTGACGCGCTGCGCTATCAACGAGGGCTATGACTCAACACACATCCCGAGCTATGGCCCTGAATCTCGGGGCGGGACGTCCTACGCGGACGTCCATGTGGCCGTCAAGGAGGTGTTGTCACCGGCGTCGCCCTACCCGCAGGTACTCGTGGCCTTCAACGCCCCCAGCCTCGTGAAGTTCGGCCCGAGTGTGCAAGCGGGCGGGATCGTCGTCTACGACAACTCCGTCATCAGCGCCGTGCCCGACAACCTCGCCCCAGGGGTGAGGACGATCGCCGTGCCTTTCACGGCTGTGGCCAAGGACCTCGGGAGCCCGGTCGTGAAGAACGTCGTCGCCCTCGGCGCCCTGCAGGGAGCGACGAAGGTGTTCCCCGAAGGGACCTTCCTCACAGCCATCTGCGCCGCGTTGAAGGACAAGTGCGCCATGATCCCGATCAACGAGGAGGCGTTCCGGGTGGGGGCCAAGCTCGCCTCCGAGCAATTGGACTAAGAGGTCGCGCGGATAGGCGCTGACAGAGACCATCCACCGGTCGTCGTGTTGGCCCGGCTGTGATGTCGGGTGCAACCCAAACCCGACGACCAAGTGGAGGTCCCCTACATCATGCG
>JBEKMZ010000136.1:0-6775 GCA_049523315.1 Acidimicrobiales bacterium | reverse complement strand
AACCCGAAGCCTTTGGTGGCGTTGAACCACTTCACAGTACCTACTGCCATCTCTGGAACTCCTCTTGCTCCACGCACATTAGAGCGGGAGTCCAGTAATGGATACCAGCACAGCACTCAGCCTGCGTGGTGGCGACTGGTGCAAGGCAATAGTACCCCGTTCCTGTCCCAGCGGTGCCGGGTCCACTGCCAGCCGGCCGGGAGCTGCAAGGAGCTGCAAGAGGCTGCGGTCCAGATCTGCGAGCGAGGCGCACCCCAGGAGCCTCAAGCTACGGTCGATGTCCTCGCGTAACAGCGCCAGGATGCGGTCCACCCCGGGCTGGCCGCCAGCCGCGAGCGCGTAGGCCCACGCGCATCCGACCATGACAGCGCCAGGGCTATCGCGAGTGCCTTGAGGACGTCCTGACCTCGGCGGAACCCGCCATCCACCAGCACCTCCACCTGGGTCCGGACCGCGTCTCCTGAGAGATGTGTCCGGGATGTCCTGAGAGATGTGTCCGGGATGTCCCGCGACATCGCAGGGGTGGGCGAGGGGGGACTTGAACCCCCACGTCCTTGCGGACACAGGAACCTGAATCCTGCGCGTCTGCCAATTCCGCCACTCGCCCGTTGCCGAGACGATAGCCGCGTGGCGCCGCGCGCTCGGGCGCCCTTTGGCGGGCAGTCTTCGCGCCATCAGGCCAGTTCACCGCGCCAGTAGTCTGGACGCACCATGGGACTGCAGCAGTTCGAGCGTCGCCTCGAGCGACTGGTCGAAGGCGCGTTTGCAAAAGCGTTCCGCGGCCAGCTCCAACCGGTCGAGCTCGGTCGCAGGCTCACGCGCGAGATGGACCTGCGCCGCGCAGTCGGCATACACGGCTTCATCGTCCCGAATCAGTTCAATGTCTTCCTCGCTTCGGAGGACTACGAGCGCTTCGCCGAGTTCGGCGGGTCCTTGGAGCGCGAACTCATCGCCGCAGTGCGCGAGCACGCCGGTCGCGAGGGCTACCAGTTTGTCGGGCCCGTGAAAGTGGACCTGCATCTCGACCCTCAGCTGTCGGTCAGTACGTTCGCGATCGAGAGCGAGCTCGTGGAGGGTGACGACAGGCCGCACGAGTGGCTCGTGTTTCCGGACGGCCGTCGCGTCGGCATCGGCTCCCAGGTCCTCACGATCGGGCGCTTGCCTGAGTGCGCCGTCGTCCTGGACGACCCGAACGTCTCGCGCCGCCATGCCCAGGTGCGAAGGGAGGGCGACGCGATCTTCGTCGTCGACCTCGGCTCGACGAACGGGACTCGCGTCAACGGCGTCGTCGTTCGCGAGCACCGGCTCGTCGCCGGCGACGTGATTTCGATCGGCACGACATCGCTGAGGTTCGAGCCCTCTTAGGGATCGCGACCTCATGCCCCACTCGCTCCTGTCGATCCTGCGCTACTTCCTGCTCGCGGCGATCTGGCTGTTCTTCATCTACGCGGCGCGCATGGTCTGGGTCGAGGTGCGCCGCTCGCGGGCAGAGCAGTCGGCGCAGGCCCCCTCGGCGGCGCCGGTCATCGGTGACAAGGCTCTCGCACTGCGACTGCGGGTCGTCGACCCGCCCCAGCGCCGTGGGCGCGTCTTCGAGCTCGGTGACGAAGTCACGGTCGGTCGCTCAACGGGCTGCGCGGTGCCCCTCGACGACGACACCTTTGCCTCCTCTATCCATGCCCGGGTGTTCCGACGAAGTGGCGAGCTGTGGATCGAGGACCTCGGCTCGACCAACGGCACGTTCCTCAACGACGAGCGCCTGGAAGTTCCGGCCCGGCTCAACCGGGGCGACCGCGTGAAGGTTGGCAGCACCGTCTTGGAGGTGGCCAGGTGAGCAGGCTCAAGACCGCTGCCGCCACCCACACGGGCTACCTGCGGACCACGAACCAGGACCTCGCGCTCGCAACGACGGACCTTGCCGCTGTCGCCGACGGCATGGGGGGCCACGTCGGCGGGGAGGTGGCGGCGCGGATCGCGGTCGAGCATCTGCTCGAGGCCTACCGGCGGGACCGGACGACAGAGGGCCTGTTAGCAGCCGTTCGAGACGCGAACGAGGCGATCTACCACCGCTCCAAGTCCGACCGGAACCTGCGCGGGATGGGCACGACGCTGACGGCAATCGCAGTCGTCGGCGAGGAGTCGGACGGCCAGGTGCGTCTCGCGCTCGTCAACGTCGGTGACTCGCGCGGCTATCTCCTCGACCGGTCGGAGAGGCGGGTCCACAAGCTGACCGAGGACCACAGCGTCGTAGAAGAGATGGTGCGAAGCGGCGAGCTGACCCCTGACGAGGCCGCCAACCATCCCCACAAGCACATCTTGACGCGGGCGCTCGGGATCGAGCCCGACATCGACACGGACTGCTGGGAGCTCGATCTCGAGCCTGGCAGCCGCGTGCTGCTGTGCAGCGACGGGCTCACGAACGAGCTCGGCGAGCAGGAGATCGCGGAGGTGTTACTGGACCAAGACGACCTCGAGGCCGCCGCGAGCGAGCTTGTGCGTCTCGCCCTGCAGCGGGGAGGTATCGACAACGTGACCGTCGTCGTTCTCGAGGTCGTCGCAGGCGAGTCGTCGGCGGTCTCCGACGAGGTCGTGCTGCTCCCCGAGGCACTCGGCGGCACGCCCGAGCCGGCCGTGGCGGGCGAGTCGGCGGCGGTCACAGAGGGGGTCGTCCTCATGCTCTCGGCCGCCTCGGCGGTGGCATCGCCCGCGCCCGTGCCCTCCTCGGCACCGCTCCCTGCCCAAAGCGCTGCGCCAGCGAGCGCGCAGGTACCGAGGCAGGCCTACACCAGGCCCTTGGTCCTCGTCCCCCAGAAGAAAAAGCGCCGCAGAGAACGGGGGGACCGCATCTTCACGGTCCGGGTCGCACTGTTCGTCCTCGTCTTCGTAGTCGTGCTCGGCGGCGCCGCCGGCGTTGTCGTCTGGTTCAACAACGCGTCTTTCTTCGTCGGGCTCGATCGAGGGTATGTGGCGATCTTCCAGGGCCGTCCCGGGGGGATGTTGTGGTTCAAGCCTTCGGTTGTCGAGCGCACGACGCTAAAGCCTTCCGACCTGCTCGCCTCGAACGCGGTCTACCTGAGACAGGGGATGGAGGAAAGCTCCTACCAGGCAGCCCGCAACCTTGTGCGCGACCTCTCCCTCGAGCGCAGCCGGCTCGCGGCGAGCGAGACAGTGACCGCAACGACCGCGCCGGGCACCGTCACCGCGACGACGACGGTGAGCGCGACCACGCCTGTCACCGTCACAACGACCACCATCCCGGCCACGACGACTGGGCCCCCGGGCACCGTCACCGCGACGAGCGCCGTCCCGTCTGCGACCTCGGCGATCACGAACGCGGGTGCCGGAGCGACGACGACATCGCTGGCCCCGGCCACAGCGACCACGGTTCCGGCAACAACGACCGCCACGGTGCCGATCGCCGGCACGACCTCGACGACGGCAGCGAAGTGAGCTCTCGATGATCAACCGCCGAATTCGCTGGCTCGGCTTCGTGCTGCTGGCGTGTTTCGTCCTGCTCTTCTTGCAGTTGAACAACTTCCAGGTGCGCCAGGCCCAGTCGCTCGTGAACAGTCGTGACAATGCCGCCCAGGGCGGGGGGCCGGACGCCTTCCAGCTTCCCCGCGGCGACATCTACAGCTCCGACAACGTCGTGCTCGCCTACTCGAAGCCGACGAAGGACATCTACGAGGAACAACGGATCTACCCGCCGGCGACGGCCACGCTGTTCGCAGACCTCACAGGCTACGAGTCGGTCGCCGCGAGCAGTGCGACCGGACTCGAGTCCGAATACTTCTCGTACCTCATCCAGCACACCTCGCCTGCGACGACGCTCGGCCAATTGCTGACCGAGCACAAGACGACCGACGACATCACCTTGACGGTCTCGGTCGCCCTCCAACAGACCGCTGCCGCCGCCCTCGCGGGCCGGACCGGTGCGGTCGTCGCCATCGACCCCCGGACAGGGGCCATCCTTGCCATGTACGGCAACCCGACGTTCAACCCAAACTTGTTCTCGGTCCACAACTACAACGCCGTGAACAAGAGCTACAACGAGCTCTTGAACTCCGGGGCACTGATCGACTACGCAACGGCCCAGGCAAAAGCGCCCGGATCGACCTTTAAGGTCGTGGACTCGTCCGCCATCTACGACCAGCAACCCCAGCTGGCGAACCACTACTTCAAGTCGGTGTCCGCCATCACTCTTCCCGACACTGCAGGGGCGCTTCTCTACAACTTCGCAGGCGAGTACTGCGGGGGCGACCTCGCTGAGGTGTTCGCGCGCTCGTGCGACACGGCCTTTGCCCTCGTCGGTGAGAGCCTCGGGGCACAGAAGCTTTACAGCCAGGCCACAGCGTTCGGCTTCGACAGCGTCCCACCCCTCGACCTGCCCCAGGGCGAGGTGGCGGCATCGAATTTCCCGACTCCCCAGGAGTTCGCAGGTGACGTGCCCGGCCTCATGAAGTCGGCCATCGGACAGGAGAACGTGACGGCGACGACATTACAGATGGCACTCGTAGCCTCGGCCATAGCGGATAACGGCATCGTCATGGCCCCGCACCTGCTGCACGCGATCGTCGACGACACGGGCAACGTCGTCGAGACATATCAACCCCACCCATGGAGGCGCGCCACCTCGGCCACGACGGCTCAAGCAGTGCGCAACCTCATGCTCGGCGTCACCGAGGACTCAGACGGAACAGCCTATGGAGTGTTCCCGTCTTATGAATTCCCGCCCGTCGCCGCCAAGACCGGCACCGCACAGATCAACGCGAGCGGCTGCGGCACATACAATTGGCTCATCGCAACCGCCCCGGCCGGCCCCGGCCAAACTCCCACTGTCGCGGTCGCGGCGATCGTCCCAATCCCGCCCGGGAACGCTTGCCACAATGTGACCGGTGCCCAGATTGCCGGCCCGGTCGTCGCCGCCGTGATGCACAAGGCGCTGGAGATGCAGCAATGAGCAGCACCTTCCCACACGGTCGGTACCCCGGTCAGGGTGGCCCGGGGAATAGGCTTCCCCCGACGATGTCCGACACCGCGCCCCCCGTATACAACGGCCGTTACGAGCTCAACCGCCAGATCGCACGTGGTGGGACAGCCCAGGTCTACTTGGCCCACGACCTCCTCCTCGACCGGCCGGTCGCGTTGAAGATGCTCTTTCCGGAGCTGTCCTCGGACCATTCCTTCGTCGAGAGGTTCCGCCGGGAGGCCCAGGCTGCGGCCAACTTGTCGCACCCGAACATCGTCCCGGTGTTCGACTGGGGCGAGGCCGACCGCACCTATTACATCGTCATGGAGTTCGTCGACGGCGAGCCGCTGTCCTCGATAATCCGTACCCAGGCGCCGCTCTCGCCGACCCGGGCCGCCGCCATCGCGGCGGATATCGCTAAGGCCCTCAGCTACGCACATCGTCACGGCGTCGTCCACCGTGACGTCAAGCCCGGGAACGTCCTCATCACTGTCGACGGGCAGGTAAAGGTCGCCGACTTCGGCATAGCGCGGGCCATTGGCCAGAGCGAGACCGTCACCCAGACGGGCCTCGTGATGGGAACGGCCACCTACTTCTCGCCCGAGCAGGCTCAGGGCCTGGGCGTCGACGGCCGTAGCGACGTCTATGCGCTCGGCGTCGTGCTCTACGAGATGGTCACGGGCCGGCCCCCGTTCACCGCGGACACGCCCGTCGCCATCGCCTACAAGCACGTCTCGGAGACAGCGGCGCTCCCGAGCGAGATCGAGCCCCGGGTCCCCCGCGATCTCGAGGCGGTCATCATGCAGGCGATGTCCAAGCAGCCGCAGGCCCGTTACGCCACGGCGCAGGACTTCCACGACGATCTCGAGCGGTTCATGCGCGGCCAGCCCGTGCTGGCCCCTCCGGTGGCGCCGAGCACCACCGCGCCCCCCACCGTCGCGGTGGCGGCGAACCCGACACTCGTGCTGACGACCTCCGAGCCGCCAGTCCCGACGACGACGGTCCAAGAGACGGTGACGGCTGACTCAGGCCCCGTCGGTGGTCAGGGCGCGGGGCAGACCGAGTTCCCGAAACGTCGCTGGGTGCCCTGGGCGGCCTCTGCCCTCGTGCTGTTGGTCGGGCTGGCGGCGATCGCATACTTCGGCGGGCGCGCTCTCGGCTATTTCGGCGGTAAGCCCTCGGTACGCGTCGCGGACGTCTACCGCATGCAGTATCTCCAGGCGGAGACGAAGCTTCGAAAGCAGGGCCTGGAACCGCAGGTGAGCTTCATCATCGGAAACGCTTCGGACGATCATCTCGTACTTCGCCAGAAGCCCACCGCCCTCACGCTCGTGACGCAGGGCGACACGGTTTACCTGACCGTCTCCAGTGGTCCGCGCCAGGAGATGATGCCGTACGTGCTCGGCCAGACCCTCGTGAACGCCACTGCCAAGCTCCGCAGCGAGGGTTTCCTTGTCCACGTCGTGCACGAGGCGACCACAGACCCGGCGCTGCTTGGCAGCGTCGCGAACCAGTCCCCGCAAAGCGGCAGCGACTATGCCCAAGGCACCGTCGTGACCCTCACGGTCTACAAGGGACAAGTGACAGTCGAGGTACCGGTCAAGTTCACCTCGGACGTGCCCGAACTGACGGCACGCAACGCATTGTTCGATGCTGGGTTCCAAGTTGTGCTCGGTCGCTCCACGTATTCGCCGAACGTGCCGAAGAATTGGGTGATCACGACCTACCCCCGACCAGGCAAGTACGAGGTGAAAGGATCGGCCGTCCAGCTCATCATCTCGCTCGGTCCCGAGGCGATCGTCCCGA
>JBEKMZ010000135.1:0-6796 GCA_049523315.1 Acidimicrobiales bacterium | reverse complement strand
ATTCGCCGACAGACATCAGTTTCACGCCCATGCTCGGGGTGAGTGCCAAACACCTACTCGGCACCACGCCGCAGGGCACGGACACCTTCACCCAGCTTGTGTATGGAGCGCGTGCCAGCGTCGTTGTGGGGCTTGTCACCGGCGTGGTCATCTCGTTGATACAACTGCTGATGGGCGTCTTCTCCGGGTACGCCGGCGGCTGGGTGGACGGCGTTCTTTCGACAATCACCAACATCTTCTTGGTCGTCCCCGGCCTCGTGCTGCTGATCATCATCGCCGCCTATCTGCCACAGAGGGGACTGGCGACCATGATCGTCATCCTCGCCATAACGGGTTGGGCGTGGGGCGCGCGGGTTTTGCGCGCTCAGGCCATCTCGCTTCGAGACAGGCCGTTCATGGAGGCGGCGCGCATGTCAGGAGAGAGGCGCTGGCAAATAGTCCTCGACCACATCGTGCCCAACATGTTCGGCATCCTGGTGGCGAACTTCTTTGGCGCCGCCCTCTACGCCGTGCTCGCCGAGGCCGGCCTCGAGTTCCTCGGGCTGGGAAACATCAACAACGTGACGTGGGGCACGATGCTCTACTGGGCCGAGAACGGCGACGCCTTTCTCATGGGCCAGTGGCTCTACCTTCTCCTCCCCGGTGTGTGCATCTTGCTTCTCGGGACGGCCTTCGGCTTGCTCAACTTCGCCGTCGACCAAGTGGCCAATCCCCGTCTGAGAAGGAACTGACGTGGCACACCTGCTCGAGATCCGCGATCTCACGATCGGCTACGGCTGGACCGGCCGACCCATGGTGACCGTCGTCCGAGGCGTCGACTTGGCCGTGGACGCGGGCGAGGTGGTAGGGCTGGCGGGCGAATCAGGCTGCGGGAAGACGACGCTGGCGCTCGCGGCGGCCGGACTGCTCGACCCTCCCGGTCAGGTGTTGTCGGGCTCCGTGCGCTATCAAGGAACCGACGTTTTGTCCTTGTCGCCGAAACAGCTGCGGGGCTTGCACCTGAGCGAGATCTCGATGGTTTTTCAGGCCTCGATGAACGTCCTCAACCCGGTGATGCGGGTGCGCTCTCAGTTCCTCGACGCAATGAAGTATCACGGCGTCACAGACCGCGCCGAGGCGACGAGACGCGCCAAAGAGATGTTCGACCTCGTGAAGGTCCCTGAGCGGTTCTTCGACGCCTACCCCCACCAACTGAGTGGCGGTATGCGCCAGCGGGCGGTCATCGCCTTGGCGCTCGTTTTGCATCCGAAGCTGCTCTTCCTCGACGAGCCCACGACGGCTCTGGACGTTGTCGTTCAGCGTTCGATCATCCAGCTGCTTAACGAACTCCGCCACGAGCTCGGCTTCGGCGTGGTCTTCATCACCCACGACCTGTCACTGCTTGTGGAGATCGCCGACCGCATCGCAATCATGTACGCGGGATCAGTGGCCGAGCAAGCTCCTGCCAAGGAACTCTACGAGCACCCGCTTCACCCTTACACCGTCGCTCTCATGAACTCGTTCCCGCCGCTCGGAGGTGAACAAGGACGCCTGGAGGGAATCGGCGGTCAGCCGCCCGACCTTCGCCAGTTGCCGAGCGGATGCACCTTCGCCGTCCGCTGCCCGAAGGTCATACAAGGCACCTGCGACACGACGGAGCCGGCGCTCGTCGATCTCGACGATTCGCACAGCACCGCGTGCCACCTGTACGGCGGGAAGGTGGTCCCCGTTGGTTAGGAGCCTACCAAGGCACGGGCGCACGGGAGACGCCGAGAAACGGGTCGCACCTGTGCTTGAGCTAAGGGGACTCACCAAGACCTATGCCTTGGGGAGGCTCGGGGCGCAGAAGACCGTGCGGGCACTTTCTGCTGTTGACCTGACACTGGAGAAGGGAAAGGTGCTCGGCCTCGTCGGCGAATCGGGCTCGGGCAAGACCACTCTTGTCAGAACGGTCGCCTACCTGGAGAGACCTACGTCCGGCGAGATTCGTGTTTTCGGGCGTGCGCTCCCCACTCGACCGAGCCAACGACGCCTGAGAGACCACCGTCGACAGGTGCAGATGATCTTCCAGGACCCCTACACCTCGCTCGATCCCCTTCACAAGGTTCGTCACAGCGTGTCGCGTCCTATGCACTCATTTGACACCGTCGCTCGCAACGCGCGAGGCGAGGCCGTCGAAGAAATCCTGATCCAGGTCGGCCTGGTACCACCCGGCGAGTACCTAAGGCGCTATCCATACCAGTTGTCGGGAGGACAACGGCAGAGAGTTGGTATCGCAAGGGCACTCGCAGCCCGCCCATCGCTACTCCTGGCCGACGAGCCGACATCGATGCTTGACGTCTCAATCCGTCTAAGCATCATGAACCTGCTGTTGGACTTGCAGCGTGACCAATCGCTTTCGCTCATCTTCGTCACCCACGACCTCGCGGGCGCTTCATACATGAGTGACGAGATCGCCATCATGTATGCCGGGCACCTGTTGGAAATCGGGGCCACATCAGAGGTTATGGATGAGCCGCGGCATCCCTACACGCAATTGTTGCGCCGCGCCGCCCCTAATCCTGCGGAGCACTTCGTCAAAGAAGAACGGTTCGAGGCGCGAGGGGACCCACCTGATCTGACTGACCTTCCCCCGGGGTGTCCCTTCGTCCCGCGCTGCCCGAGCGCGCGAGACGAATGCGGCACCGCCCTGCCGGACTGGCGCCAAGTGGGCAGCGCACACCGGGTCCGCTGCGTCCTCTACTGATCGCGAATGCACAAAGCTCACCCGGCTCCAAGCAACTAGGAGGTTCTGATAGTGAGACCGAAAGATACCGGCGAACACTTCTACTGGGGCGCCGCCACGGCTGCCTACCAGGTGGAGGGTTCACCGTTGGCCGATGGTTCCGGCAGCTGTATCTGGCACGAGTTCTCGCACACGCCCGGTACCACCTTCAAAGGCCAAACTGGCGACGTCGCCGCTGACCATTACCACACGTGGCGGGAGGATATCGCGCTCCTGCAGGCGATGGGGCTCACCGCTTATCGGTTCTCGGTTAGGTGGCCCAGGGTTCTCCCCGAAGGAAAGGGCGACGTCAACCGCAGCGGATTGGACTTCTACGACCGTCTGGTAGATGGCCTCCTGGCTGCAGGCATCGAACCTTTCCTGACCCTTTACCACTGGGACCTGCCCTCGGCCCTTTTTCGCCTCGGCGGCTGGTCCAACCCGGACATCGCCGACTGGTTCAGCGAGTACGCAGCTGTCTTGGCCGGTCTTCTGAGCGACAGGGTTCACTACTGGTTCACGGTCAATGAGCCCTTTGTCGTTTCAGCCGAGGGCCATCTCGTGGGCAACCACGCGCCCGGGATGCGAAACATCTACCAGGCTGGCGCTTCCATCCACCACCAGCTCCGGGCTCACGTCGCCGCCTACCACGCTCTGAAGGCCGTCGATCCCCAAGCCTCTGTCGGACTGACCATGCACAATGCCGCCGTGTGGCCCGCCACTCCTTCGGAGGAGGACGCCGCTGCCGCCGAACGGGCAGAGTGCTGGCACAATTTTCCGCTGTTCTGCGAGCCTCTCGTCTACGGGCGCTACCCCCCGGCCATCGAGGACCGCCTCGGGCCCTTCCTGCCCAAGGGCTACGAGAACGACATGGACGCCCTGCGGGTCCCCCCCGACCTCCTGGGGCTCAACTACTACCACAGCTACTCTGTCCGCGATAGCCGCGACAGCTGGCTCGGTTTCGCCGGTGTGCAAGAACCCGACGCTTCGAAGACCACCATGGGTTGGGCGATTCGCCCGGAAGGTCTCCACAAGATCATCACCCAAGCTCACGAGCAGTACAAGCTGCCCGCCATCTACATTACGGAGAACGGCGCGTCGTTCGATGACAGACTCGAAGGAGACGCAGTCCACGACTTGGATCGGAAGGCCTACCTGAAGTCCCACATTGCCGCCACGCTCCAGGCGAAGGAGGAAGGAGTACCAGTAAAGGGCTATTTCGTGTGGTCCTTCCTGGACAACTTCGAGTGGGCACTAGGTTATTCCAAGCGTTTTGGCATCGTCTATGTGGACTATGAGTCGCAAGCAAGGACGCTAAAGGACAGTGGTCACTGGTATAGCGAGTTGGCCCGCACCGGCTCAATACCTGAGGAATAGGCTTACTGGTTGACGTTCATCGGTCACCCGACGCCAGGGCCCCGCCACTCGACAAGAGTGCGTCGACGACCAGAGTTGACGCCCCGAGCGCGACTGCGTCAGAACCGAGTCTCCCGACCTCCACGCTCACCCGGCTGGCGGTGTACTCGAGCGCCTGAGCCCGGACGGCCTCGCGGATTTTCGGCAAGAGCGCCGGGCCGAGTTTGAGGCCCAGCCATCCACCTACGATTATCTTCTCGGGGTTGAACAGGTTCGCCAGGTTGGCGGCGCCAACGCCGAAGTAGGTGGCGGCCTGGTCGAGTGCGACTCGAGCAGGCGGGTGCGTCTCGGCAGCCTCGAGGAAACGGTCGATCCACTGCTCAGAATCAGGATCTTGCAGCACGAAGGCATCCGGATCCGTCCGGTACCACTCTTCCAGCAAAGCGCCTGCCCCGATATACGCCTCGATACAACCTGCCCCTCCGCATCGGCATTGCCTGCCGCCGGCGACGATACTCGTGTGACCCCACTCTCCAGCACTGGAGGCAACACCACGGTAGATGGCGCCGTTTGTAAATATTGCCGCCCCTACGCCGGTGCCCCAAAGCGTGACGATGGCGTGGCTCGCGCCGCGCCCGACGCCGAGCCACATTTCCGCTTGCCCCAACGCTTTCGCTCCATTGTCAACGAAAACCGGCAGGCCGACGCGTTCACGGACCATCTCCTCCAAGGGCACATCGCGCCAGCCGATGTTCGGCGCGTACACGCGCGAATCACCGGCGTGACTTGCCACGACCCCAGGCACAGCGACACCCACCCCCAATAGGCGTTGGCCGTTCGCGCCCAGTTCAGCGTGCAGCCTTTCGATTGCCGTGGAGATTTCTTCAATGGCGAAAGACGCGTCGCAGCGCTGAGGGTGCAGGGAAACTTCCGCGGTCCCTGCCACGTCCATCTTCATGTTGAAGGCTTCGACGCGGACACGGGTTTCACCGACTTCCACGCCCACTACCGAGCCGAACTCGGGGTTCATCTCGAGGAGCACGCGCGGTCGACCGCCCTCGGATTCCTCCAGACCGACTTCCGAGACAACGCCCTCGGCGAGCAAGGCCCCCGTCACATTCGTCACACTTCCGCTGCTCAAGCCGGTGAGCTGCGCCAGGTTGACTCGGTTGACCGGACCACGCATGAAGACCTGTTGCAAAACGGCGGCGCGGTTGACTCTCCGCAAGTCCAGGACCGTTGCTCTCGTTTTGGCAGCCAAAGAAGCACTCACTTCTCTTTAACGTTAGTTGAGAGTGAAAGCTACATTCAGGTGGACACGTCTTTAGTGAAACCTGCCAAGCGGAGAGAGTGGCCGAACCAAAGTTGAACGAGGCAGCAAGAGCAGCGCAGCTCCGGGCGACACGCATGAGGCACCCCGGGGCCTTGGCTCTTACCGGAGCCGGAGACAAGGTGAGCCGGCCTCCGGTGAGGGGTGACATTGAAAAAGCGGCACCCGCCATCGACAGGACGTATCCGCTCAGCGAGGTCCCGGCTGCCACCGATCCTGAGGCGACCGAACGCCGGGTCAGCCCGCGCCGGAACGGCGAGTGGACTAACGCACGGTGACCGACTTGATGTCATGAAAGAGCGCTACGTCGCTTTCGCGTAACTGGGTCCCTTGTGCGGACCCGGCCGCCGATCGAAGCGAGGGTCTCATGGCCAAACAGTCCGTCAACAAGCCGGTGATCCGCCGGAGTCCCTCCCGTCGCCGGGAACCGAGCGTGCAAGGCACACTCGGGTCTCCAAAACAAACCCGACAACGACGGGAGGAGACCCCACTCCAACCATTGCTTGGCATACTTCTCGAAGTGTTTCCGCCCTTCGTCGGCATCGACCCACTGACCCCTGCCGATGTCAGTTCGGATGGTCGCAAGCCATGCGTAGGCATCCGCCTTGGAATCGAAGGTGTGGTCCGCAACGTAGCGCTTCCCGTCGTGCCAGTAGCTTGCTTGGTGGCGACCGGAGCGCAGCTTGCGCACGCTCCCAAAGGTGCTGGTGCGCTTGCGAGCCTCACTTCTCGGATCCCGAGCGCAAGTCGCCGACTGCGAAGAGGTCTGGAAGGTTGGTTACGAGATGGCGGTTGCAGGTGATGGCAACGATTTGCCGGGTGCGGCAGGCTGCAATCAGCCGACCACATAGAGGGTCATCGACAACGGCGGGTAGGTGGTGGTGAGCGCGTTGCCGGCACGGGACGGCGTGGCAACCTGTTTGATCGGCCCGCCGTCCCATCGCCAGGCGTGTACCGCCCCGCTGATGCCACCCTTGAGCTGCAAGGTGCTCTGCAGCGCTTGGGAGCTTTTGTTGATGACCATAACTGTGTAGACACCGTCACTGGAACGGCGGGCGCCGTAGACGGAGATCTCGGCCTGGTCGGCGCTGGTTGAGTCGACCCACTCGTCACCGAACTCGGAACCATGGCCGTCATAGTCGCGGTACATCAAGAAGGCATCATCAAGCTCGTCCCCGTCGACCGGCTGTGCCCAATGGCATGCCAGGGACACGTTCTCGCGGGCGAAGATTCCCAGCGTGTCCGCTTCGATGATCGCATTTGCCTGTGCTCCGACCCCGGCGAGGGACAGGTCGTACTCGCTGATAGAGATCTTCGTGCCCGGGTAGTAGCCGTTGGCGTTCGGGCACAGCCCGGGTACGTGGCCG
>JBEKMZ010000134.1:0-6861 GCA_049523315.1 Acidimicrobiales bacterium | reverse complement strand
GTCCTGCCTTCGAGGGAACGGCGATGCGGTACGGTATGCGGGCAGCTCCGGACGCGATCGAGGTCGTGAGGATGACCCCTGACGAGCTCGAACTCGGTGGCATCGGGGACGTTCGACCGCAGGGGCTCTGTGGCTCCGGTCTCGTCGACGCCGTGGCGGAGCTCGTCGAACTGAGGCTCCTCGACTCGTCCGGAAGGTTCGTCCCGACGAGGAGGTCACTGAGCTCGCGCCTGGCATCGGCTCGAGGCTCACCCAGCTCGGGAAGGAGCGAGTCTTGGTCTTTCACTGGGTCGGCGATGTAGGCGATGTCAGCCGCTCGATCTACTTGACGCAGCGCGACGTCCCGTGAGCTCAAGTTCGCGAAGGGAGCGATTGCGACCGGTTGGCACGTCCTCCTCGAGCAGGCAGGGCTGAAAGCTGAGGACCTCAGCAGGTACTGCTTACCGGATTGTTCGACAACTACCTCTCGCCTTCGAGCGCGATCCGGCTTGGTCTGGTGCCCAAGCTGCCAGTGCTCTGGGATGTGGGTACGGGCAACGTGGCTGGCGAGGGCGCGAACATGGCCCTGCTCAACATGAGGGAGCGTGCGGGTGCCATGGCGTTGCTCGAGGAGGTGGAGTATGTAGAGCTCTCCGACCGTGGCGATTTCAACGACCAGTTCCTCGATCAGTTGCCCTTCCCGGTCTGAACCGGTTCCCGTGGCGGTGATCGCCCGCGGAGCGATCGGAGCATCGATCCGCCAGATCGTCGCTCGGCGGCGTTGGTAGATAGAGCACCACCTCCTCCCCCCGTTGCCGTACAAATCCCAGTGACATCGCGCCCACGGTCGGGCGGCTCGCGCGGCGATTGTTGTCTTACGGGCGGTTCGTCGTTCTTGCCTATGCCGACTGCTGCACCTACGGCCGCGCTCGGCGGTGTGTGCGAGCGCCTTCATCTCGGACGCCTGCGTGGACTTCAGTGTTATGACGTGTTCGCGGGTCCGAGAAGATGCTGAAGCTGTTGACCGACGAGCGGGCACCTGCGTGCTGACCGACTTTCTCGTGCGCAGCTTCCGCTGGAGCATTCTGAGCGAGCTCGGCCTCGATCGTCATCTTGAGCTCTGGGGCGATTACTTCGGCCATTACCGTCGAGTCGTCTGGCTGGCTCAGCGGAGGACTGCTGCGCTCGAAGGCGAGGCTCGAGGCGTGGCCAATTTGTTTCGACATTCCGCTCACGGTCCTCGACGTTGGTGTCGCCGGGCTCGAGCTCAAGCTCGAGGAGCTTCTCTCCTCCGTGGCCGGACCACCCGGCCGATCCTCCCCGGGCGTCGAAATGGGGAGCACATGACGCGGCGCGCCAAATGGTAGGAACGACAACGCCACGAGCGGTCAGCCTTGCTGGCGCGTCTTGGGAGGTCAAACTCTGTGGAGAGGTTAACGCAAACCATGGAAGCGTCTGAAGAGCGAGCGCAACCAGCTGAGACAATATAGGGAGAGCGGGGTTTCTACGGCTCGCGATCGGCGCGAGCGCGATGCTGGCTGGCGGCTCGACCCTCGCTGTGTGCGGCGCTCCGCGACGAAAGGCACTAGCACGACGGCGCCGAGCGGCCCCAGCAAGGGCGGGAGACCGCGTATGAGCTTTTCCAGTGGAGGGCCAGAAGAGAGTTTCGACACGCGTTTAGGACTATCGCCGCCCATCACGATGCAGGTGCACGGACGCGCACGCCGATCTGCTCGGCCAGGATCTCGGGAAACAGCCTCGTCGAAGCGCCTCGGGCGCCTGACCGTCCAGGACCGCCTGACGCAGCTCTTCCACCTATACCATGGGTCAACGCCATTCTTGGTTGCCTGTGACGCTGACCATCAGCCCACCGTCATCGGGTAGGAGCGGTACTCCTCGACGGCCTCGAAAAGGGCGACCAGGTTGGCCACCGGCACTCGGGACTGGATGTTATGGATGGTGTTGAAGACGAAGCCTCCACCCGAGCCAAAGATCGCCATCCGCTCTCGAACCATGTTGCGTATCTCCTCGGGTGTTCCGAAGGGCAGGACTCGCTGCGTGTCGATGCCGCCGCCCCAGAACGTGAGTCGGTCGCCGTAGCGGTCCTTCAAGGCCTTGGGGTCCATGTCGGCAGCCGAGGTCTGCACGGGATTGAGCGCATCGAACCCGGCGTCGGCGATATCGTCGAGCAGGCGCCAGATTGACCCACAGGAATGGATGAAGGTCTTCCAGGTCGTATGCGTGTGGATCCAGTCATTGACTCTGGCTTGAACCGGCTGGAACAGGCTGCGGTAGGTCTTGGGGGAGATGAACGGACCGCGCTGCGTGCCGAAGTCGGTCCCCGTAAGGAACACCGCAGTGAGAGCATCGCCCGCGACGGCATGTATCTTGGCCAGGTTGTCCAGGCCGATGTCGCATTGACGCTCGAAAACCTCCTTCACGTAATCCGGTCGCGTGACAAGACTTGTGTACCACTGCTCGAGGTCACGGATGCCATGCGGATGAGCCAGCGTCGGGCCTGGCACGACGGCGGCGTCACCGAAGCTCATTCCGCCGAACTCGCCGACAAGGGCGCGCCCGGTCGGGGCCAGCAGCTCAACCTCGGAGCGGACGTGCGCCAGTGCCGCGTCGTCGATCGGTCCGAACTCCTCGAGGTTGTCGGCAGGATCGAGCTGCGCCTCGTCGAGCGGGTCCTGGCGAATGATCGAGTCGAAGTAGAAGCCGTTCTTCGGCATGCAAGCGCACGGTGGAGCGGAGAGATCGCCTCGCGGGTACATGAGCAGAGAGCCATTCAGCTCGGGCTCAATAGGAAAGGCACCCGGAACCAACACTGGTGTACCGTCGTACGTCCACGGCTTCCACTCGTCGTTCCGAAACCCGAAGAAGTTGGTGGGAAGGCCCACCCGGACAGCATCGATGCCGAGGACATCGAGCAGGTCCGGTGTCACTTCACCCAGCATTTGGTACGGCTCCCACACTCGAACCGGTGTGCCGGGGGGATCGAGGTGGAGCGCCTGCCGAAGCGCATAGAGCGAACTGACGTGGATCCCGCTGCACGTCGTCGCACCGAGATCCAAGGGCGTTCGGTCGCTTTCTTGATGATTGAGAGCAGCTTCGACCCGCTCTCGTGAGCTCACCATGGCGGGACCTGCTTTCGCCGGGTTGCCTGTCCGCGTGCACTGGACATCGTAGCGCTCAGCGAATGCAGTCCCGTATTGGTCAGGGCGGACCTTTTCGCGGCCGACCCCTGCCACCATCTCGTCAATGAAACCGCCTTCGTCCCCGGCAACTGCTCCTCCTGCTTCGTGAGCCGTCTCAGCCAGTTGTTCTCCTGTTTGCCCTGCGAGAACGCCCCCGCCGCCTCGCCTTGCCGCCGCATCGCCAGACTTGCCCGGCGCGTCTGCAGGTACGCCATCGGCCCAGCCAGCGTCTCCACCGCCAGCTTCAGTATTATGTCCGATCGCAGCATGTGCGCCTGAGGGTCCTTGCCCATGTCGTTCGCCACCAACCAGTCGCGCAGCAGGGTCGCGTGACCTGCCTTGGTCGCTTCGTTCAGGAGCCGTGTGGCGTCGGCCAGCTGCATGGAGACCGTCGGGGCCGTCCCGCCCAAGAGCTTGATGTTCTGCACTGAGCTTGAGCCCTAAGTCTCTAGTGGTCGTTGCGACGCGGCGTGGTGTACGCGCGACGATCGGAGAGCTCCTGGCAGTAATCAGTAGGGCAAAGGGTCTGAGGTTGACCCGACAGGAACGACTCGAGGTCCGGTGGCGCATCGCGGCCGGTGAATCGTTCGAGCAGGCTGCCGACGCAGTGCGCTGCACGACCAAGACGGTGCGCCGACTGCTCGATGCCGTTGGGGGCCTGCAGCCTCGTGACAGAAGAGGAATAGTCAAAAGTTGTGGATCGGCCCGACCCGTTGATCACGCGGCGACCTCCTCTTGCTTCGCAATGGACTCGACCAACGCCCCCTTTCGGAATGTGCCACTGGCACGCACGAGGGCGACGAGCGCCGGGCCGTTGACATAGCGCCAGCGGTCTTCTGCGGCCTCGATGAGCTTGAAGGCCATGGCGAGTCCAGCTGCACGTGAGCCCGGGCCCTTGGTCACCTTGGTCCGGAGCCTGACCTGACCCGACTTCGGCGGCTCAACTTTGAATGTCCTGCTCACGAGGTCGCGCTAAGGCGGTTTTTGCCCTACAAGCCGTGATCGGGCTTGCTCAGACGACGCCCGAGCGCCAGGCGGAGGCGTCGACGCCGAAGGCTGCCAGGATCTTGGCCTGGAACGGACTGGGACGCGTGATGACCTGTCTTTCGTTGTCGTTCCCGTCGACAAAGCGGATCATACGGATGCGCTCGAGCTCGCGAAGAGCCCGACGGGCACTGAGCTGTTGGCCGCCCAAGTCCGGGTCGGTGAGCTTGGAAGCGGCGAGATCGATCGCCATCACGGCCTCGATCACCGCCGCCAGCACGCAGATGGCGACATGTCCCCGCACGCGCTTTTCGGTGTAGTGGAAGACGGGCCGCAGGGCTAAGAAGTCCTTCAGCACCCGAAAGCGCCGTTCGACTGACTGCAGGGCCTTGTAGTGGGCGACGACCTGGGCTGTCGAGGCGGTCTTCTCATCGAGCGAGGTCGTGATCACATAACGCCCGGCGAGGAGATTCTCCTCGTAGTCCATGGCCTTCTCGTCGTAGTCCCAGGTGAACACGCCATGGGCGATCTTGGTCGAAAAGCAGCGGGAGACACCGGAGTCCCTGAGGATCCTGTCGGCGGCGGCACCGATCTTGGCCGGGTCGACGAGGCGGCCCTTGCGCACCCGTTCCGCGAGAGTGATGAGGCCGTCTTCGGTCACAGCGAGGAGCTCTGAGCGCCGGGCGTCATCTCGCATATGGCGGCGGGGGGAGTCGACCACGACATAGCGGCGTTGTTCATAGACGACCTCGCTCGCCTTGGTCCCGTCGTCTCCGACGGACACGAAGACGGCCTGGGTGCCGGCGGCAATCTCCAAGACGGCGGCGACGGTCGGGTCCCGGTGAAGGCGTGTCGCCAGCACGTGGTCAAAACCATTGGCAGTTACCAGGGCGAGGTTCTCTTCTGAGATGAGGCCTCTGTCGGCGACAAGGGCGATGCGCCCGACCCCGAAGCGTTCCTGGAGATCGGCCATCACCTCTGGCAGCGTCGAGCGATCGGCGGTGTTGCCGGAAAAGACGTGGTGGGCGATCGGGATGCCGTCGGAGGTGACGAGCAGTCCGATCACGATCTGGGGTCGGTCTCCTCGGTGATCACGGCTGTAGCCGAAGGCCTTCGAGGGAAAGCGCGCCGTGGTCTTCTCCTCACCTTCGAAGTAGGTGGAGGTGAGGTCGTAACAGACAAGGCGCAGGTCGAGGTTGGTGAGGTTGCACAGCTCGGTGAAGCAGTGGGCTTCGATCTCGTCCTTGGCATCGGCGACGGCGTCGAGGGCCCTATAGAGCCGGTCGAGCGAGGGGGCCTCCCGAGCTTCCGGCAAAGCCGCGTCGGCCCCGAGCCAGTCGGTGACACAACGCCTCTTTGAGGATGGGTCTGAGAGACGGTTGGCGACCATGGCGAACACCGCGTCGCTAAGACCAACCGAACGCCGGCGCCGGCCGATGGCCCCGAAGAGCTCGTCCAACAACAACCGGGAGAAGTAGGCGTCACAGGCGGCCATGGCTCCATAAGAGGGTGCGGACTCGGCGCTGAGCTCGCTGTTTGGTTCGCGTCCCAGCTGCACAGACAAGGCGTCGACGATCCGTTCGAGCTCGCCCGAGCTCTTAGGATCTGTGACCTCGCCGAGCCGGGCGACGACCCGGTGCCGGGGCTGGCCCGCCTCGTTTCGATACGACTCGGCCAAGGTGAGATAGCTGTAAGTCTTCTTCCCGCTACGGACCCGGTCAATCTTCACGTACACAAGTCACAGATTAATGCAACAGACTCGCCACTTCAATCACCTATTTGTCGCTACATGACACATTGCAAACCTGACTTTATCCACAGCTCGCCCAGGTCAGACCCGACTTCGGCGGCTCAGAATTGAAAGTCCTGTTCACGAGGTCGCGGTGAAGCCGTTTTTGCCCTACATCGCGTGATCGGGCTTGATCAGGCGACGTGTGAGCGCCAGGCGGAAGTGTCGACGCCGAAGGCGGCGAGGATCTTGGCCTGGAACGGACCCGGGCGCGTAATGACCTGTCGTTCGTTGCCGTTCGCGTCGACAAAGCGGATCATGCGGATGCGCTCGAGCTCGCGAAGGGCACGGCGCGCGCTGAGCTGTTGACCCTCGAGGTCCGGGTCGGTGAGCTTGGCCGCGGCGAGGTCGATCGCCATGACGGCCTCGATCACCGCTGCCAGCACACAAATGGCGACGTGACCGCGCACCCGCTTTTCGGTGTAGTGGAAGACCGGTCTAAGAGCCAAGAAGTCCTTCAGCACCCGGAAGCGTCGTTCGACTGACTGCAGGGCCTTGTAGTGGGAGACGACCTGGGCGGTCGAGGCGGCTTTGTTGCCGAGCGAGGTCGTGATCACATAACGGCCGGCGAGAAGTTTCTCCTCGTAGTCCATGGCCTTCTCGTCGTAGTCCCAGGTGAACACCCCGTGGGCGATCTTGGTCGAAAAGCAACGGGAAACTCCAGAGTCCCTGAGGATCCTGTCGGCGGCGGCACCGATCTTGGCGGGGTCGACGAGACGGCCCTTGCGCACGCGTTCGGCCAGGGCGATGAGGCCGTCCTCGGTCGCGGCAAGGAGCTCTTGGCGCCGGGCGTCGTCTCGCACGTGGCGACGGGGAGAGTCGACCACGACATAGCGGCGTGATTCATAGAAGACCTCGGTCGCTTTGGTGCCGTCGTCTCCGACGGGCTCGAAAACGGCATCTTTGTTG
>JBEKMZ010000133.1:0-6872 GCA_049523315.1 Acidimicrobiales bacterium | reverse complement strand
GGACCGCCCGATAGCCCCGACATGCCAGGCACCACCGTTCGATGGGGTCGTCGGCGAACGCCCGCGAGAGCAATCGGGCAATGGCGGGTACTTCGCTCGCGATGGCCTGGCGGACTGTGGGCATCTCGGGGCCTAGTATCGCCCGCGCGGGCACAAGACGGCGATAAGGACCCTCTTGCGACACCGGCAGCCCGAACAAGGATTGTCCAATCCGAAAGACGGACCCCACGCCGCCACCGCCAGTCCGATTCGCGCATCGTGGCGACTAGGTGCCGCGGGTGCGTGCCTTATAACAGCAGCTGCGAACTGCACGGCGCTTCTAGCGGCCCTCGGGCTCAAGTGGCGAGCCCCAGTCAAGGCCCATAGAGGAATCCCGGAGTCATTCCAGTGACGACGAAGGCGGGATCGCCTGACCTTGACGGGTCGGTGATGCACTCAAGAACACTTCTAGAGATGATGTACCGCCGTCGCCGGTTCTCGGGTGCAGCTCCTGGTCGAGAGGAAAGGTGAACGTCGCTAAAGCGACGTTCACCTTTCCGGTCTCGGTCCAATTCGATGCCGTTTCATCACCGGGTCGCGACAGTTGTAATGACGCGCGACCCGGTGATGCATAGATGCCCCAGTACGACGCTAGTAATAGGCAGGGACTGTTTATGCCGCCACCGCCCCCCGTCCATCGAGCCCGCCGGCGCGGATCGCGTCAAGCTTGGCGGCGGGTCGCGATCGGTCTCGGAGAAGAGGTGTCCGTAGTGGTCGTAGGTGAAAGCCACGCCCGCATGGCCGGCTCGTCGCGCGATCTCCGAGGGGTTGACGCCCGCGGCCGCGAGCAGACCGACTCCGGTGTGTTTCAGGTCATGGGCGCGAGGCCTGTCGCCTTGACGGCAGGACGCCATCTTCCTGCGCCAGTCCGCCGCGCGAAGCGGCCCCCCATTCGGTATGGGAAAGACGTAGCGCGAGGCTGCGCAGCGCGCTACGTGGACGCCTAGCTCGGTGGCTATTGACGGCGGAAGCGTCATCGAGCGTCACCCGGCCGGGTCTTGGGCGGACCTTCGTGGAGCAGGCTTCCGACCTCGAGGAGGTTGTTCGCGACCCGCAGGTGTCCTGTGACGAGATCGAGGTCGATTCGACGCAGGCCCGCGGCCTCACCGATCCGAAGCGTGCCCCACGCCATGGTGAGCACCATCGCCCCATAGTGCGGTGCGATCGTGGACGCCAGCAGCTCCAACTCGTCGAGTGAGGAAAGGGGCCTCGAAGCGCTGGCGGCGGAGGAGTCAGACGCTGACAGGGTTCGCCGCCAACAGCCCGGAGTTGCACGGCGAGGTCAAGGATCTGGCGGAGGATGGTGAAGCTGTGCTGCACGCTCGAAGGTGCCAGTCTTTTCGACCGTGCCAACCACGCCGCACCTACCGCTGAGAATGAAGCGAAACGATCACGGGGTCAGTCGAGAATTGACTCCCTGACCGAGTAAGGAGCGCCATAGGTCTCCATCCGCGACATGAACGGGTCGGGATCGAAAGCCTCGGGCCCGAGTACGCCGGCGCCCTTCCACAGACCTTCAGCCAACAGCTCCAACGCGATGACGGGTCCGACTGCTGTCTGCCAGACGACCGCCTGCACGCCGTAGTCACGCATCGTCGTTGCGTTGTTAGCAACCTGGTAAAGGTATACCTGGCGCGGCCGGCCGTCCTTTCTGCCCTTGACCCAGGTCCCTGCGCACGTCTTTCCCGTCATCCTTTCACCGAGATGGGCCGGATCGGGGAGGCAGGCGGCCACGACATCCCGAGGCGCAACAGTCGCGCCCTTGACGTGGATCTTCTTCGTGCTGTCCAGGCCCAGCTTGTGAAGGGTCCGGAGCACCTCGATGAAGCGTCGGCCCAGTCCATACTTGAAGGTCACACGGTCGCAGTTCAACCAGCGCGGGATGAGCATTACCTCCTCGTGCTCGACGTTCACACACTCGAGGGGGCCGATCCCATCTGGGAAGTCGAATATCTCGGGTTCGGAAAATGTCTCAGTTGTGAACCACCCCCGGCTCTTTTCGTAGACGACCGGCGGATCCAAGCATTCCTCGATCGTCGTCCAAATCGAGAAGTTGGGGGCGAACTCGTAGCCCTCCACCTCGAGGTTGGCACCGTCGCGGACGCCGATCTCCTCGATCGAGTCGAAAAGGTGCTTGGCCGCGTAGGCCGCAAAGACGTCCGAGATCCCCGGTTCCACACCCATGCCCACAAGCGCGAGGAGCCCTCGCTCCGCCCAGTTGGCTGATCGCTCGAACTGGTAGCGGCCGAGGTTAACTCCGCAGTCGCTATCCATGGCCATGTCCATGTAGGTCAGGCTGAGTTCAAAGGCGGCGTCGAAGATCTGCTCGTTGAAGATCGGGTCGACGGCATTCATGATCAAGTCCACGTCGTACTCGCGAGCCAAGGCGACGATCTGACTCTTTACCGACGCGTCGACCGACTCCACCGGGAAGCGTCGGCCTCCCGCAACCTTGTGCTGGACCTCTTTGGCTCGTGTCAAGTTGTAGTCGGCCAAGACCATGTATTCGAGCCATGCGCGGTCCTTGGCGAGGATGGCGATGGCCTCACCCACTCCCCCGGTTCCCACGAGCAGTATCTTCATGGTTGCCTCCTTTTTCGCCCGGTCGGCACTCGACTCAGGCCCTGGCCGGATCGCACGCTCTTCGACCTATTCGTCGCCCAGCACGGCGCCGGGAGCCGAGCCATCTTCCAGGGAGTTGGCGACCTCGAGCTTGCGCCCGAAGAACTCACGCGAAACCCTCCTCTGCAGGAGCATCAACGGCACTCCGACGACCAAGATGCCGATCCCGATGACGAACGGCGCGCCAACGCCTCGAAAGCCCCCTATCTTCAGCCACGGCGGTGAATACGCGTTAACGGGATTCCAGTAGAAGATGGCGGACTTCACGAACACCCAGGTGAGTGCCGCCGCGCCTAGGACCGGTGCAACACCCATGAATAAGAGGTTCTTGACATTTTTTGCAACGAAATGGCGGAAGTACACCGGACAGGCGAATGCTGTCACCGCGTAGTAGAAGCAGATCGAGAACCCGAGCCCGGAGATGGAGTCGAAAAGGACGTTCCCGCTGTGGTCCACAAGCACGAGAAAGACGTACCAAACGATCGAGATAACACCCATCCAGATGGTGGACCACGTCGGGGTGAGGTGCTTGGGGTTCGTGGCGGCGAAACTGCGCGGCAGAGCCCCGTGAGCCGCCATCGAGAGTGTCGTCCGGGCCGTCGGGAGGATGGTTGTTTGTGCCGAGGCGGCAGCCGAGGTCAAAACGGCGATGATGAGGAGCTTGTCCCATCCGTTCCCGAGCACGCGCGTCGCCATGGCGTTCAAAATGTCGTTGGGGTGCGCTCCGAGGAACTTGGGACCAGCGAACGCGGTCGCCGAGAGCGCGACGATGACATAGATACCCAAGAGGACCACAGTGGAGAGCACCATCGCGACCCCAGGGGTCCGGGTAGAACCGGCCGTCTCCTCGTTGACGCTCCCCGATGTGTCCCAGCCCCAGTAGATAAAGATGGCCAGGAGCACCCCTGCGGAAAGCGCGGAAGGCGACTTGACGGCGAACGGGTTGACCCAGGTGAACGAAGGGACCACAGAGCCGGCGGGGTGCAGGGCGAAGACCTTCACAAGGGCGACGGCAGCGAACACCGCCAGCACGACGATCTCCGCCGCCAACAGCACGAACTGCGTGCGGGCGTTGAGCTCGATCCCGAGATAGCACACAATCGTCATCGCGGCAATGAAGCCGCAACCGAGGAGGGTGACCCACAGCACGCTGTTTGACAAGCCTGTCTGGTCGAACAGCAAGAACGTGTACTGGGCGGAGATTAATGCGAGACTGGGCATGACGACAATGTCGCTTACGATTGTGGCCCAACCGTTCATCCAGCCCTGGTTCGGACCGAAGGCCCGCGTCACCCACGAGAACGTCGTGCCACAATCCGGGTCAACGATGTTGAAGTAGTACATGGACCCGGCGATGAACAGCATCGGCACGAACGAGATCAACAAGATCGCTGGAGACTGGAAGCCGACTACCACTGCCACAAGTCCGAGGGTGGCGGCGATGCTGTAGGCAGGGGCGGTCGACGCGACGCCGATGACCGTCGCCGATACCAAATGGAGCGCGCCAGACTTGAGGCCTTTGTCCGGCACGTTCGTCGCAACCACCTTGGTGGTTCGCACCATGACTGAACCTCTTTGCCGCTATGGTCATCATGGTCCCTAGGGCCCTGAGCCAGCAAGGGGCAAAACCCAACCTTGAGCACGAGGCCGATCAGAGTTCGTTAGTCGCGGCCAGCTGCTGGAGCTCGCCCGCGCCGAGTTCGCGGCGCTGGAGACGACCCCCGTCCCGCGGTGGCAGCTCTGGAAGACCGGGCCGCATCAGCTGCCGAGGTCCTGAGACAACGAGGGGCATTCGTGGGGCTGGCGCTCCTTTGTGCGTGAGGTTCGCAGCCATCCACGCGGTGTCAGGACAGGTCGATCCCGCGACGGCCGCAGCGACCAAGAGGCCCGGTGGCGAGACCCAGAAAGTTCTCTCGCGCGTCGGCAGCGTATGGCTCGCGGGCTGGCTCGGCTTGGCGACCTTCCAGGCAAATCGCGCGGCGCGTGCGGCCGAAGCCAGCTGAACGACTCAAGTCGCGGCAACGCGTCGTCGTCCGGTTACCTCAGGAGCCGCAACACTCGCACGCAGTGTCCGCCGCCTACTGACCGGAGCCCTGCTGAACCGGCCTGCGGGGCAGCGCTATTAGCCACGCCCGCAAACGATCCATCTGCGCTCGCCGGATGAGCACCCGGAGCTGTTGACAGCCGCCTAGATCGGCGGATATTTGTTTGCAGTTGTGGCGCTAGCGTCCGACCGCGGCACGGTTGATCAGTCGTTGTCGAAGAAGCGCCGGAGCTCGGTGACAATGAGGCCCGGCGCCGAATCTATGGCGTCGTGTCCTTGGTCCGGAAGGCTCACGAGTTCGGCGGTCGCCAGTGTCGCTGCGAGCGCGCGAGTGATCTCACCAGCCCACGGGGGGCTCTTCGTGCCGAGCAACAACAGCACCGGAGCCGCGACCTGCGCGGCGAGACCAGCAAGGTCGACACTCGTGAGCGCCGCAGCCTCTCGCGGAAGCGTTGCCGTGACGATCGGAAGGACGTCATAGGCTCCGGGCGCGCTCCTGTACTCTTCGAACTGCTCAGGCGTAAGACCGACGATCTCGGTGATGAAGCTGAACATCGTTCGTCCCGGTTTGCCATCGGACACCAAGGCAGTGGCTCGCTCGACCCATTCTCTTGGGACACTCTGAGGCCCGGGCGGCTCGTATAGCTCAATGCGGCGGAAACGTGCCCGTTGAGCTGCCGCTCCGAGTGTGCAGGTGGCTCCGTAACTGTGGGCGAAGACATCGACAGGGGCGCCTTGCTCGTCTGCCAGATGATTGGCGACCGCCGAGATGTCGTCGAATTCCTTCCTGAGTGAGTAGGGCTCAGCGTCACCACTTGAACCCCTGCCTCGACGATCCAGCAGTTACCTGCCAATGCTCGGCCAGAGCTGACCATACGGGCTCCCACTGCTCGATCCGGCCCATTCCTCCATGCACGAGCAGCAGCGCCGGCCCGGTCCCCGTAGTCAGCAGGCCGATGCTGACTTCATCGGCGCCTGCCACAGAATGCCTTGTTCCCTCCACCGAAGCTCCTCCCACAGACGAACGCTGAGGACGCTCTAGGACCGTCGCGCCGCATCCCCGTCGCTCGATCCCACCAGCGCTTCGAGCTGAGCGGTCGATCTCGCACAGAGTGTCGTACCGAATGCCAACCTACTCCGAGGCGTTCAAGGTGTCCGAACGACGTCTCGGCGTGCGCCTGATCGCCGATTATCCGTGACTGTCGGCGACCGAGAACGTGCCGGAGGTGTCGATCAGATCGTCCAGTCATGGCACTTCGCGTGTGACGGTGGGGCGTCGCTACTGTCCGCCGTGTCCCCGGTCAACTTCGTTGGTTCGAGGGCAACCTGGATTGTGGGCCAGTTGACGAACCACCGTCGAGCTGGGCGGAGGGTGCCCCGCGTATTGGCCCGACTGCCTCGCTGGGGTCGTCCTGGCTGTCGGCTCGGTTCGCGCATCTGGAGGTTGCAAGTCCTCAGTGTCACCCGAACGGGAGGTCCGAGACCGGCCGAACGCGACCTGCGCGCCTTGCCACCAGCTGGTCGCGTGGGGCTGGCCAAGCTCAACTCGGCGGCAAACCGAGGTCGCTCCGAACAACGTCGCCAGCGCTTATTGCCGTCTCCCCGGTGGCTATGAGTTGAGCGCTATCTTTCTTGATTTGGGCCACGGTTTCTGTTTTCACGGCTTCCAGATTCTTGATGACGACACTGTCATCGGCGACCAAGGTCTGAATGTCGGTTTCCGTCTTGCCGGTGACGTCGACGCGCGATATCGCGTTGTCGAAGGTCGCCAGCTCACCTGCGTAGGTGTCACAAGGACCGATTGCCTGACTGACCGTGGTCATGCCTTTGATCGCGGCCCTCCACGTGAAGTACGCGGCCTTAGCGACCGTGGCGGCCGCCAGGAACTGCTGGGCCGCCTTTGTCGGCGAGACCGCCGTGGTCGACGTCGTCGGACTGACGGTCGTCGACGTTGAAGCCGGACTGACAGTTGTTGATGTCGAAGTCGGACTGACGGTTGTCGACGTCGAAGTCGACGGAGTCGCCGTCGGCGTGGAGCTGGAACAGGCCGCCGCCAGGACCGCCAGTCCTATCAAAACGATGTGTCTCGCCTTCATCGAGCCTCCTCGCTTGCAGACTTGAAACCCCATTCCCAGATGGAGCCTGCTCAGGCGCTCCTTGCCTCCGG
>JBEKMZ010000132.1:0-6884 GCA_049523315.1 Acidimicrobiales bacterium | reverse complement strand
CGATCAAGCACCGCGAAGGAGGTGAGCTAACGGGATAGGCCCTCAAGCGTCGGCCGCTACGCGGCCTCCGACACCGCGTCCGAAAACTCCGGACTGGGTGTACGGAATCGTCGGAATACACAGCCATGAAGCCCTGCGGGTTGCGAGGATTTTGGGCAATGCCTGCCGAATGCCAGTGGATGTGCGCGGCGTAGTAGTCGTCGTGAACGCTGCCTCGTTCACCATCAAGGAGAAACCTGTGGACGTGCAGGTCCTGTACCGCAAACAGCTACGTCGATGGCTACAAGAGCAGAGCTGGGTGCTGGACGAGGCGTCCGTCGAGACTATCTTCGAAGCCGCCCGTCGGTCGTCGACCTGGGCGCGCTAACTGGTCATAAGACCGCACTCAGTCTGATGGGTTGGACACGTCCAGTGCTACTTCCCAGCTGGCATATGGAGCTCCGCAGCCGGCAACCGAACAGTCGGCCCGACCTATCCATCGGAATCGACCCGTTGGAGGGTGCTCATCTCCGCCCTGTGCCCCGATCGCTCAATCTGGCTCAGACAGCCTCCGAAGGAAGTTGGCGAGTTGGATCACGGCGTCCGCGGATAGACCGGCTTCCTTGCGGGTCGGCGTCTCACTGTGCTTCACCTGCTGGGCTGCGTCAACGACCGTCCGGCCGAGCTTTCGGTAGGCAGTGTTCCCTGCTCCAGGAAGCGCGTCGTCGATGAAGCGTTCGATGCGCTGCTTGGTGTTCCCGACCGGGGGCTCGCCCTCCCCTGGCCGGAGATGGCGCTCGGGGTCGTAGACCTGGCGGCTGAGCGCCTCCGTGACGGCGACGCAGTCAAGACCGACATTCCTGTAATCCTGGGGCGTCGTGGCACTCGAGAAGTGGCGTCTCAGTTCGCTGATCTCGATGTCGACTGCAGCCCAGCCAGTTGCCTTGTGAGGGCTAATCGGGTCAGCCAGCGTCGCCTCAAGAGAGTTCTGATCGATCTCAGCGAGCCGATCGTGAATCGGACCGAACACGCCCTCCAGTAGGTCTCGCCGAGCCTGCCAACTGCCCCATGCCCCGTTCTGTATCCACCAGTCGTAGAAACTGCCGTAATCCCTGAACGGAATGTCGAGGCCAACGACGCCCAAGCGAGCTAGGAGCGCTTTGAGAGCTCGCAGGGTGAGCTCGATCTCCTCGGCGTTGAGTCTCTGTCCACCGCCTGTGCCGTACGCGATCAGTTCCTGGTGGGTGAGCCGAGCTAGAGATACGGTCAACTCGATGTCTGGCTCCTCGGCAATCGGACCACTTCGGATGGTGTCGACGAAGTCCCACCTAAGAACGGGCGTCGCCAGACCGAAGTCATCCAGCGGGCCGTCAGTGAGGAAGTCGTCGGGACGCATCTCATTATCATGCAACACGCGACATGGAGACCTCTCCAAGGATGCCGAGCCGAAGGGCGCAGAACGTAGGCTCACGAACACGGACATTCCGAAGGGGGACTGAGACATGGCTCTGACGGCTCAGCAGCTGGCCCTGCAGCAGAAGTACCAGCAGGCCATCGCCGACTATCAAGCCTCGTGGAAGCACATCGACGATGCGCTGAGACCACTCGTGAGCCAACTCACCTGGACGACGCTTCCCGACGTTCACACCAAAGTCGTGTTCGTTGACGGCGTTTACCGGGCCGGATTGGTGCGGGTCGTGGGCCGAGGCGCAACGAGGCGATGCGCCACAGCGCTTCTCGCCGCAGCCCCGAAATTGCAGCCTGCCATAGTCACTCTGACTGCTTTCAATGGCAAGCTGAACGGCAAGGCTGCGATGGCTGTCACCGCGATACACGGGGACATGCTCAGCGTTCTGCCCACAAGTAAGAAGGGCAAGAGACCACGCTCGTTCGCGTCCAAGTTTCTGCACTTCCATGACCCAGTGGTACCGCTCTACGACAGGCAAGTGAGGAAGAACGCCCCGAGCCTGCTCGCGTTGGCCGGCGTCTCCAACGCAGATTTTGGTGCTGCCTCAGCGAAGTATCCCCGACCCCCTGGGGCCGACACCACGTACTACGAGCATGTGTTACGAGTTCTTCTCCTTTGGGAGGCCCTGGCAGTTGTGCTAGAGCCGGTTGCACTGACCGTGAAAGGGGTCGACCATATGCTCTTCCTCGGATGACAGCACGGGCGGTCCTCCCAATCGCGCCTCCCACCGATACCGAGATGTTCAGAAGAGTGAGCCGGCCAGAATGAGGAGTTACATCCGCCTGATTCTGCGAGTCCTCCTCCGTTCGCGAGTGACTGGCCCCACCGTGCTCAAGCACGACTGCCCCAGGTGGGACGCGGCGCTTGCTGCAATTCAAGACACGTCGCGCCAAAGGTATGCGGCTTGCAGCACGTTCCCGGGGACGGCCAGCCGAGAGCGTCGTATCCGCTCTTGGAGGGACTCCAATGGCTACCACCTTTCCCACAGACCGCCGGCCAACCGGCGGACGACATCTCGGATTCCGAGCTGTCATGGTTCTCGTCGAGGGGATCGCAGTTTCTCTCCACCCACCCCTGCTGGTGCTACACGCTCTAAGTGAGCGTGGCTGCTCACCTGGCAGTCCTTGCGTGACGTCACCGTGGGCACGGTGCGCCCTGAGCGCCGAGCGTGTAACGGTGAGCAGGCAACCATGACGGACCTCTGCGGTTGTCTGCTCGGCGCTAGGGCCCCGGCTTTCAGATCAAAAGTCCTCGGCGCGCGCCTCCCAGTGTGCGTCCGCCGCCGCCGCCTTGGCGCCCAGCCGGTCAAGTGAGCCACCAGCTGCGTTGAGTTCAACCTTGATCGTGGCTACCTGGATATCGGCGCCAGAGGTAGGGTCAACCACATCTGCCAGTTCGCCCAGCAACTGAAAGAGCTTCTCACGGGCGTCACGGTCCGACAGGCTTCGGTTGGCGATACTGAGTTCGTAAATCTTGTATTCGATCGATGGGCTACCGGTGACTTCCGGGTGGTGGGGGTCGTCACGGCTATCGAACCCTGGGAGGCGCGTACCAGCCTGGCCGCCGATATGCATTGCGCTCGCTGGTTGCGCCTCGCCTTCGGATCGTGAGGGCTGCGCAACGCGCAGACATTGGTCCGAACTGTTGAGCAATAGCTGCTCTGGGGCACCAACGTGCAGCGGCTCACCGGCTGAAGTCACGAGTTCCCAAGCGACGCTATCCGCATCAGGTCGAAGGGCATCGAATATTGCCCGACGGGCAACGCTGTCGCTAGGAATGATCGGGAACGCGGGATCCCGCCAGAACTTCTCGACAACCTCCGCGAGCGTGTAGTTGCGTGACGAGAGATCGAGGAGCTGGTGAAGATACGAGCCTGCAAGGCCATCGGCTGATCGCACGGCATCGCCCTTGTGTGCCAGGTCCTCCCAAACGTCGTTGCCCGACAGGGACGTCCGCTGATCGTCCTCGAACTTGATGAATTCAGTCCGCAACCCGTCTTCGTCTCGCACAAGGTAGGCGTAGTGCTGGTAGGCACGACGAACTTCGGTATCGAGTTGGTCGAAGGAGCGCTTCGCCTCGTCAACCATCTCCGCGTAGAGGTCTAGCTCTCGGTCGGTTTCTCCGGTTGCGAGTCGCCACGCGTAGGCACTTCTTGCGCGCTTGACCATGGTGTCGCGCCGCTGAGTGTTCACGCAGGCAATCACGCAGGATGCGCCAAAGTCGACCGTCATCTCGTCTGGAGCTAGGCCGAGAATCGCTTGAATGTCGGCTCGGGACGAGCTATCCCGCCCGTTGAGTAATGCCCATCGTCGGGGGTCAAGAACAACGAGGCGATTTGAGCGTCGCTGGTCAACGTCAGCGAAGATGTCCTTGAGCGGCTTGGCGTCGCGATCGGGCTTCTCGATGAAGATGACCGAATCGAAACCGCTGCCCTTGCTGGCGAGACGAAGGACCCGCTCCCAGATCAGCTCGTACGAGTTCTCCGGTGAGGTTCGATTGAGTGCGTTGCGTTGGAACATGCGCTTGTTGAGTTGAGTGACGAGCAGATACCTAGCCGGTGTGCCACCTCCGCCTCCCTGAAGCACGTCGAGCGCGCCGAGGCCCCGTTCGTCCTCATCATCTGTCAGGGCGTTGAAGACCTCGTCCGCGTCTGCGAAGGTGAAATGCTCGTCGGGAACGTAGATAGCCGCCAGCAGTTCCGGTTTGGTCGCTCCTCGGCGGCCCTGGGCGCGCACTGCTATCGAGTACATCCACAAGGCAGTGGCCAGCCGAACCGACGGGAAGGGCTGAAGGGACGCCCAGCCGCGGCCATCGGTAATGCGCCGGTCGACGAGTACGGCCTGACCGTCGGTCTGGTCGGCGGAAGTCACGTCCTTCTCAGCCACCTGTCGCATGCCCACGATCTGACGCTCGTTGCCGTGAAGTAGGCCCGAAGACAGGACTTCGTCCATGGCAGTGTGGAGCGGGATGTCCCCGACGCCGATCAGCTCAGGTGCCCATCTGCCAGCGAGGTGTTCGGTGGACCACCAGTACGCGCTGGCCGCAAAGACCTCCACGGTGGACCGGACGCGCTGGAAGCCGGCGTGCTGGGTCCAGTCGTGCTCAACTAGGTCGAGTAGGTCAGGATGGAACGGGTAGGACCGGTCGAGCCGATCACCGAACCCGCTGAGCTGGCGGGCGCCGGGTAGCCGGTCAAAGACATGTTCGCGCCACGCACTTGAGGAAGCGGCCGCCCATCGGGCGGCGAGTTCCTCGACTTGGGGCAGGTTGCCCGGAGAGCCGCCGCTAACTGGGCGCGTAAATATCCGCCGCCGGATGATGGCGCCAAAGTCTTGTGGTTCGTTGACACTGACGGAGGTGCCGTTGCGCTCCAGACGTTTGGAGAGGTAGCTGCGGAAGTCGGCCGCGGGTCCCTCATAGCCTTGCTCGTCGAGGTCCGAACGGATCATGACCAAGACCATGGCTGTGCTCGGGACCTCGTTGACGACACCGGTCAGAGCGTTGAGAAAGGCTTGCTCAGCTGGGATGGTGTCGCGTTCATCTGGGCCGGCGAGACGCATCGCGTAGTCCATGATCTCGTCGAGGAGAATGAGCACAGGGCGGCCAGCGGCCGTAATCGCGTCCTTGAGCGCGGCCTTGTCGATTCCTGCCGCCACGTATTGGTCGTACAGGGCGCGCTCACCGTCGAACAGTGACCACAAGAAGCGCTGATGGAGGTTCGTTGCTGGGCCGAACTCGGGTCGGGCTACCCCAGGGCTGAAGTAGTCCGCGCAGAGCACGACGATTCGAACATCGGACAGCTCCAGCGAGCGTCCAGACCGCCGCTCAGCCACACTTCGGACACTGACGCCTATGTCGCTGGCAAAGAACTCGGCGGGGTTTCGAGCAAGATGCCATAGGCCGACGAGGGCATGACTCTTGCCACCACCCATGCCTTGGTCAAGGTGAAACAGGCTGTCGCCGCCGGGAAGCAGCTCCCCCTCGACGTTGCCACCAGCCAGTTGGCGGCAGATCTCCGCCATGAACTCGACCAGCTTGGTGGTCGGTTCGGTTATGTCGCACCAGTACGTTGCTACGTGGTACGGGACATCGCTGGTCTGATAGACAGCGTCGTAGAGCGACATCTGCAGACCCTCGGCGTGGCCGCGTCGGGCGACCACCTCTGGACGCAGTTCCAGTACGGAAGCCCAGTGATCGACCACGGTCACGACATCTCCCCGGTCGCGGTGAAGGTCAGCTGTTCTCCAGCAGGTGTGGATTGGCGAGCACCCGCCTCGATCGGTCGACGGTTTCGTTGGCACGCGGTGAGAGCCATAGCGACCTGGTCAGAGTCGGGCAGCTGTCGCACTAATTCACCGACCGTAGCCCACAGGTGGCTGTCATCCGGGGACAAGCCAGCCTCGGCAACCACGTCGGCGGCGGCCTCAGTTCCTCCAGCAGTCCACGCGGCGGCGAGCGCTCGCGCAACATGGATCACCGGCGAGCGGTCGGTGATGGTCGCCGGTGGCTCAAGGGTCAACGCGTAGCCGCCCTTAGCCTCGGCAAGAACACTGGGCCTCAGATCCTCGATTCTCATCTGGCTTGACTGGGCGTGGAATACAGCCTCTCCCTTGTTGACGGTGGTTCGCCCGAAGGCCCGGAGCCAAAAGATCGCGAAGCGAGTTTGGGCATCGAAGGTATCGAGTGGCAACTCGTCCACTTTGAAGGCGTGAGCATCACCGACCGCACGGCGACCAACGGTCAGGAAATGGTCGAGATCGGGCTCGGTGCCGTCCGGCCGCTGAATGACGCGATAGCGACCAACGACTTGCATTGCAGGGCCGTAGGACGCCATGAGCTGGTCGGACAGAGCGAGCCCTGACTCGTCCCACTGACTCACGCGGTTGCGAATGAGTTCATTGATTTCGCGCTCGACTTGAGCCGCGGTCGCTGACCGGCGATCGCCCGGCGCGAGCCGACACCCGATTGTGACAGTCACCTTGATTGAGGCAACGCCGGTGTTGCCTGACTCGGTACGAGCCGGCCACGCGGAGGTCACTATGAAGCCCGAGTCGCGCAGTGCACGAAGCAGTCTGCGCCAAGCATCCGGATCTGAGTGACCGAATACAACTGTGAGCACGCCGTTAGGTTTGAGTATCCGTCGCATCTCTCCGAATGCCAGAGCCAACTGTGCCTCATACCATTCCCGCGTGCGATGGTCGTCTTCAACCGGACTCCGCTTGACGATAATCTCGTGACTCTTGTTCTGAAGTCCGAGGTTGTCCCCCGCCGTGGCAAAAAGGTCGGGAACTATGTCAAACAAGCAGCGACGGAGCCAAACATAAAACAGGTCTGAAACATCTGCATAATCAATCATCGAGTAGTAGGGCGGGTCGATCACGATGCAGTCAACCGTGCCATCGCGGTAAGGAAGTGAGGTTGCAGACCCCTGGCGAAC
>JBEKMZ010000131.1:0-7911 GCA_049523315.1 Acidimicrobiales bacterium | reverse complement strand
AGAGCGTGCGCGGATAGGTGTCAGAGATAGACCATCCACCGGTCGTTGAGTTGGCCCGGCTTTCATGCCGGGTGCGACCCAAACCAACGACCAAGTGGAGGTCTCCACCATCATGCGCGCACTCGATCCGGAAGTGTTCGATGCCGTCTGGGGGGCAGTAGAGCCCCTGCTGCCGGCTCGGCCTGAGGTCGAGCACCCGCTCGGCTGTCACCGTCGACGCGTCTCGGACCGGCTCTGCTTCAAGGCGATCGTGATCCGGCTCGTGACCGGGTGCAGCTGGGTCGACGCCGAGCGCTTTATCGACCAGGCGGTCTCTGACACGACCCTTCGGGCGCGCCGTGACGAGTGGGAGCGAGCTGGGGTGTTCTCCGCGCTCGTCGAGGAGGCGCTCTCCGCGTACGACCGGGTGATCGGCCTCGACCTCTCCGAGACGGCGGTCGACGGAAGTCAGCACAAGGCGCCAATGGGCGGCGAGGCTGACCGGGGGAAACTCGGCTGGAAGTGGTCGTTGCTCACCGATCGCGCCGGCATCCCGATCGGCTGGACGACCAACGGCGCGAACCGCCACGACCTCATCCTGTTCGACGACACGCTGGAAGACGCCGGCGGGCGCGGGCTGCTCGCCGACATCGAGACGCTCCATCTCGACCGCGGCTACGACTGCCGGGCCGTGCGCGACAGCTGCAGCGCGCACGGGCTCACCGACGTGATCTGCGCGAAGCAGCGCTCACGAGGCGGCGCGCCGAAAGCGGTGAAGCTCGCGAAGATCACGGTCCCGCTCGGCGACCGCAGGATCGCTCACCGACTCGCGCAGCTCGCGCTCGCCATCGTCTTCCTCATCACCGCCAAGCTCATCGACTGGCGAAACCGATGGAGTCGCTGACCGCGCCTATCCGCGCGGCCTCTGATCCAAAGACGATTCCGGCGGTGGCGGCGCAGTCGAGAGATGAGCCAGCTTGCCAAATTGAGTCCTGCCTTCCGAGTCCTCCAACCGTTGAAATGTGCCACCCACAGGAGACACCACGTAGGTGCAGTACGCGAAGGCGGCAAGGGAGCAATCAGCGGCCAGACAGGGGAGTGCCCTAGTTTGACCGGCACTTTCGCTCGTACAGGTTTCTCCTGGAAGGCCCGACCCGATGGATCCGGGCGGCCACGGACTTAGGCTGCGGCGCTGCACCAGCTCCGCAGCTGTTGGCGAAATCTCTGATGACGCTCCTATGGATCGTCAAGTCCCTTACGACGCGCTCTCTAGTAACCGAAAGAGCTCACGAGCGACGTAGCGCTTCAGTCAGCGCTTGATCTCTCGGGAGGTCTTCCCCTCTGCGGTGCGGCGCTTGACGTAGGCCTAAGTGTCCTCGTCCCAGCGCATCCGGGACAGGACGACGGTGTGAAAGGCGCGATTGAGCTGGCGGTCGCCGGAGCGCTTGAGGCGCTAGTGCGTTGTCATCTGCCCGGAGTTCGCTGGGATCGGGGCTGCCCCTCCGAGCATGGCGAAAGCCGTCTCGGAGCGGATCCGTCCCGGATGCGACCACGCGCAGAGCACGGTGGCTCTCCAAACAAACCCGGAAACGACGGAAGGAGTCTCCAGTGGAACAACAACGAGAGTATGTCGGGATCGACCTGCACCGCCGCCGGTCGGTGATCGTGCGGATCACCGAGAGCGGCAAGGTCCTCGGACGGTCCGTGTCGACAACGACCCGCTCAGCTTCGTGCACGCCGTGATGCACGAGGACCCGAAGCCCGAGGTGGCCCTGGAGGCCATCTATGGCTGGTACTGGGCCCGACCTCTTGCAGGCCGAGGGGGCGACGGTCCACCTCGTCCACCCGCTCGGTCTGCACTGGGGCTCAAGACGGGTGAACAACGACGAGCGTGACGCCACCGAGCTCGCGAAGCGGCTCCTAAGGGGCGATCTGTCCGAAGCTTGGATCGCGCCCACGAACCATGTGCACTAGGTCTCCACCGCTGGAAACTGCGGTCTTCGGCTTCGCCGAAGGCTCTTGACGTCGAGGCGCCCTTCAGGAACGTCGTTTGGTCGTCTCAGCTCTTTTCGGTTGGGTCGGCATTCAGGGCGGTGTTCTGTGCGCAACTGCCCACTGACTCGCACTCCTTGGATAGAGCTGCTCCCAACTTCCCCAGACTTATGGCCTGACGTTCCGAGTGTCGGCGGATCAGCGCCTGCCGTCCAGCCGCCCTGACCTCGTTCGCCGAACCGAAGTGCTGCTAACACGAGGGGGACCGATGGGCTAACCACCTTGGACACAATCTTGAGGTCGCCCAAACTGCGTAATCGCGGCATACAGCGGCCGCGCCAGGGGGCCAACGATGCCGTGAGCGCACAGGTCATGCGGATCGCCTGGTACCGCTTCCGCGCCGCTCTCGGTCGCCGTTGGGGTGGCTACCTGTCGCTCGTCCTTCTGATCGGGTCGGTCGGTGGACTCGCCATGGGCTCCGTTGCCGGTGCCCGCCGCACGCAGTCCTCGTATCCCGCGTACTTGGCCAGCACCAACCCGTCCGACCTCGATGTCGGGTTCGTCTCCCAGAGCACGGCCTCATCTGGCGTCGCTGGCCTGAAGAACCAGCTCGCCCACCTTCCCTATGTCAAGCACGTCGCGAACTATTTCGAACTCCTCGTCGGTCCGGTCCGATCGAATGGAACCATCGATAGCTCAAATGCCTTTGTCACGGGCTCGACGCAAGCGATCGGAAGTGCAAATGGGTTGTTCTTCAAACAAGACCGCGTCACCGTCGTTGAAGGGCGGATGGCCAATCCTGCGCTGGACAACGAGTTCGTCACCGACTCAGAAACGGCACGACTGGCGGGGTGGCACCTCAACGAGACGATCCCCTTCGGTGCCTTCACGCTTGCGCAAGCGGCAACGGGTGATTCCACGATCAAAGCGCACCTCCGCTTCGCTGCCAAGCTCGTTGGGATTGTCGTGTTCAACGATCATGCGGTTGTCCATGATGATGTTGACCACTTCGTCTCCTACGCTCTTTTCACACCGACGCTCACACGATCTCTAATCGCAAGTGCGAGCTTCTGGCCGTTCGTTGTCTATGGCCTCCAGCTGGACCACGGGAGCCACGACTTAGCCGCTGTCGAGGGGGAGATCATCGGTCTCATTCCGCGTGGCTCGGAGTACAACTTCTACGTCCCGTCGGTCGTCGTAGCAGAGGTGCAGCGGGCGATCAAACCAGAGACGATCGCCCTCGGGGTGTTCGGAGCCATCGCGGCCCTCGCCACGCTGCTCATCGCGAGCCAGGCGATCGGGCGTCAAGTGCGAGCCAACGACGACGACCTTGACGTGCTGCGTGCACTTGGGGCCACTCCAACGATGGCGATGGCCGATGGACTGATCGGCGTGTTTGGCGCGGTGATCGTCGGTTCATTTCTTGCCGCGGGCGTGGCTGTCGGGCTCTCACCGCTCGCGCCGATCGGAGCGGTGCGCGAGGTTGATCCGTCCCCCGGTATCGCCTTCGACTGGGACGTACTCAGCGTTGGGGTCCTAGTGCTGATCATCGGCCTCGGCGTGCTTGCTTTGGCACTCGCCTATTGCAGATCGCCTGATCGCATCACGCGCCAGCGAAGGCGGATCGAAGGATCAGGGTCAAGAATCGTGCGCGCCGCCGTGTCCTCTGGGCTCGCGGCTCCAGCGATTGTTGGCCTCGGTTTTGCCGTTGATCCAGGACGCGGTCGAACCGCGGTGCCGGTCCGCTCTGCATTGTTCGGCACAGCTCTCGCAGTGCTCATGGTGGTCGCAACCCTCACCTTCGGCAGCAGTCTTCAAACCCTCGTGTCCCACCCAGCACTGTATGGGTGGAACTGGAGCTATGCCGTCGAACAGACAACGGGAGGAGACGTACCGCCACAGGTTCGAGCACTCCTAAACCATTCCCCAGACGTCGCAGCGTGGACTGGCTTCAGCTTTGCAAGCGCGCAGATTGACGGCCAAACGGTGCCGATATTGGCTGGGAGCGTGCACGCTAAAGTGACTCCGCCGATCCTTACCGGACACGCGCTTGAAGCGAACGACCAGATTGTGCTCGGTTCGGCCACGCTCGCACAGTTGCATAAGCACGTCGGCGATCGCGTGGTCACGTCGTACGGGTCCCCGAAGGACGCACCGTTCTACGTTCCGCCGACATCCCTTGTCATCGTGGGAACCGCGACCATGCCTGCTATCGGAGGTTCGGAGAGCCTGCACCCTTCGATGGGCACAGGAGCACTGGTCGCGAACGGGATCCAACCGGCGGCGATGATACGGGCCACTGCAAGTCCGTATCCGACCTTGAATGGCCCGACCATGGTGGTCGTGCGGTTGCGAGACGGAGTGAGTCCGGCGGCGGGCCTGGCCTCGCTGCAGCGGATCGCTGACGTTGGGACCAAAGCCCTCGCGGCCGTTCCGAATGGACAAGGTGGTGGGACAATCGTGGTATTGCCGGTCCAGCATCCGGCCGAGATTGTCAACTACCGCTCCATGGGCGCTACGCCCACGATTCTTGTGTCTGGGCTTGCAGTCGGAGCGATCGTCGCCCTTGGCCTCACCCTCGTTGCCTCGGTTCGTCGTCGCAGGAGAGACCTGGCGTTGCTGAAGACCCTCGGGTTTACAAGACGACAGCTCGCAGCCACCGTCGCGTGGCAAGCGTCGCTTGTTGCCGTCATCGGAACGATCGTTGGCGCGCCCGTCGGGGTCGTGCTCGGGCGCTGGCTTTGGATTCTCTTCGCTCATGAGATCTATGCGGTTCCGGATCCTACGGTGCCCCTCATGTCCATCGTTTTTGTTGCGCTCGGCGCGCTCGTCCTCGCGAACCTCGTCGCCTTCTTCCCAGGGAGAGTGGCCGGGAGGATCCAGACGGCGTTGATGCTGCGTACGGAGTGATATCCGCGCTAGGAGACAAGTGGTCGATACCACCTGTTCCTGGCGCGCCAAAGTGACGTGCAGAAGGAACGTTTAGGGGTCAGGACAGCGCACGATTCGGCAGGGAGCGCTCGTCGGGCTGAGCGCCGAGCCGTCGCTACGTGCGGCTCTCGGGTGAACGGTGTGTAAGGACATGCTGACCAGATCGGACAATCGGGCGTGGGTCAAAAGGATCTGCTCACGGCCCTAAGTGCCGGACCCGACCAGTTCCTTGAGGAGAGCTCGGACCCTGCGGTCGATCTCCTCGACGATGGGCCTCACCGCCTCGGCCGGCTTGCCTGCCGGGTCCTCGAGGTCCCAGTCGAGGTAGCGCTTGCCGGGATAGTAAGGGAAAGTGTCCCCGCAGCCCATGGTGACAATCACATCGGCTGCCTGGGCAGTTTCGTTGCTGAGCGGCTTTGGGAACTCCTTGTTCGGGTCGAGGCCCATCTCGGTGAGGATGGCGACAACGGCCGGATTGAGCTGATCACCCGGCTCGGACCCAGCTGAGCGGACATTTACGCGTCCTTGCGCGTGATGCTCGAGCAGAACCTTCGCAGCCAGGCTCCGGCCGGCATTGTGGGTGCAGAGGAACAGGACTACGGGTTTGTCGGTCATGGCGATTCCTTCTCGCGACTGCGATCCCCGTTGATGCGGCCCGTGGCCTCATGGTGGGGAAAAAGGATGTCGGCCGCCTCGTCCTTGGTGACGCCTTGATAGAGGCACTTGATGACGACGAAGGCGAAAGCACCACCGACGACCTGAGCCGCGACGAAGCTCGGGACCGACGAAGGTGAGATCCCCGAGAACGTGTTGGAGAACATGCGACCGAGGGTGATGGCCGGGTTGGCGAAGCTGGTTGAGCTGGTGAAGAAGTAGGCCGCTCCGATATACGCCCCGACCGCGGCTGGCGCGCTCTTGCTTCGCCCACTGCGGGCAAGAGCGAAGATGACCAGCACCAAGCCGAGGGTCGCCACGACCTCGGCGAGGAAGTGGGCTCCCGAAGCACGATCTCGGCTGGAGATGCTCACTGCCGCCTTGGAGAACATCAGGTTTGCGATAACGGCACCCCCGACGCAACCGGCGACCTGGGCAGGCAGGTAAGCAGCCGCTGAACCCCAGGACAGCCCCCCGAAAGCGGCGTCGACGAAGGAAACCACCGGATTGAAATGGCCGCCAGAGACCGGACCGAACATCAAGATGATCGTGAATAGCCCAGCCGCCGTGGCAGCCGCGTTCTCGAAGAGTTCCAGGCCGATGTTGCCCGGGGACAGACGCTGGGCCGCGATCCCGGACCCGACCACCACCGCGGCCAGGAACGCGCTTCCCAGGGCTTCGGCCAAAAGTCTGCGCCACAGCACGACGTCGTTCACCGCGGCGGCTTTCCGACTGCGAAGACCCTTAACGGCAGGCGCCTTGTCGCCTTCAAACCCGGCCCATCATCTGCTTGCATTCGTATCCGTCGATGCGTTTATAATGGTCGATGTATTCACCGATGTCAATGGGAGAGTGAGAGAGATGGCAAGCACAGCGCTCTGCTCGACAACGCGGTCGACGCGTGTTGTCCGTCTGTCTTCGCGGCACCGCTCGACGAAGCCAGTGCGGTCGAACTGGCGACAGGTTTCGCCGCATTGGCTGATCCCGCCCTGCTCCGCGTCATTTCGATCCTCGCCGCCGCGGAAGGGGGCGAGGTCTGTGTGTGCGACCTCGTCGAACCACTCGGCAAGGCTCAGCCGACGGTGAGTCATCACCTGAAGGTGCTCGGCGACGCTGGTCTCGTCGTAGACGACAGGCGGGGCAAGTGGGTCTGGTACTCCCTGGTGCCGGATCGCCTCGCTGCCCTTCAATCGGCCCTCCAGCTCTGAAGACCTCGACTGCACCGAAGGAGGCTAAGAAGTGGTCAAGAACACCAATCTTCGTGAGGACGTTCGGCGTCGTTATGCAGAAGCGGCGATAACCGTCGGCACTGGACTCGTTGCCGCCAATGACTGTTGCCATCCGGGCAAGACCTGCGCTGAAGCGGATCACGCCACCGGGCAGGAGTTCTACGGACGACTCGATGAGGAGGGGCTACCTGAGGCCGCGGTGCTTGCCAGCCTCGGTTGCGGCAATCCCACAGCAGTCGCCGAGCTTCATCCGGGCGAGACCGTGCTCGACCTCGGCTCGGGAGGCGGCATCGACGTGCTGCTGTCGGCCAAGCGCGTCGGACCGACCGGCAAGGTGTACGGACTCGACATGACCGAAGAGATGCTTGCTCTCGCGATCAGGAATCGTGACAAAGCCGGCGCGAGCAACGTGGAGTTCTTGAAGGGCTACATCGAGGACGTCCCGCTCCCTGCGAACACCGTCGATGTCGTCATCTCGAACTGCGTCATCAACCTGTCGACGAACAAGGCTCGAGTGTTCGCCGAGATGTACCGAGTGCTTCGCCCTGGCGGCCGCATAGGTATCAGCGACGTTGTCGCCGACAACGACCTCACGCAGGCACAGCGGGCCGAGCGTGGCACCTATGTGGGCTGTGTAGCGGGTGCGCTGTCGTTTGAGGAGTACGAAGCAGGACTCCGGGCCAGCGGGTTCGAGGACGTCAGCATCACCTCGACCTCCGAGTATCTGCCCGGCATCCACTCCGCGGTTATCAAGGCGACGAAGGCACTGAAGGACCCGGCGTAGTTCTCTCCCCTCCCGTCCGCGGTTCCCTTGGCGGGCACCTGGCTGTCACTCAAGACACCAACTAGCGGCACGCCAGAACGACGCGCAAGTCGTCGGTCAGCGCATCGGCGGACCGGCAAATATTCGACGTTCTGTCGTGACCGCGCTTTAGTGTGAGCGGGCGCTCGAGATCCTCGGCCAGCTCGTGCGGGTGCTGAGGGAGTTACGGCGGGGCGCCAAGTGTGAACGCCGCCGTTATTCCCTAGCCGAACGTTCACGGAATTCCCCACCGGGCTCCGTGATTCGTTCTACTCGATGGCCGCTCCCTTCGCCCGTCGGCGAGTGGCCAACAGCTCGTTCAGC
>JBEKMZ010000130.1:0-7455 GCA_049523315.1 Acidimicrobiales bacterium | reverse complement strand
GCGCGCATGATGGTGGAGACCTCCACTTGGTCGTTGGTTTGGGTCGCACCCGGCATGAAAGCCGGGCCAACTCAACGACCGGTGGATGGTCTATCTCTGACACCTATCCGCGCACGCTCTTAATCAAGGCGCGATCGATCAGTGCCTTCGGGGTCACGAGAATCTCCGCTTGTCTTGTGTGCCACTGGGACCTTTAGTAGAGCGTAAGGGCCTGTTCCTATTAGGTTAAGTACCGTGTGCGTTGGAACCGACAGGAAACGAGCAAAGAGGTCGAGGAAAGGCCGAGATGTCATCTTTCACTCCAACTGCTGACCAAGACGCGCGTGCAGCGGAGATTGCCACCAAGCTCGATCGAGTCAACTGTTGGCTCCTCGAAGCTGGCTACGAGGCGGCTCTGTTCGCTTCACAACCGGGTGTCGCCTGGGCGACTGCCGGCCTCGAAGACCGGATTGCTCGAAACGAGGAGCCAGGTCAGGTCTGGGTGCTCGTCGACGAGGCGGGCGGCCATCTTCTCACGACCAACGTCGAGGAGCCACGCCTAACCTCGGAACTTGATGTCGAGTCTCTCGGGTTCAAACTCCATGTTTCACAGTGGTACCGTCCGGGTGGGCTGGCCGATCTCGCTGCCGAACTCACGGCCGACCGCCGTCTCGCCAATGACGGCTATGGACCCGGAAGGGTCGTCTCCGACCGCCTCGCCGCCCTCCGCATGCCGCTCGTCCCACAGGAGCACAACCGCCTCGCCGTTCTTGGAAGCGACTGCGCGAACGCGCTCGAGGGAGCACTGCGAGCCTGGACTCCCGACCAGAAGGAGACCGAGGTAGCCGCCAGGATCGCGGGTGCGCTCGAGGAGCTCACGATCTTTCCGTCGGTCCTGCTCGTCGGTGGCTACGAGCGGCGTCGCAGGTTCAAGCATCCCGTTCCGACCGATTCGAAGACGGGAATGGACGTCCTCGCCGTCATCGTCGGGGTCAGAGGCGGTCTCAATATCGCCTGCACCCGCACAGCCTCCGCAGGGACACGGCCCGAGGACCTTGAGCGGCATCGAGCTGCCTGCAGCGTGGAAGCGGCGATGATCGCGGCCACGCGCCCAGCCACTAGTTGGGAGAGCGTGCTGGAGGTGGGTAAGCGCGCTTATGCCGCGGCAGGCTTCCCCGATGAGTGGAAGGTGCACTGGCAAGGGGGCCCTATTGCATACAACTCCCGCGAGTACGACGTCGTTCCGGGAACCGCCGGCGCGGCAGCGACAATTCTGCTCGGCTCCGCCTTCGCGTGGAATCCAACGGTGCAAGGAGGCAAGTCTGAGGACACCTTCATCGTCACCGCCGACCGAGCTCGACCCGTGTCCAACACCGCGGAGTGGCCGGAGCTCACCATCGAAACCGACGACGACCCTATTGCTCGACCCGCGATTCTCTCGATCTAACTTCCGAAAGCCCTATGAGCTCGTCCTAAACTCCAGAAACCTTGCGGCCAACAGTCCACAAACATCAGTACCTTGTGTGCACACGCGGGTTTCACCTACAACATCCCGCTTGTCTCACTCCCCCACAATCTGAACTCGCACCGTCCTCTCCCGAGTCCGGGAGTGATCCCAGTCGGCGAAGTAGATCCGACCGAAGTCCCCCAGAGTCATGGCCCCGTCCGTCACGGGCACAGACTGAGAGCGACCGAGGATCACAGAGCGCAGATGTGCGTCGGTATTGAGCGACCAAGCCGCCTCCTCTTTGCGACCGAGGGCGGCTTCGATGTGCTTCGGTCCCGGGTGGCGATACTGACCCTCTGTGCGGCAAGCGGGGATGAGCTGGTCGAAGACAGTGACGAGGTCCCGCATGAGTAGCTCGGTGCCCCAGTAATCGACGTCATCGGACGCTTCTTGGATCAGGATGCTGCACGTCGTGTGCTGGGAGTAGACGAGCAGGATGCCATTGGCGATCCTGGACTCTTCAAGAACTCGCGATACCTCTGCTGTTACGTCGCGAAAGCTCGGCGATCTGTGCTCGGGGAGGGTGAAGGAACCTTGATGGACGGTCATAACATGGCTACTCCTTGTGTGCGGGCGTTCCACGCTTCTCGAGTCGTCCTGATCATTGCTTCTAACACGGCCTCGGGATCCTCGGCAGCAAATAAGGCGCTGCTGGAGCCGGTCCCCTGTGCGCCGGCGGCAATGACGTCGTAGACGTCGTTCGGTCCGACGATGCCAGCGGCGTGGAGAACTCGAATTTGAGGATCGAACTGCCAAATGGCACTGTCGGTGTCAGAGACGTTCGCTCGGTGGGGTCCGACGGAGGTGGTCGAGGCGATGAGCTCCGGGTCTTCGACGATGATGACGTCAGGGGAAAGGCGCGCGATGTCCACAGCTTGGGTGGAGTCGTTAGCGCAAACCATGGTGCCGAGACCCACAGACGCCGCCCGCTCCATGGTGCGGACGAGGTCCTCCCAGACCAGTGGACGCTCCGAATGATTCAGCAGTACGCCGACCGCGCCGGCCTCTTTGAGTGCTTCGGGGAGAACCGATCCGACACCTCGGCCCGGTTCAAGAAAGTCCATGTGTTGGGCGAACACGAGCACCCTTTGAACTTCTCGCGCCACCATCGGAATATCGACGTACTGCGGTGTGAGCAATACCTGAACGCCCCACTCAGCACTCAGGTCGTCGGCCCGCACGGCCATGCGAAGCAAATCCCGGCCGTATGAGTAGGCCTTCGGCCCAATCTCGAAGAATGGTGGGGTGATCTTGAGCGCGTGGGCGATCAGACGATCACCGCCTCGACCCCCAGCATCCTCGCAAGCTCGAGCAGCTGCGACGTCCAGCTGCCTCGGGCCGCACCCATGTGGTGCGGTGCTCCGGCACGGAGCCAGGCGTTGCACCACTCATCTATTTTCAGTTCGCCGTGACGGAACAGCGCCTGCGGGGCGGAGATAGAGCGGGGCTTCATCGAAAGCAGTTCGCCCTCGGAAATCACGAACCTCCAGCGGTTGCCCCCGACGGTGACGATGGCGAGATTGGTGATGGTTCCCGGTTCGTAGACGAACTCGAACCCGGCCCCGTAGCCGTGCACTCCGGAGTAATAGATGGAGTGCTTGACCGAGACCTCGCCTGGCGTCCCGAGAGCCGGATTGCCGTGGCCGTCGTGGGAGAACATCACGGCATTGTTCTCGAAATCGATGACATAGTTCTCCAAAGTCGTCGCCTGGCCGGCGAGCTCTTGGAGTGCTAGCTGCGCGACCGCGGTGGTGACGTCTCCTTCCGGGGCGGCAGGAATACCCATCTCACAGAGTCGGCCCGTCCCGTAAGAGGGGATGACACCCACCCGCGGGTCCGACAGCCATACCTGATCAAACGCCGTGAAAGCATCCAGCGTCTCCTCGCGGGCGATCGACTCAAGCGCGAGTGCCAAGCGTGCCGAACGCTCGAAGAGCTCGGGCTCCATCTCGACGTTGTAGCGGGCGCTCTCGGCCTTCACCAGCTCGTCCACCTCAGCCTGAGGGATCTCGCCGAAACGGACCGCGACAGCCTCCGGCTCCACCGGCCAAACGGCCGGGCCGATACTTTGACGCAGGCCCACCCCGTCGAACATAAGGTCTGTCATTCCTTCGAAGGGGTGACCGACCAGGCCGACCTTGGCGCTACGCAAGCGGCGACGGACTCCGGCGGCGGCGATCACCTTGGCAAGCTTCTCGCGGCCCTCGGGGTCGTCGAAGCGGGAAGTCACGATAGAGAATTCGCGACCCGTGCGGATCAGCGCTGCGGTCAGCTCGGGCATGCCGGCCATTCCGGAGTTGAGCATGATGACGTCGAAGCCATCCTCCTCCTTGAGCCTGCCGATCTTCTGCGTGTTCCAAACGAGCACCGGAGCGGTCGTGTCCAAGAAGCAACGAGCCGGCACGAGCCCCTTTGTATAGGCGAGTTCAACCGCGACAATGAGGTCGACGCCTTCGGCGTTGAACTGGCGAGCAGCCGCCGCGGCCTGGTCCTCGTCCTCGACGAGACCGGGATGCACGACACTGCCGTAGGCGCGCAACGCCTCTGCGACGCCGCGCGCGGCTTCGGTGGCCGCAGGCCGCATGTGCGCCGTCTTGTTGTAGGCGTCCTCGAGCAGCGCCATTGTCAGGACACCGATCTTGGTCTCTGTGTTCATGTCACGTCCTTCCTAGGTCCTGACCCGAACGGGTCAGCCAGCCGTTTGTTTCCGCCTCTATTGGCGTGATGCCCGTCTAGCAAAACAGCGGGCGGACTGTCTCGAAGAGATCGATGTAGCGTCGGTAGGCGACCTCGTACACGGCCCGAGTCGCCTGGTCTGGTTCGAAGCGCGAGGCAGGCTGGACCATGGCGACGCAGGCCTCCCCGAGGTCGCCGAAAGCACCCGAAGCGACTCCGGCGAGCATCGCGTCACCCCTGACGGCGGCTTCGGTGCCGCTAAGCGTCACTACCGGCAAGGAGCAGACGTCGGCCTTTATCTGGCCCCAGAGCGCGCTCTTCGCACCACCGCCGTGCGAGCGGATCTCGCCGGCGCCGGCGCCGATGCCCTCGAGCAGTTCCATGTTGCGTCGGAGCATGAATGCGACTGCCTCGAGGATTGCGCGCACGAAATGCCCCCGCCCGTGACCGAGCGTGAAGCCGAAGAACACGCCGCGCGCGGTGGGCTCGTACTCCGGACTAAAGGCACCCGAGAGGTGAGGCAGCATGGTTAGCCCATCCGACCCCGGTGGCACTTTGGCGGCAAGCTCGGTCAACAGGTCGTAGGCGCTCATCCCAGCCGCCGCGGCACAGAACATCTCGCGCTCGCCGAAATTGTCCCGAAACCAGGTCAATGTCATACCCCCAGTTGGGCAGACCGGGCAGTAGAGATACAAGGCCGGAGCTGAGTGGACGTACACGGGGGTCTGCCGGCTCCGGTCATCGTCCGCGCGGCCGATGGAAGCCTGCAGGGTGAGGGCTCCACCGGTGCTCTCAGAGAGGATCCCGGGGGCAACGTTACCAACGCCTACGGCGCCAACGCTCTGGTCCATACCACCGGCAGCGACCCGAACCGCGGTCGTGAGACCGAGGGTCTCCGCGGCCGAAGCCGTCAGCGTTCCCAAAACCTCACCCGGCAGGACGAGCTCGCCGAAGTGGCAGGGGGTCACTCCCAGGATCTCGAGAGCAGGCTGCCACCAGTCGTGGTGGACGATGTCATAGAGGAGCGATGTCGACTGGACTCCCCCCTCACCCACGAACCGCCCAGTCAGCCGATGCAGTAGATATTCCTCGACGAGAAGGAAATGCGACGCAGCCTCGAATATCTCCGGCGCGTGCCGTTTCCACCAAAGGATCTTGCAGGCCGGCCACGTGGGTACAACAGTGGGAATGCCTGTCGCCTCGTACACGGTCGCGTCGTCCAGTAGCCCTCCTATCTCGCGTGCCTCCTCAACAGCCCGGTTGTCCAGCCACACAATCGCGGGCGCGAGGGCCTCTCCCGCTCGCGAGACCGGGAGCACCGTTTCGCCCTGGCTGGAAACAGCCATGGCTGCGACGTCTCTTCCGGACGCAGCCGCTGCTGCGAGGACATTGTGAACTGCGTTCGCTAGCGCGCTCCAATACAGCTCAGGATCAAGCTCCACCCAGGCGGGCTCTGGTGTCGACAGCCGGTACTCAGCGCCTGCAGTCGCCAGCTCCCGGCCCGTGCGGTCGTAGAGACCAACCTTGAGCGAGGTCGTGCCCGCGTCGACACCGAGCAGAAAGCTCATGTGTTGCTGGCCTATGCGTCGATGCCGTGCTGCTTGGCGGCATCATCGACGCTCACGTTCTCCTTGACGACGCTGCACAATGCTTCCAAGAAGCGCTCCGGATCACGGGCCTGGACGACGTTGCGTCCAAAGACCACGCCCCTGGCCCCTGAGTTCACCGCCTGGGCAGCCAGCTCGAGGGCGTCGCGCTCGCTCGGTAGCTTTCGTGAGCCGAGGGCGAGCACCGGCACAGGGGTGGCAGCGACTATCTCCTCGAAGCGCTCCCCAGTGTAAAAGGTCTTCACCAGATCGACTCCGAGCTCGGCCACCACCCGGCAGCCGACCGCGATCTGGTCGTGTCGCGCCTCGGCAGCCATGTCCTCATGGCCGGCCGGGTACACCTCACCGACGATAGGGACCCCGGTGACACGTTTCTGGCTCACGGCGCGAGCCACCATCTCGACATTCTCGGCGTCGACGGCTTCAGATCCGGTATGGATCGACATGCCGACGAGCACGATGTCAGCACCGAGGGCGACTGCTTCTGCGGCAGAGAGCATGGGCACGCTCCTGCTTTCGTGATAATCCCACTGGGTCGCGTACTGGGTCCCCCAGTTGAGCCGCACGATCATCGCCGGGGCACCCCGTCGTGCGAACAGCTGGCGCACGTGGGGGACCATCCCGGGGCTGAGCAGGACGGCGTCGGCGTTTCTCAGTCTCGGGACCGTCGCCGCGAGGTTGTTAAGGCCCGCCACAGGACCGTTGTAAAGCCCGTGGTCGACTGCCACTACGACCGCGTTCTGACCGCCATCGAACAATCGTGCTAGGCGGATCTCCTCTCCCGTTGTCATCGTTGGCGCCTCCGCCTAACCGGACGAGTCCGAGCGCTTCGACAAGGGACGTCCTCGTGACGACCGTCGCGCTGGGCCCTGCTTTCTTCGGAAACTCTTTCCATAACCTTACTCTTTTGCGACTGCATACCCTGGCTGGCCAAGAGCAAGGATCGGCACGGGCCAGCGCGCCGACGAGCTGATTTACTCTCTTCGACCTCGTCGGTGAGACACCCCGTGATCGCCTTGTCCAACAAGAGCGCGGCTTCGGCCGCATCCTCGGTCAAATAGATGTCACGGGCCGACTCTTTGGCCAGCCACGCCCCGAGGTTCTCGTCATTCGGGTCACCAAGGCACAGGCCCAACAGCATGCGCTCGTGGCCGCGCTCGTCCAGGCGCTCGGCACCGGACAAGAGCAGCTTTCGGATCCGATAAAGCGGGTGGTGCGTGCGCCGACTGGGTGTTCGCTGAGTAATGGTAGTAGTTCGTATCTAACTCCGAGTGAGTTTACGGTTCCCTCGACAGATGTGTTGTCGATTGCGACAGTCCATTGTGGTCCTGAGTTCTCAAACAGTGATTTCGGGCCATTTCCGCCAGCAAAATCAGCCATAGCGCAAGGGGAGCCGCCGGAAGGCGGCTATTGCTCTGCTGGCAAAGTCAGCCGTCAGTACGCTGGATCTTCCCGCTTCTTTCCTGGTGGTTCTCGGTAACCTTTCATCACCGCCAGGGTGACCTCACCGGATTGTGTGGCTTGACCAGGTGGACACCAGACCGAACCCGATCAGCATGAGCGACGCCTAGTGGTTCGTCGCTGAAATAACTATGGTGGCTAGAATGCGAGTATGCCGACGATCACCGCCGAACCACTCGCTATGTCCGACGAGCAACGACAAGCCCTCGGGGTGATCGCTCGCTC
>JBEKMZ010000129.1:0-7686 GCA_049523315.1 Acidimicrobiales bacterium | reverse complement strand
TGGAACAAGGAGCCCGGTGGGTGGATCCCCACCCTCACAAGTGGGGAATTCCGTGAACGCCGAGGTAGGGAATTACTTGAACGTCCTGGTCAAATGGTGGGGAATTACTTGAACGCTGACACGAGCCGGTCGAAGTGCCCCGCGTCGGCAAGCAGGCGTCCAGGGAACCGCAGAAGGTCGGCAAAGAGCTGCGCGCCGTCAGCGGTTGGGACCGTGAGTGCGTCCGAAGTAAACAGGGTGCTCTCGCCTGCGGCCCAACCGATCGAGTCGCCGAGGTAGACAGGCACTGAGATCGCCGGCCGGTCGTTTGCCGCGAGACGTTCGGCCCCAATGGCAAGCAAGTAAGTCACTCGGGCCAGGGTCACAGCCACGGGGTGTACGTCGAGGCCGAAAACGTTCTCGCACGCGGTCGTAATTGCCTCGGAATTAGACAGGCCGGCACGCTCGGCCGTTTCCAGGACTTCTCGTACAGTCCAGAACAGAAACGTCCCCGAGCCGCACGCTGGGTCCAGAACGCGATCCGACAGAGGGTCGACGACTGTTGCAGACACGACTTCTTGTGCGAGCCAGTCTGGCGTGTAGTACTCCCCAAGCCGGTGACGCTGCTCGGTCGAGATAACGGACTCATACAGCACCTTCATTACGTCGTGCTCAACCTGCGCCCACGCGAAACGAGAGAGACGACGGGCGAGGCCGGCGACGAAACGCTCGCCCCCAGGAATTTCGAGCGGCCAATCGAAGAAGTCCGATTCGACGACTCCGCCGATCTGGGCCTGGGCGAACAGCGCACCGCTCAGCAGAGTGCCTGGCGAGATGCTCGTGTCGGAGACGTCGATACCGATGATTGCGTGGCCCACGATTTCAGCCATGGCTACGAGGAGCGTGTGGCTGATGAACAGTGCCTCCTCATCCCGGAAGTTGGTACCGAAAGCGGTACGGAGCAGTTTTGCCCAAAGCTCGCGTTTTAGAGCGACTGCCGGCGTATTGCCGTGCGCGCGATATAAGGCAGCAAGATCGGCGACGTCCAGGGCATAGGCGCTGCTCTGGGCACCGAGGCGACGTTCGATCTCGGCCGGCGTCGGCGTGATTTGCTCAGTCGTCGCAAGCGCGCCGTCGAGCCAGACACGGAGGCCTTCGCTGTCGGGACGGAGCCGATCGAACTCGAACGCGGAGACGGCGTCGAGGTGTCCGTCAACGAGGTGGTAGAGCTCCCACACGACTCCGTCGGTGAGTATGCCAACGTAGCGGCCTCCGGTTGCGGAGCACCGGTCGCTGACGTAAGCCGCGAGTTGCTCGACCGCCAGCTCGCGCACTCGATCGTTCCGCAGGTCCTTCTTGACCTCGATGACTGTCAAGCCCACTTCGACGTCGATCCGGCGCTGAGCGCCGACCGGCGCTTCGAGAAGCACGAGCTGATTCTCCGAGATGTTCAGTCCCCCGTACAGGAGCACGTCTCGCACGTCGGCTTGAATATCGGCCTCGGTTCGGCCCGCGCTGCGATCCGCCAGTCGACCGAGACAGCTCGCGAGGTCGAACCCGGCCACCTCGTCTCCTGTCGTCGGCAGCTCAAGAGCCACGCTACCCGGCGCTCTCTCCGGCGCGGTGGACTAAGTGCAGAGGAGGGTCCGCGCGCGCACTATCGGGACTGCATCTCAGCCAGCTCGCTGAGCGCCTTCCACGTCGATACGTGCGGCGTCCACTTACCCCTCCTGATGTCCGAAGCCGACGCCTTGCAGCAGCCGGCGGCTTCGGCAATGTCCATGAGTTTCACGGTCGCCAGCCTGGGCAGGATGTTCCGCCGAAACATCTCCGGGTCGTAGACCACATCGGGATTGGCCTTGTCCCACTCCGCAAGCGCTCGCTTACGGGCCGCGATCGCAGCGCCACGCCGTCCCCTGATCTCGGGAGCCTGGGCGGGGTCGGCGGCGATGCACGCCTCGCAGCGGACGTGACGGTAGTTCGTGACAGCTCCTCCGCAGTCGGGGCAGGTCCACAACGGGAACGCGTTGGTGCTCATCGGCTTCTGCAACGTCGTTGACGACGTCGCAGCGGTCCGGGCCGATGCCTTGCGCGCCTTCACGACCGCCTGCGCTGTTCGTGTGCGATTCCGTGTGAGTGGGGTGGCCGCCGAGTACGTCCCTGTCATGGCCTTGCCGAGTAGGTGGGCGATGTGCTCGGCGATCGGACCGAGTGCCTTAGACCACTGCGGCATCGTCTCGGCCAGCTCGTGAGTGAGCGGCGCGAGCAGCCGGACGTGCCCGTCGGACGTCTCGGTGAACTCTGCCTTGCGGAAGGTGCGGCGCTCGACCAGGTCGAGCACGAAAGCGTCGACCTCGGGCCGTACCGGCTCCATGATGTCGAGAGCAAGGGACTGCCGTCCTTTCGCATCCGCGTGGACGATTCCGAGTCCGGGGTCAAGCCCGACCGCCTGGCAGGCGAGAATCGCCTCTGCCTCGACGAGCGAGTAGACGTAGTTCAACATCGCGTTCACGGGTCGCTCGGCCTTCCGGTTCGAGGCAGCCGAGGCGAGCACCGAGCGACGCCCCTCGTAGACCGACCAATGCGGCGGGATGCGTCGCTGGTCCTTGGCCGCGAAGGTCGGGGCACACTCGGCTCGGCCCGACCAGGCTCCGAAGTAGAGAGCCGCTGCGCTCGCTTCGAGCTGCCGCAGCTCATCGATCGTCTCGACCCCCTCGGTGGCGAGAGCGAGGTCGCCGATCGTCTCGGCCGTGCCTGAGTCGCCGAAGCGGCGCAGTACGAGCTTGCCCTGGCCCTGGATCTTGCGAGACATCAGCCATCGGGCGACATCGAGGCCGTACGGCTCGAAGGGCGCGAGCGCCTGGGTACGGCGGAGCCTGGCATCGTCGGTCATGCGAGGCGTCGAAGCGAGCTGCGGAGTACCGTCCGACCCGAGCACCAGGACCCCGATGCCGAGGGCGTGACACCACCGAAAGACGTCCAGGCTGACCACCCCAGCGGCGTTCAGGATCACAAGGCGCCGTAGTCCGTGCGTAGCCCGGTCGTAACGGCGAGTACGACGGTGCGGACCCACGCCGTCGTGGACCTCGAGGGCGCCACGCTCGACGACGACTCGCACACCAAAGCCGTCGGCGACACAGATGCCAGCGAGGTCCGAGCGGGAGTAGGTCTCGGCGAGCGCCACCATCGAATCGGTGACGTCCTCGGGACACAGGCGAAGCGCGTGAAGAGCACAGGTGCGTAGCGTTGTGGATTGCATCGGGAGACTAGACCTCCTGGTGTAGTCCCCGGTGGTGTTGACACACCGCCGGGGACACCTTGTTTGCTTACACTTTACGCTCTCTTGAGTTGGCTTGATATTCCGGACCAAGCGCTCAGTGAACTACTAGCCGCATTCGGTTCGGGGTGTTCTGAGCGGCCGTTCGCAGCGCCCTGCCGATTATGCGCTTGTCGAGACTCGCTCCAGAGGCCGTTCGGCGGGACATTCTGTACGCCCCGGTCCCGGCGAAATGGGACAGGGGACCCACAGTGGAGTCGTTGGCCTTCAAGGTGCCTAGGCTTACGACCGTGGGTAGGAAGTTTCAGTCGCTCATCGGGGTCCGGTAGCCCGCTTAAGCCGCCTCACGTGGCTGTCGGTGAGTCCTCGTGTCCGAACCACCGAGCGGCTCGCGTGGACCCCCACTCTCGCTTTTCCTCGGTGAGCGCAGCGGTGGGTGCACTGAACTTTGCGACCGGTGTGTCGTAGGAGAGGAAATCGACATCGATGCGCCCCACAAGGTCATCACCCAACTCCACGTAACACGCCGCCGCCCCGTCGTACGGGGGCGAGACGCTCCCGTCGGTGAGCTGGGAGATGAGCACTTTGGCGACGGTTGCCGCCTCGCCTTCGGCGATCCCCCCGGCACGAGGGACCGGTGCGCTCGTCACGTCGCCGACGGCAAAGACGCCGGGGAACCTGGTTGCGAAGGTGGCTGGGTCGACGGGGATCCATCCGTCCTCGGCCAGAGCGGAGGCGGCGACGACCTCGGGAGCACAGTGGACTGGGATTCCCAAGAAGAGGTCGTACGGCAGCTGCCGCCCGTCGTCCACATGTGCGACGTGATGCTCGGGATCGAGCCGAGTCACCCTCGACGAGGGCCAGTATTCGATGCCGTGCTCCTCCAGGATGGCCACGATCGCCGACGAGGTTCTCTTCGAGATCGGAATCGGCATCGGCATCGGGCTGACAAGGTGGATGGTCGACGATTCACGCAGTCCGCGCCGGGAGAGGTAGTCGTGAAGAAGCAGTGCGGTCTCGTTCGGCGCCCCGGGGCATTTGAAGACCGGACCGAGCACGCTAATGACGACGGCGCCACCGTTGAAACCGGCCAGGGCGTCACGGGCTCGCTCGGCGCCTGCGGGCGAGTAAAACTCGTACCCGTCTTCCGCCAGTCCCGGCGTAGCCGACACGTCGTAGTCGGCGCCGAGCGCGACTACGAGGATGTCGGCGTCGTAGGTCGCCGCGTCGGTGACGACTCGGCGACGCTCGGGATCGATTGAGGTAACCGTCTCTTGTCGGAACTCAACGCCAGGCTTGGCGATATGTCCATATGGGTTCCACACCTCGGAGGCCTGACGTCGACCGAACATGACGTCGAGCTTCGAGAACCCAAACATGAACGAATCGTTCTTGTCGATGAGCGTGATGTGAACCTTGTCCGGGACCGACTCGGATAACCCGGTCACGAGTTCGAGGCCTCCGAAACCAGCTCCGAGGACCACGACCCGCATCGGCGTTTCGGGGCTCAAGAGGTTCGGCTTTCGTCTACGCGCTGGGGTCAGGGACCAGTCGGATGTACGGCAACGGCGCTTTCCAACCGGCAGGGAACTTCTTGCGGGCATCGGCGTCGGAAACGGCAGGAACGATTATCACGTCCTCGCCGTGGTGCCAGTTCACCGGGGTGGCGACCTGGTGCTTCGCGGTGAGCTGGCAGGAATCCAGCAAGCGCAGTACCTCGTCGAAGTTCCGGCCGGTACTCATTGGGTAGGTGAGCGACGCCTTTATCTTCTTGTCGGGACCGATCACGAAGACGGACCGCACGGTTTGGTTGTCGGCGGCAGTCCGCCCCTCAGAGGAGTCGCCGGCCTCCTCGGGGAGCATGTCGTAAAGCTTGGCCACCTTCAGCTCGGGGTCGCCGATCATGGGGTAGGTGACGGAATGGCCCTGGGTCTGTTCGATGTCCTTCGCCCACTTGCCGTGGCTGGCAACTGGGTCGACGCTCAGCCCGACGATCTTGGTATTGCGGGCCGCGAACTGAGGCTCCAGCCCGGCCATGTAGCCGAGCTCGGTCGTACAGACCGGGGTGAAGTCCTTCGGATGCGAGAACAGGATGGCCCACCCGTCGCCGATCCAGTCGTGGAACTTGATCGGACCCTGCGTCGTTTCCGCTTCGAAGTCCGGAGCTACCGAGTTGATTCGTAGCGACATGATCTTCCTCCAGTCAGGTTCCCGGAGGGAGTCAGACCTCGACATCAGCGGGTGCGCCCAACCACACTCCCACAAAGGTGGCAAACATTCCAGTACAAGCCTGTCAAGCGAACTTCACCGACTCCTGCCCTGCCGGGGAGGGGCCGCCTATGGCGACAACTTGTGGGCGACATCGGGGAAGCTGAGCTGAAAGGTAAAACCAAGGCGCACACCGCCGCAGCGTTGCCCACTCACAACTGCCGGTTACCGAGCGGGACTTCCTTGGCTCCCATGACTATCCCCATGGTGCCGTACCGGGGCAGTCGTCGAATACAGAACGCTCATCCGAACAACAGGCTGAGCCGGGCAACAATTCACGCAGAACGGCTCCGCGTGCGGGCTGGTGGCACCCCGAATGCGCGTCCGCCCCTACCGATCATGCCGCACGTGGGACCTTTCTCACGTCGCGCTTGCCACAAGCTCTGACAATTGCTCGTCGGTCAGTCCGACCCACTCCGTCTCTGAGAGCACCGCAAGCACGCGAACTGGCTTCGCATCTGCTTTGGTGTCGGGACATTCGTAGTCGCGAGCTCGGATGCAGGAACGAACGGATCGGCCGGGGTGGACGACGGCAGCCTCGACGTGGCCGCAGTCGAGCACGAACAAAGCAAAGGTGTGCTCCTGCTTGGTATGTCGGAGCGACGACGGCACTCTCACCGACTTGCCGCACCGCCGGCACCGCGTCGCAGTCACCGCTTCCGATTCGAAGCGGTACCCGCAATTACGGCATGTCAGGGTGCGCATCGCTGGCTTCCCTTCTTCGTCGGCCCGGCGTAGCCGTGCCTGTTTCGAGCGCTGGGATCGGTTTCGCACCGTCGCCTGGCGATTGGTAATCGTCCGTGCCAGCTCCTACACCACCAGCGCGAGCAGGAGGATACGGTCTCCGCATCGCTTCCAGGCGCAATCTCGTCTCGATATCTAACGCCAATGCGTATTTGTGCTTTGGCGGTGTTCGTACTCGCATAGCTCCGGCATCGACGTGCTCGTGCAACCATTCGATCGACTGTCCACCTATGCCGTAGCGGGAGTGCAGCGTGCGGGGGTGTACGGGCCGTCCACAGACCACGTAGATGTGATATCGACTGGCCCCGAGATAGATCCACCCGGCGCCCCGGTAGATGCCGCCGTCGTGGCCCTGGGCGGTGTCTGCGAACGACACGACGAGGTGTAGCCCTGGCATAGCCCGGTGCAACATGCGTGTCGAGATCGCGAGCACCTGGGAGACCTCGCAGCGGTGCGGGCCGAGTGCCACCCGGACCAGTTCGCACACCTCGTCGGGACCAAGGCCGAACGGTCGCCCGATCATCGGCGTCGCCCCGTTGCCGAACACGACCGCGCCAATGAACGCCCCGTCTTCCCATACACCGAGACGGGCGAGCTTCCCACCCGGGAGATCCCCGGTGTAGTGCCAACGTCGTACGGCGTAGGCAGCCGCCTCGGTCGAGCACCAGTCAACGTGTAACGACGAACTCATGGCCGCATTCGGGGCAGATGACGGGCCGTCGCCGGTCCAGCCGTGGCTGTTCGCAGACGTCCACCGGCGAGAAGTCCGGCGCCGCGTCGCTATCGAGGAATCCCCCGACGATCCGGCGCACGTTCCCGGAGGTGAGGTGATCCCCGTGGTGCGCCGACAGCTCGGCCCAGACCGCTCGTGCGGTCTCGGGGTCTTGCTTGACAAGTCGGACCAACTCCCGGGCGATGCGTTCGGTGGGGATGTCACCCACGGGTGACACCAGCTCTGCGACGCGGGCGCCTTCGATCAACCGGTGGGCATGCTGGCGCGAGAAGCCCCACCTGTGGCGACAGTAGCTCTCGAAGCTGTCGTGGCCGCCGTCCCGGTACAGGCGGCGGTCTCTGATCTCGACGAGCGCCAAGCCGACTTCGACGAAGGTAGCCAGACCACGCTCGACGATTGCCTCCAGCTCTGAAAGTTGCCTAGTCCCCCGGAGCATCGGTTGGGTAGTCAACTCTGGTCTCCAATCGGCAGATCGAGGCGCTGCCAGAGATCGGCCGCCCATTCGGAAAGGCGCCAGCGCTCCGGGAAGGCGCCGGTTCGCTCGACGACACCGATCGCGGTCAGGTCCTCGAGATGGCGGCGCGCCGTCGTCTCGGGCAAGCAGGCGAAACCTGACGCCGCCGCCGTCGAGCGATCGAGCGGCCGCCCGGTGAGGGTGTCGAGCACACGCCGACGACCCCCCGTC
>JBEKMZ010000128.1:0-7713 GCA_049523315.1 Acidimicrobiales bacterium | reverse complement strand
CACCGCTTGAAGTGGAGCAAAGCTCACAAAAGCCTTGTTGCTGGACAGGCTCGGGATGGGCGGAACGAACCCCGCCGTGTTCGCGAAACTCACGATGTTTGCATCGCTCTGCATTATCCGAACTAGCCCGAGCGCAAGTGCCGAATGCGGGGTGGACTTGGAGACGGCCACCGCCCAGCCCTGCAGCGTCGATGCGCGTCCCGACGCTTGGCCCGTCGAAGTCGGAATCGGTGCCGCTCCGACATCTTGGCGCGCCGCCGGCTAGGTAGCTCCTGAACCGACCACGGCGATCGCAATTTTGCCCTGCGACATGAGCGTCGGAATCTCGCCGATCGCATTCGATGCAAACAGATACGAAACGGGGACACCAAGTCCGTCAGCGAAGACGGTGCGATAGAAACCCAGCACCTGAGTGAGGCCACTACTACCCACCACCCAGCGCCCGTGGGCGGAATCGTAGATCGTCGCGGTGCTGCTGCCATAGATCAGGTTGCCCGTTCCCTGCGCGATGCCGCCGGCGGCGGTGGCCGTCCCGGCGGCGATACCGAGCGGATAAACACTTGGGTCATGGACCTTCACGGCTTGAGCAGCCTTAATGATCTGTGCCCAAGTCTTCGGTGACCAAGGCATCGATATCCCGGCCTTCTTCAACAACACCTTGTTGTACAGAATGGCACCGATGTTCTCTCCTTCGTCGACCCCGTAGATCTTCCCACCGAAGGTGTCATCACCCTTCACATTGGCTGGGTAGAACGACCACCCGGGGATCTGGCCGCTGTTCACATATTGATTGAGGGCCAGCAGGTCCCCACCAGAAGCAAACTCACCCAAGTACTGACTGTTGATCTGAAAGACATCCGGAGCCGCAGCTGGATTTCTGAACTGCAGCGCCAATTTGGTCGTATACGCACTGAGGTCGCCCGAGACGTTGTCCAGATTAAGCGTGGCGTGTGGATAGGCGCTGTGAAACTCGGCTGCTACGTGATTCCACCATGTGACCCCAACGGCATTGCTGTCAAAGGTGAGCCCAGCGTCGAACTCTGCTGTGATCGTCCCAGACAGCGAGCTCACCGAACTCCTTGCCTCTCTGTTGGCTGCACTTGAGGCGCCTTGAGTAAGGCCTACTGCTCCAATCAACGTGGCCGCCGCGCAGCCGACTAGGCGTAAGCGCCTACCAAGCCTCCCGCGTCGACCGCCACTGCAAACCCTCGGCACACCGGCCCCGTGACTTCTAGATGCGGTTGTGGCATTCACCATCTTCTCCTTCCTTTCTTGGCTGTGACATACGCATTACTGGTCGGTACAGCTTCTGGACCGAGGCTCGCCTCTCCACTGTCTCCTAGAGCCCTAACCACTGAGCGCCCCCGCCACGGAGAAGCCGCTCGAGAACTGGCCAGAGACCAGGGCCTATAGCGCGATCACGGGAAGGCAGAACAAGACAGAGAACGCCCCGATCGCGCCAAACGCAAAGGCAGTGTGGGTGCTCATGAAGTCATACAAGGCGATCGGGGCAGGAGTGTGCGACGGCACCGAGTCGAGGATCAGCGGGATTAAGAAGCTGCCCCATCCTTGAAGAAACGCGAAGATGAACACGAAGCTCACGCCTGGAGCGACAACCGGGAGGATGATCCGGCGGAGCACGGTGAACATTCCGGCACCGTCAAGACCTGCTGCCTCGTCAAGCTCGGTCGGAACACCATCGATCTGATTAGTCATGATCCATACCGTGAACGGCAGGACCGTGACCCCTATCAATCCCCCACTAAAGAGGCGCGAGTTGAGTAGGCCGAGCTTTTCGTATAGTTCGTATAAAGGGACAACCAAGGCAGGAATCGGAAGAGCGCTCATGAACAGTGCACCTAGCAGGATCCCCCGCTTGTGACGCAACCGGCCACGTGATAGTCCGTATGATGCCGAGAAGCCGACGACTGTGCTCACAATCGCGCTGCTGACACCAATGTAGAAGCTGCTTAGGAACGGATCGAGCCGAGTCCAGATGTCGCCGAGAGCACGGTGGAGTAGTTGCTTCCTGTCCAGAGCGGCACCTGCAACCCGAAGGTCGTCCGCCGGCTGAAAGAGAGGAGCAGCAGCCACAGGAAGGGGACCGCCATCGCTATAGCGACCAGCCCCGCGACCACCGACGCCAGGCTTCTGCGGGTGCTGCGGGACAGCCGTCTCGCCTCTCGCCGTGGGGACGTGGGGCGCTCTCTCGGTGGCGCTGTCATGCCTTTGCCAGCCTCCGTCCCGAGCCCACTTGTCTCACCATTAATCCGGCGAGGACGGCGCCGATCGCAAGAAGTACGATGGCCATTAGCGTGGCGTAGCCGAGCGTGTTGTTGTTAAAGCCTTGCTGATACAAGTAGATTGGAACCGTCAGGGTCGCGTTCGCCGGACCGCCTTGGGTCATGACATAGATCAGCGTGAACACCGAGAGACTCTGAAGAACGGAAAGCGTTACATTCGCGGCGAGCGTCGCCCGCAACAGTGGCAGCTTGATCTCCCACAGCGTGCGCCAAGCACCCGCCCCGTCGACCGCAGCAGCCTCCACGGCATCTGTGGGTATACTCCTCAGCCCCGCTGACAGCATAAGTATGGTGAAGGCCAGGTTGTGCCAAATATTTGCGGCGATGACAATGACAAGGGCGTGCTGAAGCAGTAGATCTGAATCCCCGGCCCGGCTTACGCCGTCGATAACGCCTCCTGGCTGCGCCATCCCGTACCAGGCAAGACCGACCACGACCTCGGGTATAACCCAGGCAACGACCGTCACGCCGATGGTTACCGTCCTGATCCAGCTACTCACGTGGCTGAGTAAGAAAGCGACTGCGGTTCCGACGAACGTCTGAATAACCGCAGTGCCGACCAGGGCGAAGACGAGCGTCACTAGCAAGCTATGTACGAACAGCGGATCCGCGACAAGCCGTTCAATGTTCGCCAGGCCCGTAAAAGAGAACGTTGTTGCGTCCGGGCCGATGAGCTGGATGTTGGTGAACGAGAGATAGAGTGCAATGGCGACAGGCGTTGCCAGCAGCAGGCCGCAGAGGCCAACGAACGGAGTTAGCAGCGCATAGGCGCGAACGCCGGGGCCACGCCCCCGGCGAACTGTAGCGGCACGACTACGAGAGTCGCCTGCCAACAGCCGCATCATCATGTGGCGATGTCGACCGACAGCTCAGCTCGTGCGCGAGGACATGGAGCTGCGACCCAGCTAGATCTCGCCCTGCCGACGGCGCGCGCCCACTGACGCTCGTGATGTTGGAGTAGGAAGCTCCCGCAAAGCGCAACCACCGCGTTACCCCCCAATGATACGGCATTACCCCCAATGATGACGTTTTCATCAGTATACTGACATGGGGCGCGTTGTCAAGGCTGGGCAGCTGGAGCGTTGGACCGACGCTCCAGCACTATTCTTTCTCACGCGATGACTCAGGGCCGGGCAGTGACGGTGAAGGACGTTGCAAAGGCGAGTAGAGTTTCGCCCGCGACGGTGACACGGGTCCTTCATGACCATCCCCTGGTGAGGCCCGAAACTCGCCGCCGCGTGCAGCAAGCGATCTCGGCCCTCGGATACATCCCGAACTCGATCGCGCAGGCACTGGTGACCCAGTCGACACGGACGGTCGGTGTGCTGGTCCCCTCGAGCGGCGACAGCTTCTGGGGCGAAGTGATCGCCGCTATTGAGAGCCGAGCTTCGGCCGACGGCTTCTCAGTTCTGCTTGCCAATGGGCACGGCGATCCAGCCCGCGAGCAGCGGGCCATCGATCTATTCGTTTCAAGGCGCGTCGAAGGCATCATCGTCACTAGTACTCGGAGCGACCCGGCGAGTTGGTTCGGCGGCAATGTACCCCCTTTGCCCCTGATAAGGATCAATTGGGATCTACCTTTGGACCGAATCTTTCTGGCCAAGGCCCGCCGGTTGACAATTTCGCAGTTACAACGGTGGGCCTACCGGCAGATGGCAAGCAATCTCTACCGAGTAATAGCGTTCGACGATCTAGGCGCTGCTTTGTCTCTCACAGAGCACCTGCTTTCGCTCGGGCATACGCGAGTGTCGTTTGTCGGCCTGGCTCCGCGATTGCCCGCGATTCTTCGCTATACTGGATGTCGAATGGCCCTCGAGCGGGCTGGGCTTGAGCTCGAGACGGTCGGCGTCTGCGAGGCCACCTTAGACGCTGCCAGGCTCGCCACCGTCGCATTGGTGGCGCGCAAACCGCCGAGCGCGGTCGTTGCATTCGATGATCTAACGGCTATAGGCGTGATGCATGGTCTCCGTGAGATCGGTCTGAAGGTTCCGGGGGACGTATCGGTGGTTGGATTCGACGATATTGAGGTCGCAGCCTACGTTGAACCGTCACTGACTACGATGCGACAGCCCAAAGAGGACCTCGGGGCTCTCGCCATGAGAGCAGTACTTGAGCCAGCGATGATTGGCGAGGCCGAAAGGCAACTGCCTGGCAGATTGGTGGTTCGCATGTCGTCGGCGCCGCCGCCGAACCTATCGGTACCGAGAACCGGGTCCGCGGTCCTCGAGCGATAGAGGGTAGCCCAGTTCGCATGACCTCTACGAGAGTTGTCCCGCCGCTCATAAAGGGATCGATGACTAAGTCACCTGGCTTCGTGAAGGCGAGGATGGCGGCACGAACAAAGGCTGGCGTGAATTGAGCTGCGCACCGATAGTCAGCTCACAAATGGTACGGGCATAACAAACCGAGTGTACGAACAAAACCGCAGGTCATGGCGTTGTGGCAGTTTCGCGGGCTGCATTCCTGCAGAACCGGAGCTGTCCGACCATAGGCCCTACATAGCTCTCCTATAGGCGAGGAATACAAACGGGAAAGACGCATTTATGCAACAGACAATGCACGAGATAGCCCTTGAGCACGTGCCGGGCTGCGCACTGGAAAGGGGGGTAAACTACAAGCGGGCCTCCCTCTTCCTGGTTGTCTCCCCCGCCGTAGCTACTTTGGTGCGCCACCCGTAACTAGTCGAAACCGGCCTTCGGGCGGTAGTGTACGGTTCCCCGGAGCAAGAGCAGCTAGGCCGTACACTCCGCTACAAAAGCAGCTTTGCCTTCTGTGCTGCGAACTCTTCTTCCGTGAGCACGCCCGCCTCTTTGAGCTGCGCAAGCTTTGCAAGCTCATCCGCCACCGACACCCGCGGCGCTACAGCTTGGGCGATCGCCTCGGCTTGCTCTCTGATCGCCGCCTTACGTGTCTCGTCCTCAGCCTTCAGCAGTTCTTCGTTCATAAGGGATCTCTCCTCAGCCAGTACCTGAGTATCGGCAGCGACTTTCGCGGTGTAGAGCTGAACTAGATTGCCCAATCTCTTAACCACGTAGCCTGACGACAATTTGGTCTGGAATTGGTGGGCCGTCCCTTTGCGATCTGTAATTGTCAGTACTCGCACGGCTTTTGCACGGTGCTGACTAACCGATCTGGCGGCAAGTACGGCCGCCATTCCTACCAGCCCAAAGCCAATGAAGCCGGTACCACTCGGGTGAATATCAGCCTCAGCCAGTTCGAATTTGCTCACTCCGCCTAGAGGTAACCACCACCCACCGCCGAGCAACCCTCCTTTGTAATAGAGTCCCCATACCTTAGATGGACCATCATCCTTCAGTCCGGCTCGCTCGGTGACGTAGAGTGTCCCGGTGTAGTCCGGCCTTCTGCCGGGGTTTAACTCAAGACCACGAAGCTTGGCTGGCTGGACTCCCTCCCACCAGGCCTTTTGCGAAGCCAGCGTAGGCGTTGCTTCTGACTCGTTGGGAGGCATCAACTCAACCCTGCGCTCAGCTGTCGGGCAGTGCAACGAGGTAGGACCCAGACGCTGCTGGTTCACTGAAAGAATCCTGTCCTCTTGCTCGTTTAACTGAAGTTCTTGCGCCGTCAGGGCCTTGATCTGAGTGGCGATAGTGGCACGTCTGGTGAGTGCCTCACGTGCCACGTCCCGGTTGTTTTGTGTGAGTGCCTGACGTGCCTGGTTCTGGAGCTTGGTGTCCGCCGATAACAAGTGCTCGACCTGCAGCTCAATGCGCTTTCGAGCATTGGCGATGTCGACCAGACCCCTTCGAAACTGCTGCAGCTGTTGCTCAAGCTGTGTCTCAGAGAGGGCCGCTGTTCTGGGATCCCCGGCCTGGCGAAGTGCCTCTGCACGACATTCAGCGATAGCGTTCTGCAGTTCCGCTGCTCCCGTAGTCGGGAGGGCACAACTCGCCCTTACGGATGAGTTCTCGTTGTCATAGAGGAGCACAGCGCAAGACTGCTCGCCTGTCTCCTGAGCCTGTATCGTGTATGCGGCAAGGCCTCCGAAGAAGTACTCCGAACTGTTCTCAGGATGAAATTGCCACCTTCCGTCGTTTGTAAGAAGGAAGATCCCGGACTGCTCAGGCTCCGTATGCGCTGGTATGCCGCCGTCGTAATTCTCGAATGGAAACCTAGCGAAGGCGACCTGGTCCATGAATGCATCGACCTGTTGGCGAAGGTCCCCTTCAGGTGGGATAGCTGTCACGGTCAACAACCGCCTGGAAGGATCGTGATGACGAGCGGGTTCGAATGAAGACCACTTGGGTCCTCCGCCACGACTTCTGAGCCGTTCTCGACAAACTCTGAAACCTCAACCTGAATCTGTGTTGACGTAACAGCGCTCGGCTTCTGATAGGAGCTACCGAACCACACGAGGTTCACACCAGCGAGGCCCGAGCCATGAAGGGTAACCATGTGACAGTTGTAGGCATCGGCCGGACTGATCGAGACTAGCTGCAGGCCCGTGATCACCTTCACCGTGAGTCGGTTCGAAATGATCGACTTCGGGGCAATGACCGCTACAGACCACGCATGGGTGCCCGCCCCAGGCGCGAACGGCGCTTTAGTGGTCAGCTTTGTCGGAGTGACCGTGAGCGGCTTGGCAACCGTGGTGGGTCCTGCCGTCATTACCCACTTGATGGAGTCGCCAACTGTGAACCCAGTTCCGGTCAGGGTCACGGCTCCGCCTGAGTGCTCGGGGTTTGTGACCGACTTCAGGCGGAGTGGTGTGCTGGCGCTGGCCGCGGTTGTGACGAGAGCCAGGGATGCTGCGATAAACAGTCCTGCAAGAAGCCTTTTCACGGCTTACTCCAATCTCCAACAAGGCGGCACGAACCGACTTCCGACCTGCGAGCGGGAAGGGATCCACTATCTACTTATCGGCAGATCTGGCGTCAACACTTAGCAGAGCATCGTGTCCTTGGGGAAGGCCGATTACTCTCCGTCGGCTCGAACGAGGGCCGCCACTCTCGCAGGCTCACGATGCGCTACCCGGCGAGCCGCCAAGTGGTCAATCCTGGACGTAATTGCTGCAAATTAGTGATCGTAAACGGTTTCCACTCTACACACAATTCTCCCAGTCGCTTGTAACCTTAATGTTTAACGCTGTAAAAAGTTGGTTATCTACGGTAATACGACCTTGTTCCCATTCTGTTACCTCAGCCATGTATTGCGGTACGTCCGTAGATAACGGAGGACCATAGGACTCCGCGTCGGCGGCAAGGGATGCCAACGTGTGTGAACTCTCATAGCCACCATCGACAAGCACACCTACATCCTCCGTCAGCGTCATGGCAGCCTCGCAGGCAGTCATTGGATCTACCGGCGCAGCGGTCGTCGTCGTAACTGCCGGCTTAGTTGTCGTGGTGACTGCCGGCTTAGTTGTCGTGGTGACTGCCGGCTTAGTTGTCGT